>CAWUII010000056.1:0-17284 GCA_963922575.1 uncultured Opitutia bacterium
GCGCTACCATTTTGGATAAGAATCATGTGTCCAGATGATTACATACTTAGCTATATCGAAAATTGTCACAAGCCCAGTACGATTACAGCGAAAAACTCGAATGTGACTTTTTACTTTTATTTAGCCATACAATACAGCACACCCCGTTACCTAAGGCCTAGATCCCACCCTTAGTCTATTCAACGTTCAAAGTTCGAAGTTCAATGTTCGAAGTTCAAAAGAGTTATAAACTTTAGCTTGTCGATACAGTGAACATTTCCGCATTCTAATATGCAGTGACACCTGAAACTGCATTGCAAACATACTTTGGACTGGCCGCATTCCGCAAGCCACAGGATGCAGTCGTGCAGGCAGTGCTTGAGCGTAAGGATACACTTGTTGTCATGCCTACCGGGGGTGGCAAGAGTCTGTGTTTTCAACTACCGGCGCTGCTGTTGCCAGGCGTCACCCTGGTGGTTTCTCCTTTGATTGCTCTGATGAAAGATCAGGTCGATGCTTTGCAGGCGCGCGGTCTGCCTGCGGGCCTGCTTAACAGTTCTCAAACTCTGGAACAGCAAAGAACCACTCTGGATGCTGTGCGCAAGCGCGAACTTAAACTCGTCTACGTTGCGCCAGAGCGGTTCCGATCCAAGTCCTTCCTGAACGCATTGCCAAAAGATGCAATTGACCTCTTTGCAGTCGATGAGGCCCACTGTCTCTCACAGTGGGGTCACGATTTCCGGCCGGACTACATGCGTCTGGGCGAAGTCCGTAAAGCGCTTGGAAACCCTCCTTGCATCGCATTAACGGCAACGGCTACTCCAGACGTTCAGCAAGATATCAAGCAAAGTCTTGAAATGCATGAGCCCGCTGAATTCGTAGCTGGATTTGCTCGTGAAAACCTGAGCTTTCGAGTGCGAAAAATCCAGTCTGAAAATGAAAAAATGGAGGCCGTACAAGCACTGATAGAACAACACGGCATCGGCATCATCTACTGCGCCACACGTAAGTCAGTCGACTCAGTTGCCAATAAAATCGAAGGCCTCGCCAGTCCTGTCATTCGCTACCATGGTGGCCTTAGCGACCGTGAACGCACTGCTGCACAGGACTTTTTTATCAGTGGCGAAGCCAGCATCGTGGTGGCTACCAATGCCTTTGGTATGGGCATTGATCGCCCGGACATCCGCTTTGTGTGTCATTATGAAATGCCGGGCAGTGTCGAGGCCTACTATCAGGAGGGCGGCCGTGCTGGACGGGATGGCAAACCAGGTGTCTGCGAGATGCTCTTTTCTTACGTCGATAAGCGCGTACAGGACTTTTTTATTGAAGGTGCCAATCCCGGAAAAGAACTGCTTGCAGAGGTGTTCGATTTGCTCTGTGTCCAGAGCGACCAGAACCATGAGGTGCATCGCTCGATTGATGATCTCTGTGAACTGCTTGGGCGCAAAGTCAATCCGATGGCAGTTAGTACTTCGCTCTCCATACTGTCACGGAACAACTGGATTGAGCGATTCGACATCCCCGGGCAGCGCCTCCGAGGAACGCGAATACGACAACTTGGCCAAAGCGGTAACAGTCTGCCGATTGATAAAGCAGCCCTTGACCGCAAGGCTAAGCTCGATAACCAACGCCTTCGCGCAGTCATCGAGTTTGCCTATGCCGAGAGCTGTCGCCAGCGATGGATACTGAACTACTTTGGTGAGAAAAATAGCAAACCCTGTGGTCACTGCGATCAGTGCAAACAGGTAAAAAACCAGTCAGCAAGAGCACTGAGCAAGGACGAATTTACCATCGTCCAAAAAGCACTCAGCGGCATCGCCCGTATGAGCCGCAGGGTTGGCCCGGACAACTGGGCACCGCGCTTTGGCAAGCGCAGGATTATCGAATGCCTGCTGGGTAAACAAACAGCGGGTATCCGTAAAAGCGGTCTGGATCAGCTTTCGACTTACGGCATCTTAAAAGCAGAAGGTAGCGCTTATGTCGATGCGCTATTTAAAAGTCTCGAACGTACCGGACTGGTGGGAGTCGTCGTCGAATCTGAGTATCCACTGCTTAAACTGACAGAAAAAGGCGCCCGAATTATGCGCGGGGCCGAGACAGTTGACCTGGAACTTCCCGAGCGCACAGCCGGAGTCATTCGACAAGGAAAGGCAACTTCAGACAACAGCTCCAAATCCGGAAAAGCCGAGGCAACCATACTCGACCAGCACCTCTACGGCCTGCTAGTGAGTTTGCGCGCTAGAATGGCTGCCGAATCCGGAAAGCCTGCCTTTACGGTTTTCCCCAACTCAGTACTCGTTGAACTGGCCAACCAGAAACCCCAGGACGAAGCGGCTGCTTCGATGATCAAAGGGATTGGCCCGGCCAAGCTGGCAACTGTGCTACCGGAGTTTCTAAAAGTCATTAAAGACAACTCATGAGCTTATTTAGCTGCTTTATAGCTAAGCCTATAATTACTTGTACAGATCGCATTCAGGTAGCGCAGCACCATCTCCGGTGCGCACCTGCGTCGCGTAAGCCTTAGCATTCAAACGTTCGTGCGGCGCGCAGGGACGCTGCCTGCGCTATCATTTTGGATAAGAATCATGTGTCCAGATGATTACATACTTAGCTTTATAAGAAGAGAGTAACAAGTCATATGTAGATCTCTTTCATCCTGAATACAGAAGTTGGAATCTAGGAGTTAGAAGTTCGTCTTTTATGATCAACACTTATTCTGGACGATGGGTATACATGTAATCATGGTCTTGTCCGAATGAATGCTTCAATAAACGCAAACACGACAACAGGATCGAGCAACTACGTGGTTTGGCGAATCCTGGATGGCAAAGCCGGCCATGAAGCACAGACCCTGGGACTGGTAAAGGCTTTGGAGAAAAGGGTCGAGCTCTTACATTATGAAATCAAAGCGCCAACACGTTGGAAAAGCTTGTCCGGGCTCATTCTCAAAAATTTTGCTCCACAGGAATCGTTGCCCCCTCCAAGTCTTATCATCGGAGCCGGCAATCGAACTCATCTGGCCATGCTCGCAGCAAGTCGAGTCTACGGAGGAAAGACAATTGTCCTGATGCATCCAACGTTACCGGTCGCACTATTCGATCTATGCCTGGTTCCCAAACATGACTCTAAAAAACCGGGGGCAAACGTTTTGCTAACGGACGGTGTTCTCAATCCGATACAGCCGGCGAACGATGCAGATCCAAAACGCGGGTTGTTCCTGATCGGCGGACCTTCAGCGCACTATCAGTGGAATACTGGAACTATTCTGGAACAAGTCATCACTTTGATTCAGGAACGCGCTGACATCCATTGGACGTTAACAACTTCCCGCAGGACTCCCTCGGACTGTACTCGGCAATTGGTCGATCTTTCCTATCCGAATCTAGAGGTTATCCCGGTTGAGAAAACTCCCCGAGGCTGGGTCTCTGAAAAACTTCAGAAATGCAAAACCGCCTGGGTATCCGAGGACAGCGTTTCAATGGTCTACGAAGCGCTGACTGCAGGTGCCTCAACCGGCCTTCTGGGTGTCCCTTCAGCAAGTAATAAGTCACGCGTACGAAATTCGGTTCAGCTACTGCTGGAGCAACAACGTGTTGTTCGGTTCGAAGCACGCGAACAACTTCCCAAGTTAGAAAATGACACAATTCTGGCCGAGGCAGACCGATGCGCCGATTACGTAATCAATCATCTGCTTGAGGCGAAAAACACATAGCAACGTTTCGATGTAACTATAGCTGAATAAATATGAATATAGCTGCCGTCATTTCCTTCAGCTCTTAGGTTCCAGTTCGAAGCCGTCCTTTTTGTCTCGTATCTGCCAGCCTTTTGCGAGCAGTTCGTCGCGCAGTTCGTCGGCTTTGCTCCAGTCTTTCGACTGCTTTGCCTCCCAGCGCTGTTGGGCTATGGCGAGGATCTCAGCAGGTGCATCGACGGGTTGTTTGTTTTCGGTAAAGAGTTTTAGGCCAAGCGCGTAGAGCAGGGCGCTCAGTGATTTCAGCAGTTGTTGTGCTTCTTGCGGCTTCATCGAAGCTGCCGGATGGGAACCAATAACTCCAAACAGGGCGCCCAGGCAGGCAGGTGTATTTAGATTATTACACAGTTTTTCCCAGGCGTCGTTCAGAAGCCCGAAATCAATCGGTGCTTTGTCTCCTATTTCGTAAGTGAGGAGCCCCTTATTTTCGCCGCTTACATCGAGAAGCGATTCGACAAAGCGTTCGATGCGATGCAGTGCGCTTTGGGCGGCGTGCAGCCCGTCAAAGGTAAAGTTGAGCGGCTGACGATAGCTACCTGAGATGAGTGCATAGCGAACCACTGCCGGGTGAAATCCCTTCTTACGCAGATCTTCGAGCGTGTAAAGGTTACCGAGACTTTTAGACATTTTTTTGCCCTCTACCATGAGGTGAGCACTGTGGAACCAGTGTTTGCAGAGCGTCTGGTGATAGGCACATTCGGATTGCGCGATCTCGTTTTCATGGTGTGGGAAGCAGAGGTCGATCCCTCCGCCGTGAAGATCAATGGTATGACCGTCAAATGCGCTGTGGATCATTGCACTGCACTCCAGATGCCATCCGGGACGACCTTCACCCCAGGGACTGTTCCAATGGTTTTCCCCGTCTTCTGGTTTGCGATGCTTCCAGAGCACAAAGTCACTTACGGACTCGCGATCATATTCGTCGGCATCATTGCGCGTGCCTGCTGAGTTCTCAGTCTGAGTCTTTAATGTACGTTGCTTAAGACGTGAAAGGCGCCCATAGTTGTCAAACGATTGAACGCGGAAGTAAACCGAGCCATCCTCAGTTGCATACGCGTGACCTTGTTGTATGAGCGTCTCAATCAGTTGGATCTGCTGTTGGATATGATCGATGGCGCTTGGTTCGGCTTCCGGGTGCAGCATGTTGAGTGCGTCACAGTCGGTGTGGAACTGGTCAATCCATTTTGCGGTGAATTCTTTGAGCGGAATACCTTCTGTTATGGAGCGTTGTATCGTCTTGTCGTCAACATCTGTGATATTGCGTACGTGTTGTACATTCGTGCCGTCGACTTCAGTAACACGACGGAGAACATCCTGAATGAGAAAAGTGCGAAAGTTTCCAACGTGTGCTGGTCCGTAAACCGTGGGGCCGCAGCAGTAAAAGCGCAGGGGCAGACCATCTTTCGGGGCAAGCGGTAGGATCTTACGGCTCAGTGTATCGTAGAGTTGAACAGGCATGTTATTCGATAGGTTTTGAAATCGGCCATAATGAAGCCTTGTTAAAGCCGTGTGAAGTTTGAAATCGCATCCGGTGGTTACTTTGATACATACTTCAGCTTGAAATAGCAGTTTGTACTGCTATCTGTTCAGTTATGTCACATATTCCGGATTTTCGATTGGATCTGAGTCGGCGACCACGTCGCATGCGCCAAACATCTGCGATACGCTCTCTTGCCAGCGAGACGGAACTGTCGGTACACCATCTGATACAGCCCGTCTTCGTCATCGACGGCGAAGGTACAGCTGAGCCGATTGATTCATTGCCGGGAATAGCACGCTTGCCAATACCACTGTTGATCGAGGAGTGCCGTACGCTGCTGGAACTGGGTATTTCAGCGGTTGCGTTGTTTCCAAAATTGGAACAATCCTTGAAAAGCGATGCTGGTCGTGAAGCGTTAAATCCCGACACTCTGGTACTTCGCGCAATCCGTACGCTGAAGGCAGAGCTACCACAACTGGCAATCATTACCGATCTTGCTCTGGATCCTTATACGGTGCATGGACATGATGGGCTTATCGATGCAAAGACCGGTGATCTGTCCAACGATGCAACGGTTGAAATTTTGGCAGAGATGGCGATCCTGGCAGCCGGTGCAGGCGCTGACTTTGTGGCGCCCTCGGATATGATGGATGGCCGTGTTGGGGCGATTCGTGCTGCACTGGACGATAATCAATTTGAGCGTACCGGGATCATTGCCTACTCTGCAAAATATGCTTCGGCTTACTATGGTCCGTTCCGTGATGCAGTTGGCAGTGCAGCAAATGTCAGCACTCGGTACCTTGACAAGCAGACCTATCAGCTAAGTCCTGCTAATCGCCGCGAGGCCCTCATTGAAGTTGCGTTGGATGAGGCAGAGGGTGCAGATGTGCTGATGGTCAAGCCGGCAGGATTGTATCTGGACATCATCCGGGATGTGCGCGAGCAGACGAACTTACCGGTGGCAGCCTATCAGGTTTCCGGGGAGTACGCACAGATCCACGCGGCGGCAGAAAAGGGGTGGCTGGATTTGCAACGTTGCCGGGATGAATCGCTGATCGCTATTCGCAGAGCCGGGGCAGATATGATTTTGACTTACTTTGCGCGTTCGTTTGCAGAGGATCAAAAGAGTCGGTGATTCGAGAGTTCAGGTTGTAAAATCGGAGCAATTACCGGTTTTTACGTTTCATTATCAGTTGTTGACGTTTTGCCAGTTCGCGCATGTCGACCGCTGGATCATCGGCTTCAAAAATTTCCTGACCGATAATGCTTTCGATAACATCTTCAATGGTGAGTACGCCCGATAAGCTGCCGAATTCGTTAACGGTTATTGCCAGCTGCTGGTGGTTTTTGAGAAAGGTTTGCAGGGCATCTTCTGCCGTTGCGTTGTCCGGTATAAAGAGGGCTTCATGGGCCAGTTCTAAAATGCTGAGATGGTCATCTCCCTTTGCTTTGGCTCCAAGAATGTCACGGCGGCGCACAGTGCCGGTGATGTTATCGTTTTGTTCATGGTACACCGGGATGCGGGCGAAGGGGAGGTTGTTTTCTTTTTCGATCAGCGAACCAACCGTCTCCTGGTCGTCTATGGAGTAAACCACTGTGCGAGGCGTCATTATTTCGTTAACCAAAATGTTATCGAGACTCAGCATATTGTTTATCATCACGTGTTTGTTGGCAGTAATCGTTCCGTCTTTAGCGCTTTTTTCAGCAAGCAACATAATTTCTTCCTGATTGTTTGTCTCGTTAGCTGTTGGTTTGAGCAGGATGCGTACGATAACAGCAACAAAACGAGACAGGGGTGCCATCGACAAACAAATTAACGTAAGTGGGTAAATGAGTATGGGCTGAAGGGTCGGGCGGTAAATAACCCCCATGTTTTTCGGAATGATCTCAGAGAAAAACAGGATACCGAGGGTCATTATCATCGAAATCTTGATTAAAATATTCGTATCTTCAGGCCAGATTTTTACTGCGAGGCCACCGACAATCGTGGCACCTAATGTATTGGCAATCGTATTGAGGCTCAGGATTGCTGAGCTCGTTTCCTCCAGCTCAAGTTTGTAGTGTTCCAGCTTCAGGCCTCGCGTGGGGTATTTTTTCTTGAGGCTTTCGATCTCAGCAGTTGTCGTGCTGAGAATCATTGCTTCAAGGATTGAGCAAATGGCGGAAACCCCAATCGTAAAAGCGGCTGCTAAAATAAAGATTAAAATCATTTTAAGTCACAGGTAATTTGCTCGGATTTAAATTATCCAACGACCTGAGAAGGAGAAGTGCTAACTTGACTTAGTTTGAGACTACTGTTCAAGAATATTTATCTTAGTGTTTGAAATAAATCCAGTAACCCACATTTAATTTCCTGAAAATGAGTGAACTACCAAAAAATTTGCTATATACCAAAGATCACGAATGGATTCGATTACAGGATGATGATACAGCTCTGATTGGCATCACTGATTATGCACAGGATAGTCTGGGTGACATAACATTTATAGAGTTTCCCGAAGTCGGTGCCACGTTTGAAAGCAGTGATGTGTTTGGTGTGGTTGAGTCTGTTAAGGCTGCCTCGGATCTCTACATGCCGGTCAGCTGTGAAGTTGTTGAAATAAATCAGGAAGTGGAGACAACACCTGAATTAGTCAATGAGGATGCTTTTGGCAAAGGCTGGCTGTTGAAAATCCGTCTGACTGATCAATCACAAATTGAAAATCTTATGAAGCCGGATGAGTATGCTTCAATAATATGACGCAGAGATAAATCTATTTTACAACCCTCACCTTTCCAGAACTCAGCCCAAGTTTTGCATTGTTTGTTTTTTACATTGTAAGGTGTCAGATTTTTCTCAAAGCATCTAGTGAGTTGCATGTATGAACGTTTCTAAAAAGTTAATTGTAAATTGCGGAGCCAGCAAAGTAACTGTGGCAGAAGTTTCCATCGACGATGGAGGCCTGCACATTGATCAGCTTGTCACGGTTGATTTAGCTTTATCGTATGATATATCCAATGAAGACATGCTGCTGCCCGGAATTGGTGAGGCTTTAAAAACATTATCAAAAGAGCATGGGTTTTCAGGTGTAGCTACTTTGATCATCCCCGGTAACCTCGTACTCACCAGAACGATCAAAATACCGCATATCGAAGAATCAAAGCGCGCGCAAATTATTGCATTTGAGGCGCAGCAGAATCTTCCATATTCTCTGAGTGAAGTAGTTTGGGACAGTCAGGTTGTTAGCGATGATGGTGTAGAAACAGAAGTCCTGTTTATAGCGGCAAAGTCCAATATTGTGAGCCAGTTGTGTGGGTACATGCATGCTGCTGGCTTTCAGGTCGAAAAGATCAGTGCTGCAACGGTGCTGGATTATAATACGCTGCAGTTTGCCTATCCGGAAACGGATGATGATGTGCTCATGATCAATATCGGCGCACGTTCAACAAATCTTCTTTTTCGCAATGCCGAAGGTTTCTTTGTGCGGAATATACAGTTGGGTGGGAATGCGCTGACTCAAAGTATAGCGGATAGTTTGGGGCGCTCGTTTACGCGTGCAGAACAAATCAAGCAAAAGTTTTTCAGTGAAGACGCTCACGCGGATGACGACACCCGCGTCAAAATGCTCAATAGTTGTGGCGAAGCATTCATGCGGCGTATGAGTCAGGAAATAACGCTTTCAATTGTTAACTACAAACGCCAGAATGGAGGCTCAGCCCCAAAACGTATCTTATTGAACGGTCGGGGCTCCCTGCTGAAAGGGCTCCTGGAGCAGCTCTCCAAGACTCAGAAAATTGAAGTGGATATTTTTTATCCACTTCAAAACGTATCGATAGAAGGATCCATCGATATAAAGCAGGACACCTTAATTCTACAGACCAGTGAGATTATCGGCGAGGCATGTCATGATATGGTTGCCAAGCCTGCCGGAGTGAACTTGTTGCCCGAAGCTATTCGGGACGAGATTGTTTTTTCCAAAAAGAAGCCACTCCTCATTACCGCGGCAGCTTGTCTGGCGTTGGCAATGCTACCACCTTTTTTGGGCTTCAGGATCGCAAACGCTGCCTATTCCGACAACGTCGAGATGATTCAGAACGGCATACGCCCCCTGATTTCCAAACAGGCAGAAATCCGCTCCTATCAGGAAAAATCGGAACGGATTAGCCAGTCGATCCAGCGTTTGGAGGGTCTGGTGAACTCGAAGTCAAACTGGGTACATTTTTTTGCAGATCTGCAAAAGAGCTTACATCAGGCAGAAGATGTTTGGCTTGATCGGCTCAATGTTTTGCGCGCCCGGTCTGATAGTGGAGCGTCTTCTTACGAAGTTGTTATTGAGGGTCGACTGTTGGTTCGAGAAGCAGTTAACGGGCTGGATAGCATTGACCAGAATGCACTCTCTGAACAGATAAAGAGTTTGCGGTCTAGCTTTGAAAATTCTGAATTCATTCTCTCATCACACTCGCCCGTTGTGGTATTTACCAATTTGCAAAAGGGGTTATATGTTCTCCCGTTTAGCATTAACCTGGTCGTAGATCCGGCCAAACCGTTGTAGTTTTTTGATGGATTTCGTAAAGCGTAATATGGTCTTTTTTGGGGGTTGCACAGGTTTGTTGCTCGTCGCCCTTTTTCTCGCAGTGCTCATATATTTTGAGTCAGGGAAACTTTCCAAAGCAAAGAGCCAGGTCTCAAGTGCAGATGGACAGATCAGGGACTTGATGTATGCAAACCCGGTACCGACCAGTAAAAATGTAAAAGCAGCAGAAGCGAATTTTGAAGAATTGAAGGAACGGCTGGTCGAAATACGTGAGGAACTTCAAAAGGGAGCCTATCTGGAAACGAGCAATGATGGTGTTACGGTTATTTCCAGCATATTACGTTACATCTCCGAGTATAAAAAACGGCTTGATAAACACATTAACGCCAATTCTGAACCGGCGCCCATTAAGGTGCCCGATCAGTTTGCATTCGGATTTGAAGAGTATTTTGGTTCGATGCCAATACCTGAAGGTGAAGTTGTTCCACGATTAGATAAGCAACGTCAGATATTGAGTTACATACTGGATCAGCTGATCGATGCTAATCCGACGAGCATTCAGAAAGTAAAACGTGAAGACCTTGAGAATCCCAAAAATAGCAAGGCTTTCCAGATCGACACTGGAATTTCCGCAAGTGTTCCCGGTGTGATTGATACGCTTGCCTTTCAAGTGGTTTTCACTGGCTACACTCCGTCGCTGCGCAGGTTTCTCAACAATCTGGCCTATTTTCAGTTACCGGTTGTCGTTCGTAGTGTTGAGGTTGGGCGTATCGGTTCCGAAGCACAGGGCACTGCAAATAAAATTTTCAATGCCGCGACCAATGAAGATACTATCGACAACAAAACGCCGATAATCTCTGAAATTGAGTCTATTTTTATAGTCACCCTCGAATTTATTGAGGTAATCGCACTGCCCAATACTGAAGGTGAGGTTTCTAAATGAAGATGAAATTTTCATACGACAAGTTACTATTTGGATTGAGTGGCCTGGTGCTTCTAGCCAGCATTATCTTTTGTGTGATCAATTTCAACAGTAGCGCTGGGGATTTCTCCATTGCTGGTCAGTTGGGATCTAATCGATATGAGCCTATACCGGTGCCGACGTTTGATGGAAGTACTGCTGTTTGGCCAAACGCAGAAGAGCAGGCGCCCGGCGAACTCTATGATGTTTTTACACCACCGGCTATTTGGATAGACAAGGATGGTACATTTATCTTTAAGTCGCCAATAGAAGATCGACCACAAGTGCCTTTTGACATCTATTTAGTTGCGCTTGAGAAAGAGCCTTATCGTATACAGCTAGAGGGTTACATAGAAGAAGATTTCAATGATTCCCAAAAAAGTATTTTGCTTTTATTTGATGAGGAAAAAAGAGAGCGCATAAGAGCACGAGTGGGGCAATCCATCAGAAAACACGAAATTTCGGTGTACAATTTTACAATTGATCGTATCCAGGATGCGGATGGCTTTACTAAGCTCGCAGTTGCAACAATCCTTGATTTTCGTGACGGCCGTCGAATTTTCCTGACGCACGGTAAGCGAAAATATAAAGATAATGTAACCGTCTTTCTACGTTCAAAGAAAGATCCTGAATTCGAAATCAAGATCACACAGAAGCCTCCTTATGAGTTTAAAACAGAGTCAGCTAAATATATCCTTGAAAAAATAAGTCTTGAAGAATCTTCTGTAACCATCAAAAGACTTGAGGACAGTAAACAAGAACAAGAACCAGAAACCAAACAACTTTTCTTGAGACCTAACCAAACTTCAAATAAATCGCTTGAATCAGAGGCCAATACTAGTAATCAGGTTTTTGATTTTGATTTCTAATTGTTCTAAAACAGCAAAACTGCTCAATCCAATATGAATAAAAACCTCACAATACGTAAGCATATCCTGACTATTTTCTTAGTTGGCGTGCTCGGAACACTAACATTAACCATGCCACAAACAGCCAGTGCTCAAAATACTGCTGAAAAGATCCAGCTGATGGCAGAAGCCCTGCGTGCACGTGATTCCGGTGACCTCACTTTGGCAAAGTCAAAAGCTGAAGAGCTTTATGAAATCGCCCCTGACGATGTAAATGCAAAGCGTTTGTTGGATTCCATCAATGAAGAAATAGGAGGTCCTAGCAGCACTGCCGAAGTACCAACTTCTTCTGCTCCTTCTGCTTCTACTACTGCTGTTGCTGCTTCTGCTTCTGCTGATTCAGTTGTAGCCGCCGTAGTTGCCAACCAAAACTCAAAAATAGAAGCTGCACGTACTGCTATCCCCGAAGCAATCAAGCTTGCTGAGTTGGGTGCTTATGAAGATGGACTGAAACTTCTTGATTCCAATAGCTCCGAATTGACACTGAACACAACGACTAAGCCAATCCTTTATGAGATTAAGCAAACGAGGGAAAGCATCTTGCAGATGCAGAAAAACAGTTCCAAAAAGAAAGCTAAACCATATTCGTTTCCGATCGAAGAAATCAGCCCTGACTTTGTTGCACAAAGTGAAATTATTAATGATCTCCTGGCACGTGGCCGCGCACAGTACCTGAACGGTGATTTCGATGGTGCATCAGCTACTTTCAAAGAAGTCGAAGCACGCGATGCAAACAATGCCGAAGCAAAGCTTTTCCAGACACGTATTGCTGAAATACTAGGCAAAATACACACACAAAATCTTTATAAGACACGTGAACAGATGCTGACAGAAGTTGATCAAAGCTGGGAGCGTCCCAAGGTATTTGATGCAGACAAGGAAGTTAGCACCAATTCTAACACTGATAGCGGAATCCTTCAGCAGATTAAAAACATTGTCATCCCACAGGTTAATTTTTCTGGCATGGAGCTGACACGTGTTATTGACACACTGTCTGAACTTTCAGTCGAGTACGATCCATCCGGTAAGGGTGTGAATATCGTACCACTGTTTGATCCTAACGAAAAAAATCCACGTGTTAACATCAGTTTGCGCAACTTGAATCTGGATTTGATTCTGAAATTTGTAACTCAGCAGGTTAACTTCTCTTATGACGTAGGTGGTGATGCTGTGACCGTTGATTTCACCGATTCAATAGGTGAATCTTCCAATCTTACTGAATTCTTTCCGATCTCACGTGCAACCATCATTCGTTTGATTGGTATCCGTGACAACGCTTCTTCGGTATCTTCCACCGACCCCTTTGCCGAACCAACAGCGGGAGGCTCTGATTCCGCCTCTTCTGATGACACAGATGCATTAAAGCGTTTTTTCCAAAGTGCTGGTGTCAACTTCGATCTATCAGGTACCGATCTGGCATTTGACGGTGAGCAACTCATCGTTACCCAGACATCGCGCAATCTGGAGCGCATGCGTGTTATCCTTCGTAATTACAACCAAGTTAAACAGGTTGAAATTGAAGCCAAGTTCCTTGAAGTTTCTCAGGGTGATCTCGACGAGCTCGGGTTTGACTGGAATTTAAGTAAAAATGGTGAGACCATTTTTCAATTTGGCCCAAGAAACTTATCGGATGGCTTTGGAACTAATATTGATTCTAGTGCTATTACGATAGATACTGAAGCAAGTCAATCTGTTGTACGTGATGGTTCTGGGGACCCAGTAAGTAGAATAATTGATGGTGAAGAGGTTTTTATAATTGAAGGAAGTCCTGGAAACAACAGAGGTATTCCTTTTATTCCACCCGTTTTGCCGGAAACCATCGATTTAGCTTCTGATGTTTTCACAAAGACTTTTGAAAAAGGTTTTGCTCTTAGTCAGTACGATGTAGATTTTGCAATCAGAGCACTCTCTCGCAAAACAGGTAGTGACTTGATGAGTGCTCCCAAGGTAACTGTACTTTCCGGCAAACGTGCTACCATTACAGTTGCTCAGGAATTACTTTATCCAGAGAGCTATGGTGATATCGAAGCTGAAGTTTCTGCCGGTGTCGAAGACGGTGGAACCGGAGGTGCTGGTATTGCGATCACTGCAGGTACGCCGCAGGATTTCGTTAAGCGTAATGTAGGTGTCGAAATGTCAGTTACACCTAACGTTGAGAACGATGACACAATCAGTCTCATCCTCGAGCCTCGTGTTACTGAGTTTGAAGGCTTTGTTGAGTATGGCGGTCCCAGCGTTGCGATCCAGGGTGGTACTACAGTTACGGTTCCTTCAGGATTTTATCAGCCAATTTTCTCAACTCGTGAGGTTACAACAGAAGTGACTGTGTTCGACGGTGCAACGATTGTTATGGGTGGTTTGACTCGTGATGAAGTGAAAACAGTTAAAGACAAAGTTCCTGTTCTCGGTGACATTCCTGGAATTGGCCGTTTGTTCCGCTCTGAAGGTGAAACCCGTCTAAAGCGCAATCTGCTGATTTTCGTCACTGCAAATCTGGTAAGCCCAGGCGGTTCTCCTGCAAGTCAGAATTATCGCAATGTTAATGCGAACTCTCTTTTCCAGAATCCAACGATTATGACACCTAGTGGTGCAGTAAATCGTTCGATTGAAGCCTCTGGCGCTGAATAAGCATAATTTTCGAATTATATATTCTTTACAAAAGACCCGTCTCGGCGGGTCTTTTTTTGTCTGTAAAAATAATTAAGACACGAATACATTAAGCAAAGTATCG
Source organism: uncultured Opitutia bacterium (assembly GCA_963922575.1). Classification (GTDB taxonomy): domain Bacteria; phylum Verrucomicrobiota; class Verrucomicrobiia; order Opitutales; family Coraliomargaritaceae; genus Lentimonas. The sequence continues at coordinate 14,325 of CAWUII010000056.1, forward strand.
GTGGTCATACTTTCGATCTAATTTGTAAATAGATAAAACCAAAATACTGTAAAAAATTACAGCTTGATAATGATAGAAAAGAACAAAAATTACAGTCAACTTATTGAAGAAGGTCTTTCAAAGGTGGAGCAGGTCCACCAGCAGCTGGTGAACTCAATGGTTCAGCTGCTCAATCGCATCGGTCAGAAAAAGGCGGCTGACCTTATAGCAGGCAGATTTAAGAGTGAGGGAAACGAGCTATCACTGGAACCCTCTCAAGTACAGGCAATCTCATACTATTTACAGCTACTAAATCTGGCGGAGGAATATGTTGCTAATTACATGCGACGGATTCGTGAAGACTCCTTAGGTCCTTCGAAAGAGTCGGGGCACTGGGCGAGCTATTTTAAACAATTTAGAGAACTTGGAATATCTGCAAAAACCGTGCGTGAAAAGCTTGCCGGTATTGAGGTCGAACCGGTTTTCACAAAACATCCAACGGAAGCAAAACGCTGGTCAGTGCTCCGCATTCATCGTGCGCTGATTGATGTTCTGGAGCGTGAAGAACAATGCGTGACACCACTTGAGCATATTCAGGTGCACGAATCCTTGAATGTCCTGATTGAACGGCTCTGGTTTACCGGAGAGCTATTTGTCCGTAAGCCTGGTATTAATGAAGAGTTGGCCAATTTACTCTACTATCTGACTCAAGTCTTACCTGAGACCAAACCGCTGCTTGATACCAATCTGCGTTTTGCCTGGAAGCAGTCATGGCCGGATGAAGAACCACTTCGAGCCGATGAAATGCCTCTCTTGCATTACGGGTCATGGGTCGGGGGCGATCGTGATGGGCATCCTCTTGTGACCGATGAAACTACGGAGTACGCATTGAATACACTGCGCAAAAATGCGGTGGAAATTATAAGGGAACGACTGAAGATTCTTGCCTCCAAGATAGCCTTTGTAGACAGCCAGACACCTGCCCCACAAGAATTGAAGGCACAGCTTTCTCAAAATGCTGATGTAGAAATTGCCAATAAAGAGGAGCCATGGCGTAGCTTCGTTGAGTTTCTTGCAGAAAAGCTGGAAACCAGAGCTATCGAAAATACATACGCAGACCTGGAAGCATTGAGCGCTTGGCTCAAGGAAGCAGGTGCGGAGCAAACCGTTAGTGTTGAGATTCGACCTTTGCTGCGGATGATGAAATGCATCGGCCTGCATCTTGCTCGAATCGACATCCGACAAAACAGTGAATACTATGAAAAAGCGCTTATCCAGCACCTGGAAACAGGTTCTCCAAAAGAAGCAGAGAGCTACAAAGAAGGCGATGAGTCGACACGGATTGAGATTTTAAATGAAGAGCTCAAGAACCCGAGGCCACTTGTAAACGATGCGATTGATTTGCCGGCGGAAGCAGTACAAGTGCGTAAGACACTCAGGGTCGTTGCTGAAAAAATTAATCAGTATGGAACAAAAGCAGTGGGCGCACTGATCATTAGCATGACGCGTGAACTTTCGGATTTATTGACCGTATATGTGCTTTGCAAAGAAATTGGACTAACCAAAAATTCAAACGAAGGTCTGTATTGCACGGTGCCTGTGGTTCCTTTGTTTGAAACCTTTGAAGACCTTGAGCGAGCCCCCTCGATCGTGGATGCATTTTTGGCCCACCCGTTTACTCAGCGCAGTCTTAATGCGCAGGCGAAACCCAAAATGATGATTATGCTGGGTTACAGTGACAGTAACAAGGATACCGGCATCTTGGCAAGTCAGTGGGCATTGTTACGCGCACAGCAGGAACTAATCCTGGTTGGCAATCGACATCAAGTAGACATTCAGTTCTTCCATGGTCGCGGTGGTACGGTTGGCAGGGGTGCTGGGCCAACTCATCGCTTCCTTGAAGCGTTGCCCGATGGAGCTTTACAGGGAGGGCTGCGCCTTACCGAACAAGGTGAAGTAATTGGACAAAAATATAACACTATTCCAACCGCAACGTCTAGTCTGGAGCACCTGATTGCCGGTACCCTGGGCTCTCAGATTCTGAGTAAGCATCGTAAGGATTCATCGGAAAAACTGAATGAAACGATGTCTCATCTATCGCAATTTTCAAAGGTCCGCTATAAATCACTTTTGAATGCTGACGGCTTTATGGAGTTTTACCGGCAGGCGACACCGATTGATGCGATTGAGCAAAGTCGTATTGGTTCCAGGCCGTCACGTCGGACTGGGCAAGCTACGCTGGAGGATTTGAGAGCGATTCCGTGGGTATTCAGTTGGAACCAGTCACGCTATTATCTTGCAGGATGGTTTGGAGTCGGCACCGCACTGAATCAGCTGGAGGAGAAATTCCCGGAGCACTACTCGTTTATATCAGAACAGTGGAAAACGAACCCTTTTCTACGCTACGTTTTCTACAACATTGAAAGTAGTTTAAATAGTGCTGAGCCCAAATGGATGTCTGCGTATGCGGCACTGGTTGAGGATACCTCGCTGAGAGAACGGTTTCTTGAAGACATCATGGATGAATACACTCAGACTCAGGAAGCGCTGACAAAAATCTTTAAAAAACCTTTGCCGCAGCGCCGCCCTCGTTTCTGGAAGACTCTGCAAGCGCGTGAAGCACCCCTTCAGGTACTCCATCAAGAACAGATCCGACTGCTTAAAAAAGTGAGGTCGACTGAAAATGTAGATGACGCCACCAAGGAGACCTTACTCTTGGTGGTCAATGCCATTGCCAATGGTTTGCGTACGACTGGGTGACAGGTTGCTAGTGTGAAACGCGTTTAGTTCGTTTAGTTAAACTGGAGGGAAATGCTCTGTCATTTCCGCCCCCTGGTCGCTGACAAAGTCGACTCGAAACGACGTTTTACCGAACCTCTGCGGCAACGACAGAGCGTTGCCCTCCAGTTTAAACAGTGTTTTTTTAAACCTAAAAAGGTGAGTTAAACTGGCAAAGCGGCTGCTACCTGCGGCGGTCAAAG
>CAWUII010000057.1:0-17040 GCA_963922575.1 uncultured Opitutia bacterium
TGTTTAGAGACACAGTTGCTACCATTTTGGATAAGAATCATGTGTCCGGATAATTGTACTTTTTAGCTATAGCTGCCATATTTCAAAGGTCGTCAATGCCTCGGCAGTGTACATCACAGAGCTATAATCCTTATCTGACGATCACGGCGACACACCAAGATGAAGTTTTTAGATCAACTGTTCTTCCACTAAAAATAGCGAGAAACCTGCCAGGATTAATGAAAAAGCGGCATTTTATGTTGTTTGTTTCAGGACTGATTAAAAATCAAATTGCAACTTGCATGGATCAAAACGTTACCTAAGTTGCATAGAGTTTAAAGGATATTACCCAATCATCCTATTTCAAAATGCAAAATAGAACAGTAGCATACGATAGTAAGATCGAAGGCGAAGTCATTGTTACCAAAGCGGATTCAGTGATTAACTGGATTCGTAAGCATTCGGTGTGGCCGATGCCAATGGGCCTTGCCTGCTGCGCGATAGAACTGATGGCAACCGGTAGTTCGCGTTTCGATATTTCACGATTTGGCATGGAGGTAATGCGTTTTTCTCCGCGCCAGGCGGACTGTATGATTGTCGCCGGTACAGTGACTTACAAAATGGCAGAAGTCGTACGCCGCATCTACGATCAGATGGCAGAGCCGAAGTGGGTTGTAGCCATGGGTGCTTGCGCCAGTACCGGAGGGATGTATCGCTCCTATGCAACACTACAGGGTGTCGACCGTATTATTCCGGTCGATGTGTATGTAAGCGGCTGCCCGCCGCGGCCTGAAGCATTGCTGGATGCAATGATTAAACTACAGGACAAGATCGGCCAGGAGAAATCAGTTGCCAATCTAATCCCGAAAAAAAGAAAACCGCAGAACTCGCTGGAGTGCACCAAGCCTGAATGATCCATGAGCGAAAATGACTTGTCTCTCCTGAAAGAGCACTTTGATTTTATTTCAACGCGAGAGTCTTCGGACCATCCGTCGATCAATTGTCCTGCAGATAGACTGATCGAAGTGTGTACTCACCTACGCGATAAACTCGGCTATAACATGCTGATGGATGTAACCGCAATCGACTGGGATGCTAACAGTCCGCGATTTACCGGGATATACCATTTTTTATCGACCACAAAACATCAGTATCTGCGTGTGGCTGCTGACTGCAATGATGACATAAATCCGAGCCTTCCGTCGTTAACAGGTCTTTATCTGGCTGCTGACTGGCATGAACGCGAGACTTACGACCTAATGGGTATTCAATACGAAGGGCACCCGAATTTGAAGCGCATACTTATGTGGGACGATTATCCTTACCATCCATTGCGCAAAGACTTTCCTCTCGCTGGTATTGAAACACCGCTCCCGGCCGACGATGTCGCAAAGGTAACTGGAACATCCGTCAAGCCAGCCCCGATGATGGGTGGGCCATTTGTCTCTTCGGCGGATGGGCCTATGAGTCAAACCGAACCGCGTGGTCGCGACGAGAGTTGGACCGAACAAAAAGAAAAACCCGTTAAGGACAAACAAACGACATGATTGCTAGCAAAGAAATTTCGATCGGTGATGTCGCCTCGCGTACAAATGATGCCGAAGGTGAGCTTAAGGGCGATACTATGATGTTAAATGTTGGGCCTTCGCACCCAACGACACACGGAGTGCTGCGCTTAAAAATGGAGCTGGATGGCGATGTGGTAAAAAAATGTGAGCCGGTGATTGGTTACCTGCATCGCGGTGATGAAAAAATTGCCGAGAATATGACTTACAATCAGTTTGTTCCCTACACGGATCGGCTGGATTATCTGGCACCCCTCGCAAATAATGTTGCCTACGCTCTGGCAGTCGAAAAGCTGGCAAAACTCGAAGTTCCCGAACGTTGCCAGTCGATCCGCGTGCTTTGTTGTGAACTGGCTCGTATTTCCTCGCACTTGCTGGGAGTCGGCGTTTATGGAATGGATGCCGGTGCCTGGACGGTATTTATGTACACATTCACCGAGCGCGAAAAACTGTACACGCTATTTGAAGAACTGACCGGCGCGCGCTTTACAACAAGCTACACACGTATCGGCGGCGTTGCACGTGATATTCCCGAAGGTTGGCTTGGCAGGGTGATGGAGTTTTGCAAAGGTGTGCTTCCGGTCCTTGATCAGGTGGACAAATTGCTGACGCGTAACCGCATTTTCATGGATCGCACGGTAGGCATTGGAACCATCAGCAAGGAAGATGCGTTGGCTTACGGTATCACCGGCCCGAACCTGCGTGCTTGTGGCGTCGATCTTGATCTGCGTAAGGACAAGCCTTATCTAGGCTACGAAAACTACGACTTTGAGGTCCCGATTGGCACGAGTGGTGACTGTTATGACCGTTACCTGATGCGCGCAGAAGAAATTCGCCAGAGTGTGCAGATCATCCGTCAGTGTATTGAACACTTTCCAGAAGGTTCTTATTATGCAGAGGATGCCAAAAAGATTTTTGCGCCCAAAAAAGAGAAAATCCTCACGAGTATGGAAGAGCTAATCCAAAACTTCATGATTGTAACCGAAGGGCCCCAAATGCCTTCGGGGGAGGTTTATTTTGAGGCAGAAAACCCCAAAGGCTCGCTCGGATTCTTTATTCACTCTAAAGGTGGAGGCGTCCCGTATCGTCTTAAAATACGTGGGCCATCTTTTTGCAATCTGAGCATTCTCGATAAATTAATTCCCGGACATTATCTTACCGACATCACTGTGATTCTCGGGTCGCTTGACTTTGTCATGGGAGAGTGTGATCGATAACACCCTATATTGAAACAATGGACTTAAAGCCTGAAACAATTAACAAAATTGACAAACTCATACCGCGTTATCCCGAGACGAAAAGTGCGGCTCTACCGCTCTGTCATCTGGTGCAGGAAGATCAAGGCTATCTATCCAATGAAGCTATTGAGTGGATTGCAGATCGTTTGGAACTACAGCCGATCAACATCCTGGAGCTTGTTACCTTTTACCCAATGCTGCGCACAGAGCCGACCGGCAAGTATCACGTCCGCGTCTGTCGTACGCTGCCTTGTGCACTTGCTGGCGCCTATCAGACCTGTAAGCAGTTTGAAGAGACTTTTGATTGTAAAGTAGGGCACACCAGCGACGATGGATTAGCGACGCTGGAGTTTGTTGAGTGCCATGCAGATTGTGGCAAAGGCCCTGTTGTCATGGTCGGCGAAAAGGAATATACCGGCGTCGATCCCGAAATGGCTTCTGAACTGGCTGCGAAAATGAAAGGTGGAGAACTGTAATATCAGAAGCTTCTCGCTTTTGATTCTAAATCTTAAAATCTTCTATTCCCAAAACTATGGAGCTAAAAGAGCACAGGCTAATCTTCAAACATATCGACGAGCCGGAGTATACCAATGACATTGATTGTTACCTCAAGCACGGCGGCTATGAGCAACTGAAAAAAGCATTTTCCATGGAGCCTGAAGCCATCTGTGCTGAAGTGCTTGAGTCCGGTGTGCGTGGCCGTGGTGGCGCTGGTTTTCCTGCCGGAATGAAGTGGAAATTCCTGGATCGCAAGTCGGGCAAGCCAATCTACCTGATCTGCAATGCAGATGAATCCGAGCCGGGGACTTTCAAAGACCGTCAGATTATTCACCAAGACCCACACCAACTCATTGAGGGTATGATGTGCACTGCGTATGCAACTCAGGCGAAGCTGGCCTTTATTTACATCCGAGGCGAATTTTTTGAAGGACATAAAATACTTGAGCGCGCCATTGAAGAAGCACGTAAGAAGAAATTTGTCGGTGAAAACATTCTCGATTCTGACTATTCCTGTGACATCATTATTCATCGAGGCGCTGGCGCTTATATCTGCGGTGAAGAAACCGGATTGATTGAGTCGCTCGAGGGCAACCGCGCCAATCCTCGTATCAAGCCTCCATACTTTCCCGCGGCGCTTGGATTGTATCAATGTCCGACAATTGTAAACAATGTTGAAACGCTTTGTGATGTGAAGCACATCGTGGAGATGGGCGGCAAAAAATTCTCTGAAATTGGCACTCCGGGCAATACCGGCACGCGCATTTGGTGTGTGTCCGGGCATGTACAAAAGCCCGGCTACTATGAATTCCCCTGTTCAGCGGTCACACTCGGCCAGTTGATTTACGATGTTTGCGGAGGCCTTAAGCCCGGGCGAACGCTAAAGGCTGTTATTCCAGGAGGTTCTTCATCCAAGATTCTACGTGCGGATGAGCGGTTTACCGGCAAACTCAAAGACGGAACCGAGTTTGACTGGGGAATCGAAGACATTCCGATGGATTTCGACAGTTTGGCTGCTGTTGGATCCATGTCAGGCTCTGGCGGTGTGATCGTAATGGATGACACCACAGACATGGTTGAAGCACTGGCGAATATAAACTACTTCTATGCGCATGAAAGCTGCGGGCAATGCACACCTTGCCGTGAAGGTGTGCCATGGATGCGCAAAGTCACGCAGCGCATGCTCAACGGGGAGGCGCGTGAAGAAGATGCTGACTTGTTAAAAGACATTGCCGATCAGATTGCCGGTCGTACGATTTGTGCTTTTGGCGAGGCTGCTTCATGGCCGGTGCAAAGTTTTATTGTCAAGTTTAAAGATGAATTTGTAGAGAAAGCTCGCATCCAGGCGGCACTTCGCAAAGAAGGTAAACCAACGGCTCCTGAAACAACACTAATTTAAAAAATGACGACTCCAAGTACAGTCGAAACGACTACAATCAACATTGACGGCGAAGACGTTGACGTCCCTAAGGGCACCAATGTTATCGAAGCAGTCAAACTGGTTGGCAAAGGTAAAGAAGTCCCGCATTATTGCTATCACCCGAAACTCTCTATCGCTGGCAACTGCCGAATGTGTCTGGTAGAAATGGGTATGCCGATGCGTGATCGTGCAACAGGCGAGGCAATTCTGGACGAAGACGGCACGCAGAAAATTGGCTGGATGCCAAAACCAACGATTGGCTGTGCAACCAATGTTTCTCCCGGGATGCATATCAAAACAGACTCTCCCATGGTAAAGGAAAGTCGCAACGGTATTACTGAGTTCTTACTGACGAATCATCCTCTGGACTGTCCTATTTGTGATCAGGCCGGGGAGTGTCGTCTACAGGAGTTTTCTGCAGAACATGGGCGTGGGTACAGTCGTTTTATTGAGCAGAAAAACGTGAAGCCAAAACGCACTCGACTGGGACCCAGAGTGATGCTGGATGATGAACGCTGTATCCTTTGTTCGCGCTGCATCCGTTTTTCCAAAGAAATTGCAAAGGACGATGTTCTCGGCTTTGTCGATCGTGGTACTTACTCGACGCTTACCTGTTATCCCGGTAAAGAGCTTGAAAATAACTATTCGCTCAATACGGTCGACATTTGCCCGGTTGGCGCGCTTACCAGTACAGATTTCCGTTTCAAAATGCGCGTCTGGTTTCTCAAGAAAATCAATAGCATTTGTACCGAGAGCAGTGTGGGCGCAAATACGGTCGTCTGGAGCCGTGAAGGCAAAATTTACCGAGTTACTCCACGTCGCAATGACTTCGTCAATGACACATGGATGACCGATTCTGGCCGTGCCCTGTTCAAATCGATTGAGTCCGATGGTCGGCTCACACACTACACAATTGACGGTGTACCAAAGACAATCGACGAGACTGTTCAAGCAGCTGTCGGATTTCTCAAATCCGGAAAAGTAGCTTTAATTGGTTCGGCACAAAGTTCGGTTGAAGAGCAGTTTTTTCACAAGTTGATCGCACAGCATTGCAATGCAACGGTTTTCCTGGTCGGGCACACTGGCGAGGGCGACGGCATTTTACTGTCTGAAGATCGTACTCCCAATTTGCGTGGTGCTTTGCTCAACGGGCTGATTGCAAAGATACCTGAGCAAAACCTTAATACACTGGCTGAAAAGATAAAAACGGGCGAAATTGATACACTCTTTGTCGTCAATGAAGATATTACACAATTTGGCATTTCAGATGAACTGCTATCCAAGGTGAAAATTATTTATCAAGGTGTTCATGCCAATCAAACAAGTCGTGTTGCACAGATTGTTTACCCATCTTTGTCTGTTTTTGAAAAAGATGGCTCATTCGTGAATCAAAATTTCCGATTACAAAAATTTAATACGGCAGTACCAGGACCTCAAGGCGTTCAAGCGGACGTTTTGACACTGGAATCAACCGTTGCAAATCTTGTGGGCGAAAAGCCTACAAAGCCACTGATCCGTCAGATGTGGGAGCAAATATCTGCAACCGTTAAACATTTCAATGGATTGAGCTGGCAGCAGATTAATGATCAAGGGATTGAGCTAGACCCGACTCCGTTTCTTGAACTACCTTTTGTTGAAACTAAAAATTTGAAGTTTGATCCGATTGCATTTCAAGAGAAGCATGCCGTTGGATCCCAAAACAAAAATTGATAGAATATGAATTTCCTGGAGAGTATGTTTCCCATTATAATGCCGATCATCTTCGCGCTAGCGATGATTTCCGTGTTCATGGGTCTTTGCAGTTATTCTGTGCTTGCTGAGCGAAAGGTCTCCAGTTGGATCCAAGGTCGAGTGGGGCCCAACCGCACTCGTCTGCCACTGTTGGGTCATATCCCTGTCCTTGGAAACATTCTTACTGGTATCGGACTATTTCAGCCCATTGCAGACGGTCTGAAATTTCTTTTCAAAGAAGAGATTATTCCCGGACACGTTAAGACCGGTTACTATTATCTTGCTCCGTTACTGGCCCTTGCGCCTGCTTTGACGACGATGGTCGTGTTGCCGTTCGGTCGTTATATTGACGCTTCTGGCGTTGTCCAACCGCTGGTGCTCGCCAATATTGATGTCGGTATTCTTTTCATCATGGGGATTTCATCGCTTGGCGTTTACGGAATTGTGCTGGCAGGTTGGTCTTCAAATAGTAAATACCCGTTTCTTGGAGCCATTCGTGCATCTGCACAAATGATCTCCTATGAATTAGCAATGGGACTGTCGATTTTGCCAGTATTCATGTGGGCATCTGCGCCTGGTGCTGACTATGGACTGTCACTGTTTGGCGTAGTCGAGTCTCAATCGGGCCTTTGGTTAATGATCTGGCAGCCCTTGTCGGCATTTATTTTTCTAGTTTCGATTTTTGCGGAGACGAATCGTCTGCCTTTTGACATGGCAGAGTCTGAGACCGATCTTGTCGGCGGCTTTCATACCGAGTATGGGTGTTTCAAGTTCGGACTGTTCTTCGTTGCTGAATACGCGCATGTAATCATGGGGTCTGCATTGTTCGTGGTACTGTTTCTGGGTGGGTGGAATTTTCTCCCAGGCATTGCAAATCCCTGGGGCGATTCGTCAATAGGAGCGATCTTTTCGGTGCTCTGGTTTCTGTTTAAGGTCTTCGGGATGATCTTTTTCTTTATTTGGGTACGTTGGACGCTTCCGCGTTTTCGCTACGATCAGGTGATGGCTTTAGGCTGGAAAATTCTACTTCCGCTCGCTGTTGGAAATCTGATTTTCAACACACTGCTAATTGCACTTTACGATAAATTCTTTAACTAAAAAATATGGCCAAGACAAAAGTTATCGAGCGCAAGCCACTAAGCTTTGTGGAAAAAACATTTGTTCCGCAAATTGCAACAGGTCTAAAGACTACATTTAAAAGTATGTTTGGTAAAAAAGTGACGTTGCAATACCCGGAAGAGCGTCCTGTAATCCCTGACAACTATCGTGGTATGCCTACTCTGGTAAAAGATCCAAACGGTCGTGAGAAGTGCGTATCCTGTCAGTTGTGTGAGTTTGTATGTCCACCCAAGGCAATTCGCATAACTCCTGGTGAGATTGATGCAGAGGCAGAACCTGACCGCGCGCATGTTGAGAAGGCGCCAAAAGAGTTTGAAATCAATATGCTGCGTTGCATCTACTGTGGTCTGTGCGAAGAGGTTTGTCCGGAAGAAGCCATTTTCCTGCAGGATGTTTTCTCAGCATCCAGTTACAGCCGCGAAGAGATGATCAACAATAAAGAAAAATTGTACGAGTTGGGTGGTACATTGCCCGATAGGCACCACAAATGGGACAAGAAGAAGAGTGCTGAAAAAGCAGGAAACCCGCACCATTGAAGCTCAAGAAACGTAGTTGAAACCACGAATGCACACGAATAACCGCGAATTAATTTTACTGTTCTAACACAATGCTGGACTTACTGTTTTACATTTTCTCGGTGGTCACTCTGGTAGCTGCTGTGCTTATGGTACTTTTGCCAAATGCAGTCAACGGAGCGATGTGCATGATCGTATCTTTTCTGGGTACGGCGGCGCTGTTCGTTTTACTTGAATCGTACTTTCTGGCAGTCATCCAGGTGTTGGTTTACGCAGGTGCGGTTATGGTGCTTTTTTTATTCATTATCATGCTGTTGGATGTCGATAAAGAGGGTGGTATTATCGAATACAAAAACAAGCTCATGACAGGTGCTTCGTTTGTGGGGTTTGCGTTGTTTGCCATGATGGTTTATTCGCTATTTACCGGTGGTCACTTGCCAGAGCCAAACTTGTTGCCAGTTCCGGAGAACCCGATTGAATTTGGGCAAGATGTACCGCTGACAACTTCATCGAAATCATTTGGGTACAGTCTCTTCACTAAATATATGCTGCCATTTCAAGTCACTGGATTTCTTTTATTATCCGCGATGATCGGCGTAATTGTTGTATCGAAAAAACAGGAGGATTCCTAATTTTTAATTCCCAATGACTATCGGACTCAATGAATTTATCCTAGTTGCCGGACTGTTGTTTGCAGTCGGCCTTCTTGGCGTGGTACTGCGTCGCAACACGCTTGTCATTTACATGTCTCTGGAGCTGATGTTGAATGCAGTGAACTTGGCTTTGGTCGCGTTTTCACGCTATAACGGTACTATGGATGGAAACCTTTTCGTTTTTTTCATTATCACAGTTGCGGCAGCTGAAGTCGCTGTGGGTCTTGCAATCGTAGTTGCTTTATTTAAGCGGCGACAAACTGTAATGGTTGATCGCCTTAATGCTTTGAGTCATTAAAATCATGACAGATTCCCAAACAGTACTTGCCATCCTGCTGACACCTTTGTTTTCGGCAGTAATCATTACCTGCTTTTTAAGAAGGCGTGGAACGCTAGCCTCAATCCTGTCAGTATCAGCAGCTGCTGTCATCTGCATTTTTACTGCTATGGCAATCAGTTCCTCTGGTGGAGAGCCGATCCGGGTCTCCGCAGACTGGCTGCATTTTGGCGACTTCAAGGTGTCAATGGGGTTCCTCTTTGACGGAGTCTCTATGACGATGCTATCGATGGTGGCATTTGTCGGTTTTCTGATTCATGTGTTTAGTTTAGGTTACATGGCGGACGACAAATCCCAAGGCCGCTTTTTTGGTGGCATGTCGATTTTCATGTTTTCCATGCTGGGTATTATCCTCGCTGAAAACCTGATTATGATTTTTGTTTTCTGGGAGCTGGTTGGTTTCAGTTCCTACATGCTGATCGCTCATTATTTCGATACGGACGCTGCCAAACTCGCTTCGAAAAAGGCATTTATTGTAAACCGTATTGGTGACCTTGGCTTTCTTGTGGGTATTGCTTTTGCCTATTGGCATTTCGGTACTACGAATCTTGAAGAAATGCGCGCTGCTGTGGTCACTAATCCGGCTTTGATCGACTGGACGATTGCAGCATTGTTAATGTGCGGGTTTATCGGGAAATCGGCCCAGTTCCCATTGCATGTCTGGCTGCCGGATGCCATGGCCGGTCCAACACCAGTTTCAGCATTGATTCATGCGGCGACACTGGTGGCTGCCGGTGTCTACTTTTTGGTTCGCATCACTTTTCTCTTTCCCGATTCAGTGCTTAACTACATTGCTGTTTTGGGCACAGGCGTTGCCTTCTATGCGGGATGTTGTGCATATGCGCAAAATGACATAAAGAAAATTCTGGCATATTCAACTCTGTCACAACTGGGCTACGCATCGGCAGCCTTTGGATTTGGTTTTCCGGGGATTGCGCTGTTTCATTTGGTTACCCATGCTTTTTTCAAAGCGTTGCTCTTTCTCGGTGCGGGTACGGTGATTCATGGCTGTCATCATGAGCAAAACATCTTCAAGATGGGTGGATTGCTGAAAAAAATGCCGATTACGTCGATTACTTTCCTTATCGGAATGCTCGCACTGTTTGGAGTCTACGGTCTTTCCGGGTTCTATTCGAAAGATGCGATCCTGATTGCCGCTGGTTTTGATAATAAGATCTTATTTATCCTGTTGATTGCAGGTGCATTTTTGACTGCCGGTTATATGGGACGTCTGTTTTGGATCGCTTTTCTAGGTGAGCCAAAATCAGAGGCGGCGGCAAATGCCCATGAAGGTAAGATCATTATGTTGGTGCCCTTGGTTATCTTGGCTGCCCTGTCAATCTCAGGTGGTTGGCTCCATTTTTGGCCTCAGGAATTAGGCGGCATTATTCTCGAAGATCTCAAACTGCAAAAAGCAGATGATCACTACGATCACCTGCATCACCTTGTTTTAATCTGGGGTACTGCCTCCTGGATCGTTGGACTGTTAGGCTCGTTCTTCTTTTACGGTTTAGGCGCAAAGGAAGATCGTCTAAAGCAAACGGTGAAGCCACTCTATGCTCTTTTGAAGTCGCGTCTTTTGATTGATGAAATCTACAACTACTATGTTGCCAAGATTCAACAACGCTTTGCCTTATTTCTTAACGCTCTCGACGTTTTTTTGATCAAAGGGGTCTTCGTGCGCGGTAGTGGTGTTATTACTTTTCTGACAAGTACTTGCCTGCGATGGCTGCATGTGGGGGATATCCACGTCTACACGTATTGGTTTCTGGCGGGGCTGATTTTACTGTGTGCATTGGCTACAGGGGTGTGTTTTTAGAGTTGAGAAAGTGATAATCGTTTAATCCGGAAAATAATGGCTCATATGGAACCTTTTTCAATTTTACTGCTGACGGCAATCCTGATGCCCCTGCTTGCTGGTGTGCTGCTTCTTTTCGGAGCCCGTTTCAGCGGCGTTCTCCTTAAGGTACTCGGTATCATCGGGTTTGGGTGGCCCTTGATTGTCGGAGTACTTTTGTTTTGTCAGTTTGACTCGTCACTGATCGGTGATTACAACTTTGAGCTGCGATTGCCGACAGGCCTTGAGCAGCTGGGCATCTACCTGCACCTTGGGCTGAATGGTATCTCTATGCCGCTCTTTTTACTCGCCGGAGTGGTCGGCTTTTCTGCCGGATGGTATGCTTTGCATTCCAAGGCAGAGCGTCTGCATTTGTACCTCTCGTTACTGCTGTTCATGCTCAGCGGTTTGATGGGGACATTTGCCTCGATCGACATTTTCTTTTTTTACTTTTTTCATGAGTTTGCGCTCATACCAACCTTTATTCTGATCGGTGTTTGGGGTGGGGTCGGAAGACGCTCAACAGCTATGGAGATGACTATTTATCTGACGTTGGGAGCTCTACTGTCTCTGGTCGGGCTAATCGCGCTTTATGTTAAAAGTGGTGTCGAGTCATTTTCGCTGATTGAACTAAGAGGATATTTGGCCAGCCAGCCTCTTGAAGAGTCAGTGCAGGGGAATATATTTGCTCTATTACTGATTGGTTTTGGTATTCTGGTATCTCTATTTCCGTTTCATAGTTGGGCGCCAAAGGGATATGCGACGGCGCCAACAGGTGCAGCAATGCTTCATGCTGGCGTCTTGAAGAAATTTGGACTGTATGGTCTTCTACAAATTGCCGTACCGCTATTGCCTGAAGGCGCTATGCAGTGGACGCCATGGATCGTTTGGCTCGCATTGGGCAATATTTTAATTATCGGCCTGATCACCATTGCTCAGAGAGATCTGAAGATGATGTTCGGCTACAGTTCGGTCATGCACATGGGATATGCCTTTTTAGGCATCGCCACTCTAACAGTTGTCGGTGTCGGTGGCACTTTGTTGCTTATGGTTGCTCATGGTCTATCAATTTCGCTGCTTTTGATGCTTTCAACTTGTATCTACCATCGCAGTCAGACCTTCGACATGAAGTCAATGGGCGGTCTGGCAGCTAAAACACCAGTATTGGCGGCCTTTTTTATTGCCGGTATCTTTGCAAGTATCGGGCTGCCCGGGTTTGGTAATTTTTGGGGAGAATTTACGATTTTTGTATCATTAGCGAAGACTGAAGCAACCCGATGGGCTATCATTCCAGCGGCGATCGGTATTATTATTTCCGCGGTTTATGGGTTACGTGCTGTGGCTAATATATTTTATGGGGCGCCGCACAGTAGATTTGAGGCAAGACTGCAAGATGAAGCTATTGTTGATATAAAAGGTTTTGAGCGAGTGTCTGCATTGGTTTTAATCGGAGCACTTTTGATTATAGGTATATTTCCTAGAATTTTGTCCGACAACGCGAATCTTGAGCTTATGAATATTTCGAGCTATCAGTCTCCGACTAATTTATCCGCTACAGAAAAGGTGAGTACTAGCTTCGCTGAGGTAGTCGAAGCCAAAGAGGAGGGCTTAAAAAAATGAATGATTTGCTCGTCAGGTCTCTTTCCAACTTTACCGGTACAAACAACTGGTTGGCCATTATGCCTGAAATCATGTTGGCTATCCTGGCCCTCTGTTTGCTTGGCGCCGAAATGGTTCTACCTCGTGAGCGCCGTCGTCTAATAGCCGACACTGCGATTTGGGGTCAAGTTGCCATCCTTGTCTTTACGCTCTTCTGGGGCGATTTTTATTCTTCTGAAGCCCAGTATTACTTCAGTGATATGATCCAGCAAACAGATGTGACTCATCTGATGCGAAGCTTCTTTTTGGTATCGTCGATTCTCGTCTGTTACCTAGGCAAATCTTACCTGAAAAAACATAAGCTGCCTCAAACTGAGTTTTTTCATCTGGTGATCATTATTGCAGCCGCTTTGATGTTGTTGGTTCAGAGCTCCAATTTTGTGATGCTCTTTGTCGCTCTGGAGACAGTAACTGTAGCGTTTTACGTACTGGTTGCCTATTGTCGAACCAACCCGCTCTCATTGGAAGCAGGGTTGAAATATCTGATTCTTGGAGCTTTCAGTTCCTCGATACTACTTTTCGGGATTGTATTGCTCTACGGCATCGCCGGAAACCCGGAGTTTGCTGCCTCGACCGGCAATGCGCTTAGCTTCACCGAACTCACTACATTTATATCGTTGCATCCGGATAATCTGCTAGTGCGAGTGGGAGCTGTTTTGGTTGTTGCCGGTCTATGTTTCAAGATCGCTGCCGTTCCATTCCAGATTTGGGTTCCGGATGTATACCAGGGTGCTCCCACACCGGTAACTGCATACTTAGCCGTTGCGTCCAAAGCTGCTGGTTTCATCGTATTACTTCAATTGCTAAAAGGTCCCTTCAGTGGACTGGATTCTTTCCTGACGCCATTGCTTTCAATGATTGCAATCGCTACTATTTTGTTTGGTAGCATCGCTGCAGTTAGCCAGCGTAATGTGAAACGCATGCTTGGACTTTCAGGTATTGCACACGCAGGTTACTTATTGATCGGAGTCATTGCTGCCTTAAAGGTTTCCTGGGCTGAATATGCAGTCATTTTTTACTTTGCGACCTACTTGCTCGCGTCCTTTACAATCTTTGGTGCCATCATTCAAATTTCCGATTCGGATGATTCAAATTTGAGCCTGGACGATTTGGAGAATCTGGCTCGCAGACGCCCTTTTATGAGTGCAGCGATCACAGTTGGACTTGGCTCGCTTGCAGGCATTCCGCCTCTGGGTGGATTTATTGGCAAGCTGTTTATCTTTATCGCAGCTTTTCAGGCAGGATTGTATGGCTTGTTAGGCGTTGCTCTATGTGGCGTTGTGATCTCAATCTACTATTACTTTGGCTTGATACGTGCAATGTACTTCTCTCAGGGAAAAGTTAGTTCTGAGGAGTCCAAAGTAAAGATGGGAATGGCAGATCGTTTGGTGTTTGGCACCCTAGTCGCAGCAATTGTGCTGGTTGGTCTATTTCCGGGCGTGCTGCCGATTGTTCCCTAGGCGGATACTTTTGCAAGTTTGGGTAGCGCGTGTGCCTCTGGCACCGCAGCGGACGTTCCAGCGCGATCGCCAAAACAAAGCAGATTGCGGTGCGAGACGCACCGCTCTAACATATTTGCTCAAGTTTTTTTACGTGATTTAAGTCTGTGAGGAAAACTCACGTAGCAAATCATTGGCAGCGGAGACCCCAAGGCGTTCAGCTCCTGCATGGATCAACGCCAGCGCTTTATCCAGGGTGCGGATGCCGCCACTGGCCTTTATCTTGATGGCTGTGGTGCGGTTGGTATCAAATAGTTTTACATCTTCAATCGTAGCACCACCAGAGCCAAAGCCAGTAGATGTTTTTATGAAGTCTGCGCCTGCCTGTTCGCAGATATGCAGTGCCGTCAACTTCTGTGCTTCATTGAGATAGCATGTTTCAACGATCACTTTACTCACTAAATTTGCCTGTCGGGCACTTTTGCACAAGCGGTTTATTTCATCCGAGACCAGCTTATCATCTCCAGCACGCAGGGCGGCATGATGCATGACGATATCAACCTCAGAAGCTCCATTGGTCCGAGCATGCATTATTTCTTCCTGCTTCGACTCAATGCTGGAGCAACCATGTGGAAAGCCAACAACGGTACAAATATTGACTTCCGTTCCTTTTAATCGATCTGAGCAAAGAGACAGGTAGCTTGGATAAACACAGACAGCCGCGTAGTTTGCTTCTTTTGCTTCATCGCAAAGCATTTCTATGTCTTTGTAATCTGCATCCAGCTTTAGGTTAGTTGCATCTAACTTGGCGGCAAGTTCTGTAGTATTCATCAATAAAAAGCTGTTTGTTTCACCTTTACCCGGCTTTGGATTGTGCCAGGAGATCCGAGCGGCCAAATGCTATCCAAATGTCCCGCCGTTCCAACCCCAGAGTGCACGAGGGGCGTCGTAAAATTTGATGTAAATCGCATCGGACGAGATATCAACACAGTCTGTAAGGGTGGTACAGATGATCTGACTCAGCTGTTTTGCCTGCTCGGGTGTGAGGCCAATAGAGTCAAGCTCAACGCAAGCGGTGGGCTTTGTTTCGCCGCCGAATGTCATTGCTGCCTTTGGTAGCCAGGCCGTCATTACGTAGTTCTCGGATTTGCCGAGGGTAGTGGCGATCTCTTTAGAGAGCTTTGCAAGCACCGTGTTCTGTGTTTCTGGCGCGGTGACTTGGTTGCTGGTGATTCTTAGTAAAGGCATTTTTAAACGTCTAACTTTGAACGTTGAATTTCAAATATTTGCCGTTCAGTGTTCGATATTCAACGTTTAAAGTTCGAAGACTTTCTTTTATGTGGCACAATGTCATTCATTTTCTGGTGCAGCAGGCGGAGCAGTATTCGTCAGAAGCGGCGGTGCGTGCGCCGGTAGGACGATTGTCCAATGGTGATATTCGTTACGTCGAGCGGTCGTTTGGGGAACTGAATGTAGAGGTCTCGGCGACGGCACATTACTTCGCGGCTTGTGGAGTCAAGCGCGGGTCAAGGGTGTTGTTGCTGGTTCGTCCGGGGCTTGATCTGATCCGCGTCGTATTTGCGTTGTTTCGCATGGGTGCAGTCCCGATTGTAATCGATCCGGGTATGGGGTTGAGGCAGTTTTTACGTTGCGTGAAGCATTCACGGCCGGAAGTGGTGGTGGGTATTCCGACGGCGATCTGGTTGTCACGGCTGTTTCGACCCAGTTTTCACGGTGTTGCCGTGAAGGTTATTGTGAATGGTCGGTTTGAATCAAGAATCAGAGCATTTGAGAGTAGGGGTGATTTTTCTGTGGTCGATTCAGCGGAAGACGAATTGGCGGCCATATTATTTACTTCCGGTTCAACCGGTCCTGCAAAGGGTGTTTGCTATGCGCATGGCATGTTTGCGGCGCAGGTTTCGTCGATTCGTGCTCACTATGATATCCAGCCAGGAGAGGTCGATCTGCCAATGTTGCCGGTGTTTGCATTGTTTAATCCGGCTCTGGGTATGTGCACTGTGGTCCCCGAGATAAATCCCAGCCGGCCGGCAACGGTCGACCCGAAGAAAATTGTCCAAGCAATTCAGCAAAATTCAGTGACCAACAGCTTTGGATCGCCGGCGCTGTGGAACAAGATTGCCCGGTATTGCATCGCGAATAGCATAACATTGCCGACCATACGCCGTATCCTGATGGCAGGTGCTCCGGTATCGCCGGAATTGATGCGACTGATGACATCGATCCTGCCAAACGGCGAGGTACAGACGCCTTATGGAGCAACGGAGGCTCTGCCCGTAAGCTCAATCAGCGCGCACGAAGTTTTGGAAACAACTGCCGTGCAGACTGAAAAGGGAGCAGGTACCTGTGTTGGTGTACCCTTGCCAAAAGTTCAGGTGCGCATTGTGCAACCAGTTGAGGGTTCTATCGAAACCGTAGCTGACTGCGTCGATCTGCCCGTTGGAAGCATTGGTGAAATCATTGTAAGGGGACCATCGGTCACCCGCAGCTATGATCAGCGACCCGATGCAGATGCAAACTCCAAGATTCGAGATAATGATCAGCTCTGGCACCGCATGGGTGATCTTGGTCGGCTTGATGAGGCCGGGCGTATCTGGTTCTGCGGGCGCAAAGTAGAGCGTGTGCTCACGGAGCAGGGAGCGCTTTACACGGATTGTTGTGAAGCTATCTTCAATGCGCATCCACATGTCTTCCGCTCGGCTTTGATTGATGCCGGGGGAGGTTGTCCGGCAATTGTTGTCGAACCGGAACGGGGTAAGTATCCGCGCAAAGGGAAAGAGCGAGATGCTTTTATCAGCAGTCTACAAGCGCTGGCTCGAGGCAATGCGATGACGCAGCAGATTGATACGTTTTTCTTTGAAAAGTCTTTTCCGGTTGATGTGCGGCACAATGCAAAGATTCACCGACTGACTCTTGCAAAGAAGTACTCTTTGAACATTGAACATTGAACATCGAACATTGAACATTGACCGTCGAATGGTGGGATCAGGACATGGTATACACTTTTGGTTCAGGACATAGGTAACAGTTTG
>CAWUII010000058.1:0-16482 GCA_963922575.1 uncultured Opitutia bacterium
GAACCTCGTAATTTGAGCAGTCAATATGTTTTTTCTACTTTTATTACTTTTTTTTAGATGACCGGTCTGGCTCTGTTTTTGACCCGGTTTATCCTGGAAGAGGAGTGAAAATGGGTTCTTCGCTATTTTTAGTGGAAAGGTAACTTGATAACTACTTCCCTTTTCTTTTAAAAGAAGTTGAAGCAACTGTTCTTCCACTAAAAATAGCGAGGAACCTACGATTTTTTGTAACCAGTTGCGATGGATTGGCGAAAGAAAGCAGTCGAAGACGTTTAGCAAGAATATCACGCGTAAACTAACCCAATTGCAAAGAATGACAACAAATATTTTGAAACTCATCTTTACAAATGTCTGTTTTGTCCATTAGCATAATAATTTATGAATTATCTTGTCACCGGAGGTGCCGGTTTTATCGGTTCACATATTGTCGAATCACTTGTTCGGAATGGGAACGAAGTACGGGTTTTGGATAACCTTTCCACAGGAAACTACAGAAATTTAAAAAATGTTTCTGACAAAATCGAGTTTACGGAAGGTGACATTCGCGACCCGGATCTTTGTATAAGTGTAGCCAAAGGCTGCGACGGCATTTTCCATCAGGCAGCGTTGGTCTCAGTTGTCGAGTCTATAGAACGTCCTCAGGAAAATCACGACATCAATATTACCGGCACCATGAATGTGCTGGAAGCTGCAAGAATTCGAAGCTGCAAACGAATCGTTTTTGCATCGTCTGCGGCGATTTATGGGAATAACCCTGAACTTCCTAAAAACGAAACGATGCTTCCCGAACCATTGAGCCCCTATGGCGCGGCAAAAATTGCGGGTGAGTATTTACTGCAAGCTTATGCAGAACAATATGGGATCAATTGTGTCGCGCTGCGCTACTTTAATGTTTACGGTCCTCGCCAAGATCCCAGATCGATGTACTCTGGAGTCATTTCAAAATTTGTGGACTGTGCAAAAAACAAAACCATTCCAACAATATTTGGCGACGGGAAACAGACGCGGGACTTTGTTTACATCGATGATGTCGTACAGGCAAACTTAAAGGCAATGACCACTACTGCAAAAACACCGTTTTTTAAATGTAACATTGGAACAGGTTTGGCTACCAACTTACTTGATGTCGTTGAAGCTCTGCGCAGTATCACAGAAACATTTGCGCAACCACTATTTGAGCAGGAACGCCCGGGCGATATTCGTCATTCTTTGGCTGATATTAAAGTCGCCCAAAATCAATTGAATTTTCAACCACAAAGAACCGACTTAAAAACCAACCTTGGATGCATATTAGACTCTGATCTTACAATTGTTTAGTACCTTACTATCAAAATCCGTTTATGTTTAACACAGATTTATATATTCAAAGTTCAATGTTCGACATTCAATGTTCATTCCGGCTCTGCCGGATTGGGAATTACAAGTTTTAACATAATTCAAAAATTGTTCCGATTAGTCCGATTGTTTTGCCTTTGTTCTTTAAATCTGGCACTGTGCAGCCTTCAATCCTACGGAGTGATTGCTCTTGGTGAAGCGGGTACCCAGCCGGCTGAAATAGACTACAATTTGCGCATTAGCGCATTGCGATTTAATCTTGGCGCCGGGACACGATTTTTTTGGGACAGCAATTTTAACCGCAACAATAACAATGGCGGCGAAGAAGCTGCTTTTGCAGTTGTTCCTACTCTATCCATACAAGCTTACTGGCCAGTAAGCCCATATCTGACGCTTTCTACCGGAACCAGTATAGGATATGAATACTATTTGGAGGGTGACGCAAATGGCAGAGACGGTCTAATCATCGGCGGTATTAACGAAAATGCCACGTCCCGCTTTGACGTAGATTTTAGTCTGAGCAACGATGCAATTATTACCTTCTCTAACACGTTTTCCGCAAATATTGCTTCAGCATCCATCCAAACGAACGATGAACAAAACAATGCGCAAAGACAGGATCAACCCTTCAGGCAATTTAATAGCGTGAGTTCGTTGCGGTATGCACAACGTCTGACTCCCGACACCAGAGCCAGTCTTGGTTATAGCTATACCAATACTTTTAGCCAAGATGTAACCACAGAGACAGCAAATAGTAATTCAATCGATAGCCAAGCACATAGCCTTTTTGCAGAACTCGGAACACAGGTCAATGATTCGCTGACACTCAGTTTGCAGAGTAACCTTTCCAGCACCGTATATGATGAAGATTTCCGCAACGATTTTGAGCAATACCAGTTGGGCCCCAGAGTTACCTTCATTAGCGAATCCGGTTTGAACACTTCTATTTATCTGGCAGTTAACCGCTTGGAATTTGATACTACCAATAGCCCTACTACACAAGAGAATGAGTCCTCCAGCTTAATTTTTGAAAGCTCCGTCAATTTTACTACAGGCAATTATTTGAACCATGCCTTGGGCTTGAGTTATCTGCAGCAACCTTCACAGGCAACTACAGCTAACCCTGGAATCCCGGGAGACGCCATCCCTGCCAATTTTCAGGAAGAGACTAGCTTCACCTATCGAATCAATTACCTGCTCAACGAACGTTTGAATGTTGGTTTATCCTACGGACTTAGCCGAATCGAAGAATCTGATGGCGGCAACGAATTTTCCCGTGAGACAATTTCCGTGGGGGTCCCTTTTCAACTAAATGCACGAACAACAGTCTCCACCCGATACAGCTACTTTAGAGTGTTTGGTTCAGAATTTGCTGAGTTCAATTACGATCAACATCGTGTTGAAATGAATTTTCAGTTGAATTTCTGATATTTTTCGGCATAGATCTAATTTTTGATTATCTGTTTTTCACTTTTTGTATATTCATCAGCATGACCATTTGCTAATTCTTGTTTGCTAATTCTTATTTTTGAAAACCTTTTTATATCAATCATACTAAATTAGTAATTTGGAGTTGATCAGCTTTTCTAAGCTGCAGATCAGATACAACGCCAAAATGGTGGTAGGACTCAAATCCATAAACTATTATTGATCAGTACTAGCTTCTAACTCTTTTTCTTTAGGATCATTCATGTTAAACAATAAAGCCATATTTTTACTTCTTCATCTGGTCTTGCTGTTTAATTTGACCCAGATTCTTTTTGCCTCTCCGGAACAAGTTCGTACAGATACCTTAATCGAGATCGGAGATGAGTTACAGATCCTTCTGAAAGAAGATGCCGATTTTCAGTTTCGCGGTCCGGTGGATGCCTCAGGCAATGTTACTTTGTTTTATGTAGGAGAAATAGGCGCAGCAGGCTTTACTCTAAATGAATTTAAGGATAATTTAGAAAAACTTTTGCTGGAACGATTTTACAACAAAGTAACCTTAAGTGTCAGCATAACTAAGCAAGCGGCAACACATATATATGTGTATGGAGCCGTTCAGGAACCGGGAGCAATCGAAATCTCCGGATCCGGGCGAATCTCTATTTTACAGGCGCTTGGCGCAGTTAAAGGATTGACCGCATGGGCAGATCCTGAAAAAGCTTATATTTTGAGGTCGAATGAAAGTGGTGGGCAAACAAAAGACCCTATCGACATTAAAGCAATATTAGGCAGATTATCCCAGAAAGGCTTAGTGCTGTCCGAACAGGGCTTATTCTATCTTTATGCAGGCGATGAACTTTATGTTCCAGGGATAAATCAGGAAGATAACAGTCAACTGCTCACGACAACACCTCGGGAAGTGATTGTTGTAGGACAAGTCAATGCGCCGGGCATGCAATCGTTCGCACCTGGAGAAGATGCCACACTCATGCGGGCAATTTTTAAAGCCGGTGGAATGACCCCGTTTGCCCAAGGAAGTAAAATTAAGCTCATTCGCTATCAGGAGGAGGACCGAACCGTCCAAATTGTTAACATTAATAGAGTGATCGAAAAAGGATATCTTGAAGAAGATGTTAATTTAAGCTCTGGCGATATGATTATTGTGCCTCAAAAATTTATTAATCTCTAAGCGAACACTAGACCCTCTGTCAAAAAATTGATACATTCTTTATGAAATCGCTGGAACTACATTTATCTAACGACAAATCTGTGCTTAAACCGTCGGAGATACTGAAAAAAATTACAGATTCAATCGACCCGATTGGGCTTGTAATTCTGGTTTTACACAAATGGCCAATCATCGTTGTTACAGTTGTAATCTGTACCGGTCTTTCTTACTGGAATGCAAAATCCGCTGATTATATTTATCGTGCAGGCGCCCGAGTTGAAGTTTTCCATGAAAATCGCCTCAAGGACAAGGGCGCTGAAACTGATTACGATAGATTGGAACGTTCTGCTAGCAGGCACATAATAATTATGTCCGGAGAAATGTTTCACAGAGAACTTGTCGCCAAACTCCGCATCAAATGGAAAGAACAAATGACTGACAATGAATTGAGGGTTCCCTTCAAAATAAACCCCGTCAGGGGTTCAGGTCTTCGCGGCGGGGCGACCATGATCGATTTGTCTGTCGATTCCAAAAGTCCAGAGTATGCCCTGGATTACCTTCAAAGTATACTAGGCGCTTATCGCGACTACAGAAAACGTGAATTAGGCCAAATCAACAAAGATGCAATTGCAGGGCTACGTGGCGAAGAAGAGCGCATACAATCAGGACTTACTGATATTAGACGTGAAATTGCACAGTTTGAGTTTGAAAATAAAGTTTTAGTCGCCAGAGAACGCGAGCAAATGCAGGATTCTGTTGTAAATGACTTGATTGGTCGTTTGCAAATGATACGAACAGAACGTTTACTATTAGAAGATCAATACAAAGAGATCGTTGATTCTGATCTGACGACGATTAGTGAAACACTTAAAGTGAATCAGAATCCCCAAATCCGTGAATTTCTCCTAAGTCAACAAGATCCCCAGAGTTCAAATCAGAATCCACCAACAGCAGAACCTGTTTCTTCAACAAATAACCTTCAAACAGTCCTTGATTGGGAAGGGCAGGAAAATTTGCTGATATATTTAGAAAACAAATATCAGCAGCAAATCAAAGCTTTTAAGGCAGGACATCCAAAAATGAAAGAGTTGGAAATCCAGATTGATACGCTCAAGTCCAATCTGGAAAGACAACTGGAAACGGCATTGAAACGTTTCCAGTCTAGCTATCAGGCGCTTAAGAGAAAAGAGGACGCAATTGAAAGAGTAACTGAAAATATCCAGACTGAGAAAATGTTGTCTCCGACAAAGGAAAGCGAATATCTTCGTCTCAAAAACCATGAAGCTCAATTGCAAAGAAAGTATGAATTGGTTTATGAACGAATACTCTCAAGCACTGGCGCTATCGATGGTTTTTCATTTATAACGATTCAAGAACCTTACATCTACAGAGATCCCATTGCTCCAGATAAAGTAAAGCTTTTGGCTATCGGACCTTTCGCAGGACTTTTCATTGGTATTGCTTTTGTTTTGATTAGATGGTTTGTTGTACCTATTGCGATCGTCTTGCTTAAAGAATTCAGGCAATATTATAAAGCTTCAGTTCCAACTGCAAAATATTAATAAAAATTTACCGCTCCAATCAAAAAAATAGAGATGAAATTACCGACACAGTTGAGAAATCTTTTACACTCTAGGAAGGGGTGGCGTTGGGTAATCATTGATTTTTTGATTGGAGGTTTTTCCCTGTGGTTGGGCTTAAGATTATCTCCATATATCAATAGTTATCAGCCCTACGAAAGGTTTTTACTACTAATAATCTATGCAATAACGCTGGTATTCACTGTGCGTTTGTGTGGGCTCAATACGCATCGTGTAGAGCATCTTTTCAGTCGTTATGAAATTATACTTTCAAGTATCCTCGGAAGTTTAATCGCTCTTTTCACTATAGTCGTAGCAGTTTATTTAGTGTATTTTCACAACATAGGCCGCTACGTTATTGCCATCACTTTAAGTCTTTCCGTATTAGGTATCACCTTAACCCGTATCGGTTACCAATGGTATTTGAGAAACAATCCAATTAAAGTAGCTTTTCTTTGTTTCAATAGACTTACGCCCGAGCTTACACAGCGATTTAATTCAGACCCTCACTTCCATGTTGTTTGTGTCGGTAGTGAAGAACCTCTAGAGCAAAACGACAACGAAATTGATTACGACAACATTGTCATCACTGACCCCGATCAATATGTTAAATTTTTAAAAGACAACGGTACGGACTTTGCCATATCAGTTTATGATAAAGAAATGAGTCCGGTAATCTCCAGTGTCATAAAACGCCTTCCATTCTCTGGCATTGATGTTCTCAATCTTGGAGCGTTTATCGAGCTTTTCCATCGGGAAATTCCACTTAGCTATCGCAACCTGCATTGGCATACCGCTGGGTTTTTCATTCCAAAACACAGCGGTACAGCTTTGATAAAGCGCTGTGTTGATTTTACAGCGGCTTTGCTCGGATTGGTTGTTTTACTGCCGTTTTTTCCGATTATAATGTTATTGATTAAAATGGATAGTCCAGGCCCGGCACTATACAGTCAAATCCGAGCAGGATTCATGGGAAACCCGTTTAAAATCCATAAGTTTAGAACCATGCGTAATGATGCTGAATCTTCAGGAGCACAGTGGGCACAGAAAGAAGATCCTCGCATCACCCGTATAGGCAATTTTTTGCGCAAAACCCGCATCGATGAAATTCCTCAGTTGTGGAATGTTCTAAAAGGAGAAATGTCACTGGTTGGTCCCCGTCCGGAGCGCCCTGAATTTGTTGAAGACTTAAAAAAATCAATACCACTCTATGAGTGGCGTCTTCTAGTGCCTCCAGGACTTACCGGATGGGCACAAATAAGGCATGGATACACGGACACCACCGAAGGTATCAGGCGCAAACTTCAGTACGACTTATTCTATATCAAAAACCATTCAATCTGGCTCGATCTTGAGATCATTCTGACCACGATTCCACTCATTATGAAAGGAAGCCGTTAGGCTATTAAAGATTTCACAAGCCTTTGCAGGAATATTCAGTAGTATCTGCAAATAGAGGAAAATGTCACAAGCTCCTATGGATATACGTGTTATTAATCAAGAGAACAAATCCCTTTGGGATAGCTACGTACAAGCGCATCCGGATCATTCTCCTTACCATATGTTTGCCTGGCTGCAGGCAGTTCACCAAGCTTACAAACACCCGGTCAAACACCTGGTAGCGACCCTCGAAGACCACATCGTAGGCATTCTGCCTGTAACACTATTTTCAGTTCCTTTAATGGGATCATCCATCTGCTCGCTTCCTTATTGTGATATAGGAGGCTGTTTGGCAGATTCGGAAGAAATAAAATTGGTCTTAGAAACAAAAGCCTTGGAACTAAAGTCAAGTACAGGCGCAAAAAAAATAGAATATCGAGAGCGCGGCACTTCCCTTGACGGCGAAAACTTAGACAATAAAAAAGTAAGCATGCTATTATCCTTACCCGACAATACGGACACATTGATGAAAGGATTTAAAGCGAAATTACGCAGTCAGATTAAAAAAGCAGAAAAAAATGGATTGAACTACGAACTCGGCCTTGAGCCAAAGCTTATCGACGAATTCTATCAAATACTTAGCAAAAATATGCTAAGGTTAGGTTCGCCCGTTCATAGCAAAAAATGGTACCATTCAATTTGTCGAGAATACGGTCAAAACTGTATTATTAGCATCGTCAGGAAGCAGGAAAAAGCTATTGGAGGCGGATTAATTTTGTTCAGTAAAGACAAGGTATGTATTCCCTGGGCCTCAACCCTGGCCGAATATAATAAACTATCACCAAATATGCTTCTTTATTGGTCCCTTCTAAAATGCAGCATAGAAAATGGCTGCAAGCAATTTGATTTCGGGCGCTCTACTTACAACGAGGGTACATTCAAATTCAAACAACAATGGGGTGCATTGCCCGTTCCATTAAATTGGCGTACAGACGATCCTAAAGATACTACTAAGCCATTAACCGCCAATCCTGAAACAGGGACTCTTCGAAAGCTATTTGAAAATACATGGCGAAAAATTCCATTGTCCATAGCAAACTTTATTGGACCTAGTGTTAGAAAATACATTAGTTTGTAACGCCAGGTGAGTCTTTAATATGAAAAATTCTTCGCTGTTTGGTGATAAAGATTCATTTTATAAATATTTGTTTGTAAAAAACTAACTTCCAACTTCAAGCTTTTAACTTCTACTAATAATGTGTGGCATTGCTGGATTCACTCAGTTTCACAATATGCAAGGAACCGCTGAAAATTTGGTTTCAATGGGGACAGCAATGTTCCACCGTGGCCCGGATGCAGGAGGAGAATATCTCACCGATAAGGTTGGCCTGTGTCATCGTCGGCTAAGCATCATTGACTTGAGTCAAGCAGGCAACCAGCCAATGCATTCTGCTGATCAACGCTACACCATTGTATTTAATGGAGAAATATATAATTTTTTGTCATTAAAAGAAGAGTTGATTCAAAAAGGTTATCATTTCAGAACCCATACAGATACGGAAGTGCTTCTTATTCTCTATAAAGAACTGGGCTTAGACATGCTACACAAGATTAATGGTATGTTTGCATTCGCAATTTGGGATACTCATAATGATTCCTTATTTATTGCTAGAGATAGAATCGGAAAAAAACCACTGTATTACTTCAACCATAAGGGAGAACTGATATTTGGCTCTGAGTTAAAATCCCTTTTAACGATGCCTCAGGTTCCCAGAAAATTACGTCTGGACGCTGTATACGATTTTTTTGCATATCAATACGTTCCCGACCCTAAAACAATATTCCAAGACATCTACAAACTAGATCCAGGTCATTACTTGCTAGCTACTAAAAATGGAATTGAAAAAAAACAATACTGGGATGTTTCATTCAATACTGCATTTGAAGAAAATGAGTCCAAACTCAAAAGGCAACTACAAGACATCTTAGAAGCTTCTACTAAAAGACGTATGATAGCAGATGTACCACTGGGCGCTTTCTTGAGCGGTGGCGTAGATTCAAGTGGTATCGTTGCCATGATGGCAAAAAATGTCGATAACCCTGTAACAACTTGCTCAATCGGATTTGATGAAAAAAAGTTCAATGAAACTGAATTTGCCAAAATTGTAGCAGAACAGTATGGAACGTTACACCACGAGTTAACAGTACATGAGGATGTAGCTGAAAACTTATCACATATAGTTTCTTTTTTTGATGAGCCATTTGCAGACCCATCACTGGTACCGACCTATTTTGTTTCAAAACTGGCCAAGGAAAAAGTCACCGTTGCAATAGCTGGAGACGGTGGTGATGAAGTCTTTGCCGGCTATGAAAAATATTCGGTGGATGCGATAGAAAATAAATTGAGAGAGAAATTTCCCCGCTGGTTGAGAAAATGGATATTTCCCATGATGGCCTCAATCGCTGGAAAATTTAACTTCATTGTTTTTCGAAAAGCTAAATCTCTTTTAACTAGCTTGAGCGTTGATCCTGCAATGGGGTTTTACATCTCAAACTCAATGATAACAGATGAAACATGGCGGAGATTGGCGACCGATGAAGTTAAGCAGCAATTAGGCGATTATCATCCATCCGCGCAGACAATTGAACGCTACCAAAAAGCCGATGGCCCGGATCACCTGTCCAAGATTCTCTATACGGACATGAAAACCTATCTACCTGGTGGGATATTGGTTAAAGTTGACCGCATGAGCATGGCGAATTCTCTGGAAGTCAGAGCACCCATCCTTGATTATGAGGTGTTGGAGTTTGCAGCTCAGATCCCATCCAACTTGAAGTTCAATCAGGGAGAAAAGAAATATCTACTAAAAGAAGCCTTTAAAGAGTATTTACCAGACGATATCTTATACCGCAAAAAAATGGGATTTTCTGTGCCTTTAGCTTCCTGGCTACGTAATGAATTACGCGGTCTGTGCGAAGATAAATTGATTAACCATCCTGGTGGCTTGGAACAAATATTTAACTTGGATTATATCACTCAGTTATGGCAGGAACACTGTGCTAGAAAGAAAGACCATTCTACCATATTGTGGAGCATGTTGATGTTTCAAATGTGGTGGGATAACTATATGAACGAGGCAACTTAGAACGGAATTAAACTTACACGGAGGCACTGGGACACAGAGATGGATGAGAACAAAATCGGGGACATAATAGTTGAGAGTTCGATCAACTTGCATCGTGAGCTTGGGTCAGGCTTACTGGAAACAGTTTATCAGGTAGTTTTTGCGCGTGAACTGGAGAAACAAGGATTGAAGGTAGAGCGTGAAGTTCCAGTAGCAATCGAATACAACGGTGTACAATTTGATCAAGGATTTCGAGCCGACCTTATCATCGAAAAGAGAGTCATTGTTGAGCTTAAATCTGTAGAGAAGATAAGTCCTGCCCATAAAAAACAATTACTGACGTACTTGCGATTGACTGATTTAAAACTTGGGTATCTCCTTAATTTTGGAGATGTTTTAATGAAGAATGGAATTAGCAGAATCATCAATGGACAACTCTAAAACAAATCTCCGTGCCTCTGTGCCTCTGTGCCTCTGTGCCTCTGTGCCTCTGTGTGATCTTATTTGCATTTCTATTGGACTCTCTAGTGCCTTTGCGATAGCAATTACATGAACCGGAAGCATCCAATTAATATCCTGCATATCACTTTTGACATGGGATTAGGCGGGACTGAACAAGTAATTCGAAACCTGATCAAAGGCAGTGACTCCGATCGCTTCAAACATCACTTATGCTGCATTGAGTCACCATTAGGCCCCTGGGGCCGGGAATTAAAAGACATGGGAATACCTGTCTTTGTTTTCCAACGTAAACCAAAGCTGGACTTGGGACTTATAAGCAAAATACGTGCCCTGATAAAACAGCACAATATTAACGTAGTCCACACCCACCAATACACTCCTTTTACTTACGGATTTTTTGCCGCCATTGGCTTAAGCGCTAAAGTCATTTTTACCGAGCATGGTCGTTTTTACCCTGATTCAAGCACGTTTAAGCGGCGAATGATTAACCGACTTCTTTTTCCTTTCGTCGATGTAGTCACTGCTATTTCTGAAGCAACCAAATTTGCTTTGGTACAATACGAATGCATTCAAGATACTAAAATTCAGGTCATTTACAACGGCATTCATGCTGTACCAACTCCAAAAGACAGCGAACTAAAAACTTTACGCCAGGAATTAGGATTAAAACCCGAACACCTGATTTTCGGCACAATCGCCCGTTTTGACCCAATCAAAAATCAAGCTTTAATGATCCGCGCTTTTGCCGAATTAAATAAAAAACATCCGCACACTCGGTTGATTCTAGTAGGAGACGGTAGTGAACGCCCTAATCTTGAAGCGTTGGTTGCGGAGTTGGCTTTAAATGACAGTGTCATTTTCACTGGCTACCGCACAAACCCTTATGAATTTATTCACCTTTTCGATGTGTTTCTACTCACCTCCTTAAGTGAAGGAACATCAATGACTCTACTTGAAGCCATGTCTGCTGGCAAACCTTGCATTGCTTCCGACGCAGGCGGCAATCCGGAAATCGTAACCGACCAAAAAACCGGCTTGATTTTCCCAAGCAAGGATGAAATTGCATTAGTAAATGCATTGCTGCAATTAACCGAAAACGAATCCTTACGCTCACAATTCGGCGCTGAAGCTCTCAGTCAATTTAATCATCGCTTTAGTTCTAAAAAGATGCAGAAAACTTTTGGTGATATTTACACTAAACTATGCAAATAAAAATTAATTTTGAGACGTATAATTTTTTACAGGTAGCGCAGCACCGTCCTCGGTGCGCAACTGTAATAGACCTTGAGCTTGTCGAAATGGCGTCGTGTTGGCGAAAACGTTCGGATGTTCTCTTACGGAGCGAGAATTACTTACCCCGTAACCGCCTCTCGTTTCAAAATTCTTACCAATTCACAAATTAATGGATTCTGGAGCAAAGTCCCAAAAGCATATACTGGTAGTCGCCCAACGTGTTCCCTTCCCACCGAACAAAGGGGAAAAGCTGCGCACCTACTACCAGATTCGATGGCTGATAAAGCAAGGATATCGCATCACTGTGGCTGCTCCACTGACAAAAAGTAACGATTATCAGGATTTGTGCGATTTACGTGATCAACTTGATATTGAAATACTATGGGCAAACTTAAGACCAAAGCCATTGCGACTTATCAGAGGCTTGTTTACAGGGAAAGCACTAAGTGAAGCTAATTTTTACAGCCATACGCTGCATGAAGCCCTCCTGAAAAAGGTCATTAATACTTCGGTGGATGCTCTGCTCTTGACAGCATCCTCTCTATATCGATACGGAGAGGGCCTAAAAATACCGACTTTAATGGACTTTATGGATTTAGATAGTGATAAATGGTGCAAGTACGCTGCAAAAGCTAACTGGACCATGCGATGGTTGTATAAGCGGGAGGCAAAAAAAATTGCTCAACTTGAGCAACATTCGGTGCTTAATTTTGCTGCTTGCCTATTAATCTCAAAAAACGAAATAGAACGTATGCAAGCAGTTCATCCGCAGTTGAAGCTAAGTAATGTTTATACTCTAGGTAATGGCATAGATACCGAAGCCTTTTATCCGGCTACAAAGGAGACAAATACTGCAGAGCAAAAGGGCCCGGTGCTCCTCTTTGTAGGCGTGATGGACTATCCTCCCAACATAGAAGCCGTTCTATGGTTCACTCAAAACGTCTGGCCTGAACTTAAGAGCGAAAACTCAAATGCCCGACTGATCATTGCAGGTATGAATCCTACTCCCGCCATACAAGCGCTAACAAAAAAAGAAGGAATACAGGTAACCGGATTCGTTGACGAGATATTACCCTACTTTCACCAGGCAGATTTTTTCATCGCCCCCCTTCAAATCGCTTGCGGTGTTCAAAACAAGATATTGCAGGCTTTTGCCTGCGGCCTCCCTTCAATTACTACCAAAGCAGGTATTGAAGGCATTGAGGCGTGTCATGCTGACATCCATTATGTACAAGCAGACACCGCGCAGGAATACTTAAGCACCATCAGAACTCTTTGGACTGATTCCGAAAAACGCAAAGCAATCGGTCGAAACTCCCACCAACTGATTGAGGAACACTACTCATGGGATGCACAACTGGCATCATTAACTCAGATAATTCAGAAACTTATCCCATGAGAGAACAATTGAAGGCTACTATTAACGTGCTTTTCGCGCTACTCAATGCGCCTCCAATCTTGTTATATTATGTACTGCTTATCTTTGCTGATAAAGATCAGTTATTTGCTGGATTTTCGCAATTTTACTCACTTTTTCCTGGTAGAATCGGCAACTATATCCGGCGAAACTTTTACAGATTTGTCCTCCCGGACTTTGGAAAAAACATAACCATTGGTTTCGGCACTGTATTTTCTCATCGGGATACCCATATTGGAGATAATGTTTATATTGGTCCACAATGCAATATCGGCATGTGCCGAATCGGCCCTGAATGCTTGATTGGCAGTGGCGTACACATACTTAGCGGACGCAATCAACACAATTTTTCAGATAAGAATATGCCCTTACGTGAACAAGGCGGTCACTACTCTAAGATAGAGATTGGGGACAACTGCTGGATTGGCAACCTGTCAGTCATAATGGGTGATGTTGCCGCTCATAGCGTCATAGGTGCTGGCAGTATAATTACTGAAGCTCCCAAATCTGGCATTTATCTGGGCACTGCATCTACAATGCGTACAAATGATCAGTAAATCTATTTGTAAAATCTCAACTCTGTTGCTTTAACGTTTCGGTTTCCTCTTTTTTTCTTTCGCTCGATTTTAGAACATAAATTTTGTAAGCAAGCATCGAATATAGTATCATCCAATATAAGATTTCTGCTCTTAGACGGTTGATAAACGTTATTGTGCACATTAAACCTAAAAAGCCAGATTGTATCGCTACAATCTTGTAGTAATTTTCTGGATCATTAACATGCTTCAAGGCTTTTTTGGATCTGCTAAGCATCTTCCAAGAACAATAGAGTAAGGTTATAAATAATACAAAGCCTGGGTATCCAATATCGCTAAGCGCCTCGAACCATGTTGAGTGGACTGCACGCTTTCTACTTGGTCCCATATTAACTTGGTCTGACACATAGTATCTTCCATAGTATTCAAATGTTGCAATGCCTGCACCTAATGGATGATCTTTCGCTACATCCATACTAGCAGACCAAAAAAGAACTCTAGTTGCTCCCGACTCTTCATCTTCATCAATATTACTACCTTCCTCTTTGATGGAATTAAATCGATTGATTGTACTTTCATCAATAACACTTGCTGCACCCAGCATTCCTAAAAGTACAATAAGTATTGCTTTACGTCTCTGATTTTTAGTCCGAGGACTAGAAAAATAAATCTTCATCATAAAATATAAAGCACTTACAATTACTCCTAAAAAAGAACCCCTGCTGTTAATGAGAACTATTGCATTGGCATTAAAGGCACCACCTAGAGCGAATAGTGTTTTTTGCCACATTTTTTTAGAAAACCAGAAGTAATATAAAAATAAGACTAGACTTGGTACTAATGTAGCTGCTGTCATATTTGAATCACCACCTGTATCAATAGTTCCAATTCCTTCAACCCTGTCGCCGCTATTCCTACCAGTTTGATATGCCACAAAACTCAAATACCATGCTCCAAGTAAGTATCCCCAGAGTATAAGTCGAAAATCTTTATCGTCATTCACGAGATAAAAAGCAAAACATAATGTTACCAACATTTTGAAATAATTGTTTGTTGCATCCCAATGCCTTTCAGGGTATACCGCAATATAACCAATTAAAAACCAATAAAAAAACAAAATCCAAATCCACTTGGTTGCTGGTATTGCCATAATGGAACAAGTGCTCTTTCCCTTTTTGAGAAGAAAAAGTACTCCCATAAATGCAACTACATAAAATGAATAGCTAATACTCGGGACAATGTATCCCCACCACCTTCGCTGAGGGTAGAAGAAATAAACAACTTCATATAATGCAAAGATAAAGGCTGGGGCCTTAGACAAAGAAAAAATGAAACCGAAAATATAAATTGATATAAATAAAAGTACATGCAGCATTACTTAACTCTTAAAAACAATTCTTAATTTACAACTGTCAAGTTGCGGTTAAAGTGTTATAGTAATTTGCGGGTTAAAGTGTTCCATTTTGGAGATGTCGAACATCACCAAAATAGAAACACAACGATCAATCACCGCACTGCACGATCAAGGATGGTCTGAGCGTCGCATAGCTCGCGAACTGGGTATTCTGCCAAACAGTCAGGCGTTATGTTTCGGATTCAAAGTGTACCAACCCGCACACCGGGAAAAAGGGGCCGGTGACTCTTTGGTTTTTGCTCGTTCGCGGCAGTTTCTTTTTTGAGCGCAGGTTTTTCGCGTACTTCGATACTCGTTGATGTGTCCTGAGAAAACTGGACATGCGATTCTCTTAGAAAGAGGATCAACAAATGAAAAAGCAACGTTACAGCGCCGGATAACGTAGGTTATTTTTCGCACATTTGAATTGAGTGTGCTCAGAAAGGTTCAAAAAAGAACCTAAATCATGAGTAAAAATGACAACATCATTCGTCTGGATGAAGCACAACTGCGTGAACATCTGGATCGGAAAATAACGGAAAGTGTCGAAGAGACACTCAATGGCCTGCTGGATGCAGAGGCGGATCGCCTTTGTCGAGCCGGTCGTTACGAACGATCTGCCGATCGGGTGGACACACGTGCTGGCCACTACGAACGCAAACTCCATACCAAGGCAGGTGAAGTCAATCTGAAGGTACCCTGTCATTTTGCGGTTTAAAGTGTACCACCTTTTTGCACTTCAAAACGTACCACCCTGAAGAGATGTTTTTTGTTTATTCCGATGTCTGGTTTTGTCGAGCGTGATCTTTCAATCGGTAGCTATTTCCTTTGATTTTGATGATTTTTGCGTGATGCAGGAATCGGTCGAGTATGGCGGTGGCAGCAGGGACATCGCCGATGAGCTTGCCCCATTCTTCCAGTGGCCGGTTTGAGGTCATCAGCGTGGAGCGCAGTTCGTAGCGTCGCATGATAATCTCAAAGAGGTACTCCCCTGATTTAGGGGGCAGTTGTTTGATGCCCATGTCGTCGATAATGAGCAGGTCGCATTTGGTATAGCGCTTCATGGTGCGGTCGTGGGCGGCGTCCATGCTGTCCTCTCTGAGATCATCAAGGATATCAAAGATGGAGCGGTAGAGAACCACTTTTCCCTGCTTGATCAGTTGATAGCCAATCGCGTGGGCAAGGTGGCTCTTGCCCACGCCGGGTGGGCCGATCAGCAGTATGTCTTCGGCCTGCTCGGTGAAGAGTCCACTGGCGAGTTGGTAGATCTGTTGGCGGTTGATGCTTTTGTTGAAGCTAAAATCAAAGCTCTCGAGTGTACGTTTATCGCGGAAAGTGGCACTTTTGGTGCGCCGTTGGATCGTGTGAAGTGGCCTGGAAAAAGTGGACATGAGAAGCTCTTAAAGAAAGGCTAAAACAATGAGT
>CAWUII010000059.1:0-16161 GCA_963922575.1 uncultured Opitutia bacterium
GGCTCAAAAATCGTAAATCTCATCGCCAGGTAACCTACAAGCGCCGTGGCTACAATAACACAGTATTTCCAGAGGAACCTGAATTTGTTAGATCCGTGGGCTCAACTGCGTTTCTTGGATTCAAACACCGGCAATATCACAAAAAATCTGCTCAAATGCGGTTACAGCATCACTCATCAGTTTTAGATCAAAGCTCTCATCAGGGGCGTGCAGATTGTCTTTGGGCGTAAATAAGCCAATCATCAAAGCATCCAATCCTGCGCGTTGACTGAAATCAGCAATCACCGGAATACTTCCGCCTTCACGCAAATAGATCGGCGCATTTCCAAAGCTTTGCTCAATCGCGCGGTCTGCCGATTTGAAAGCTCGCGCCAAGGCTTCAGGCTGATCTTTCGGAGTATTGGGCCGGCCGGGTGGTACCGTCAGATAAGCCCTGGCGACTGGACCACGGCGCACATGCAAATGCACTCCTTCCGGACATAACGCTTCAATCGCAGCAACAACCTGATCCTGAATTTTCTGTGGATCCTGATTGGCCACCAGACGACAGGTAACTTTTGCAAAGGCTTCACTCGGAATCACGGTTTTAGAGCCCTTGCCCTGATAACCGCCACCGATTCCATTAAATTCAAGTGTCGGTCCAAAGCGTACGGCCTCCAGCGGCGACAAACCGTTTGCAGGATAAAACGCGGGTACGTCCAGCAGTTTCTGGTAACTCTCAACCGTTTCCGGATAGCGTCCTAGTTCTGCACGCTCCCAATCCATTACCGGTAGGACGTCCTCGTAAAACCCCGGGACATTTACACTGCCGTCGGGATTGTGCAAACCCGCGCAGATTTCCATCAGTGCCTGTAATGGATTATAAACCGCACCACCGTGAATACCGGAATGTAGGTCACTTTTGGGCCCGCGTACTTTGATTTCCAGATCCACCAGACCACGCAGCGCCGTTGTAATAACAATCTGCTCCGTGTTGGGAATACCGGTATCGGAAACCAGCATAAAATCAGCTTTTGTCAGTCGATCGGCATACTGGTCAAAAAACTTCTGCATGCTGGGACTGCCAATCTCCTCTTCGCCTTCGATAACATAGGTTATATTGAGCGGCAGATCAGGATGTTTTTCCAAAACTCTGGAGAGTGCTGTCATATGCACAATGGTCGGACCTTTGTTGTCGGCAGCACCACGACCGTACATTCTGCCTTCACGCTCTTCCGGTTCGAAAGGCGCACTTGTCCAAAGATCAAACGGATCTGCCGGTTGCACATCGTAGTGACCATAGACGACTATATGCGGCCAGTCAGGGTTTCCAAAGCGCTCAGCAAGCAGAATAGGGTGTAACTCCGTTTCAACAACGTCTACCTTAAAGCCCAAGGTTTGCAAAAGTCCGATAGCATACTCACGCGCGCCCTTCATACCCTCTGCATACGCCGGATCGGTTGAAACGGACGGAAATTGGATGTATTCTTTAAGTGTCTTTATCGGATCAATCATACGAATGAAAGTTGTTTTGACCCGATGATAGGTCAAGTGAACAAATAAGAACTTCCTAACCTTAAGAATTCGTTTCCAGGATCCATTGAAGATAATCAGGAGAGACCTGATCTGCCTTTACTACAACCCACTCAGGCACATCGTAAGGATGAGATTTTTGGATAAATTTCAACAGGTTTTCACTGTTTGGAGCCGCAAATTTAACCATCAGCCGCCACTCGCGCTCAGACTGCACGGCGCCCTTCCATCGATAGGTCGACTGCACCGGCTCCTCAATTTGTACGCAGGCCGCCAATCTCTTTTCGACCATGTCACGCGCCATAGATTCAGCCACTTCTTTAGAATCCACAGTCGTCCAACCGATGAGTAGAGATGTTTTCATATGTAACTTTTTTAGCTCCTCAAGTTTTAGATAGCGACGAATTTTTGATTTAAATGTAAACTGGAAATCAGATCAACCTTAAGAAAGCGCTTGCTAAAGCCATCTTAACGTATAACCAAATCTATAATTTTAACCGTTAAATCAGCTGCTCAGAAATGACCCAAATATTTGAAAACCCGTTCCTTGAAGGTAGTGAAGAAGTCCCCACGGAAGAGGTTCAGACTGCTGCGATAGCATTGGCCGAAGAGGCTATTGAGATCCGGGCCAAGGCATCGGAAATCAAACAAAAAGCAGCTTATGAAAGAGCTCGTAAAGAAGCCTTAAGAGAGGCGGAACAGGCTAAGATCGACGCAGAAATCGCTGCAGCCAGAGAACATCTGATAAAGACGGTTGCCAGTATTCCAAAAGTATCTGGCCAGCAAACACTTCGTCCAGCTCCGCCGAGTCCGGAAACCTATGCACCAGGCTCAACAATAGTCTCCTATCCGGGTGGCAATTATGTTCCTTTTTTGGACAATGATGTAAGCATTCCGGTTCTCGTATTGGATGCCGTTGCAGCCGTGGCGGCATTTACCTTCACATTACTGACTTTTATGGAAATATAGTACTTTCCTAGCAACCGAAATATACTCAAACAAACTCATTAAACATGTCTGAAAACATAATAGAACTTACCAGCGAAAACTTTGATTCCGAAATCAACGATTCTATGCCAGTGATTGTAGACTTCTGGGCTCCATGGTGTGGGCCCTGCAAAGCGATCGCTCCCATACTGGAAGAACTTGCCACCGAACTGGGTGAAACTGTTAAAATTTGTAAGGTCAACGTAGACAACAACAAGGAAATTGCTGAAAGGTTCGAAATACAGGCAATACCAACTATCCTTATATTTAAAGAAAATGAAGTTGCCGACAAAGTAGTAGGGCTCGTTTCAAAAGATGATCTGAAAGCAAAAATCGCCTAACATTTCTCTTTCATAGGAGCCCTGCATAACTACAAGATGCGGCAGAGCTGCAAACAAATTTGAAAGCTCAAATTTCAAATCCTAAATCCTCAGCTCCCGTTACCAAGTGTCAGAAGACGAAGAACAACGAATTCAGAAAATCATCGCTCAGGCAGGCATATGTTCTCGCCGCGAAGCGGAGCGTTTGATCGAAGCAGGCAAAGTTAGAGTTAACGGAAAAGTTGCCTCTTTGGGTGACAAGGCCCTTCCGGGTGCTCCCATATTTGTGGAGAATAAGCCCATCCTTCACAAAGCCGAACGTCTGATCACCCTGATTATGAACAAACCCAAAGGTTATCTGTGTACCAATTCGGACCCTTTCGCGGAAAAGACGGTGTTTCAACTGCTACAGCCGGAATTCCAAAAGCTGCGCCTGTTTTGTGCAGGAAGACTGGACAAAGATAGCGAAGGCTTACTGATATTGACCAACGACGGAGCACTCGCAAACCGTATCTCACACCCCCGCTCCGAAATAACAAAACGTTACCGTGTAGTACTTCATCGCGACTTCAACAAATCAGACATCCAAAAACTACTGGACGGTATCGAGTACGAAGGTGATTTCCTGAAAGCAGAAAAGATATTGCCAGCACCGGAGGTCAATGAAGGCGCCGCACGGCGGCTGGAAGTACACCTCCATCATGGTAAAAAACGTG
This sequence comes from uncultured Opitutia bacterium, assembly GCA_963922575.1. Lineage (GTDB taxonomy): Bacteria > Verrucomicrobiota > Verrucomicrobiia > Opitutales > Coraliomargaritaceae > Lentimonas. The sequence goes on from CAWUII010000059.1 coordinate 3,536, forward strand.
AAATTCGCCGTCTCTTTGAAGCACACCGATACTTTGTCAAAAAGCTAGTCCGTGTGCAAATCGGCGCCCTGACCTTAAAAAACATTCCCAAAGGTGGCATCAAAGTACTTGGTCAAAAAGATATTGAGCGACTCTTTTACAAATAATTGTGAATTCAGGATCGATTTAAAATAATTTTCAGCCTTAATCAATGACCATGCAACTTATCGACGGCAACGCCATAGCAGCTTCTATAATCGAAGAACTTACCACTGAAGTGGCCGGTCTTGATGGCACGCCAGCAATCGCTTTTATTCGCGTAGGCGATGACCCGGCATCCGTTTCATACGTCAACAAAAAGAAGAAGACGGCACACGCCATAGGTATCAAGAGCCAGCTGACACTGCTGCCTGAAACCATATCGCAGCAAGCGCTCTTTGACCACATTGACCAACTCAATGCCGATCCCAGCGTTCATGGCATTTTAATCCAGGCGCCTCTGCCAAAGCACATTGACGAAACGGCAACCTTTAATCGGGTTTTACCCAGCAAGGATGTTGACGGCTTTAATACAATTAACATCGGCAAACTCTGTCAGGAAGATAAGAGTGGCTTTATAGCCTGCACGCCCGCTGGGATCGTCCAACTAATCCACCGCAGTGGCATCCAAACAGAAGGCAAACACGTTGTTGTGCTCGGTCGCAGTCAGATCGTCGGCAAGCCTGCGGCACTTCTGATGATGCAAAAAAACATTCCGGGCAATGCCACCGTCACCGTCTGTCACTCACGTACCGCAAATCTTCCGGAAATCACACGCCAGGCCGATGTTCTGATCGCAGCAATTGGTCGACCTAATTTTGTAACTGCCGACATGGTAAAGAAAGGTGTCAATGTGATTGATGTCGGGATCAACCGCCTTGAAGACGCCACTCGCAAGAGAGGCTATCGACTGGTCGGTGATGTTGATTTTGAGGCAGTGTCTCAAAAAGCAGACCATATTACCCCAGTACCGGGTGGAGTCGGGCCGATGACAGTTGCCATGCTGATGCAAAACACCGTCAAGGCCTATAAAAGCAGTTTGATTGACCCAAAAGATAGTTAGTTTTTCCATGAGCAAGCCACCCGCAAAATACTCTAAAACGGAGCTGGACACACTGTTCTCCGACAACGGAGCCATGCCGTCAGCCCATATAAGCATGCGTACACGAGCTTTCTTTCTGGATTGGATCTTTGTCAGCGTCTTTATTGCGATGGTGACCAGTTTCATCGGGCCCAGGCTATATCCTGAAGCACTTGCTGAAATGACATTGTGGATTAAAGAAAGTGTCGAATGGTTTCTTGAAGGTGACTTTAGCAAAGGTACTTCGATGCCAGTTTGGAATGAAGCAGTGACGAATGTTATGCTATACGCGCAGTTGTTATCCCTGTTGTCTTATTGGCTATACTTTGCAATTGGTGAGAGTCTTTTCTCCGGTTACACCTTTGGCAAATCAATCTGCAGGCTGCGCACGATAAGCATCGTAACCTTGGAAAAGCCCTTTCTCCTTTCGACTTTATTCCGCAGTGGCCTCAAGTCACTTGCCCTGCTCTCTCCCATTTTCCTCATGGCCACAATCATAGTCTTAAAGTTTAACAAAAGAAGACAGATGGGGCATGATTTCCTCTGCCACACTGTGGTTGTTGACGAAAGGTACCTTTCCTCTATAGATCAGATACGATGAGCGTTCGCATTGTCTTCATCGGGGCTGGCCGCATGGCTACAGCCATTGTTCAGGGCCTTTTGAAAAACAGATTCTACCGTCCGGAAGAAATCGCCTGCACCTGCGGCAATGATTCCAGTGGGCCCAAACTTGCTGAAAGAACCGGGATCCACTTTTACCCGGAAATTTCTACCGCCGTCCGCGAAGCAAAGACCGTCGTACTGGCCTGCAAACCCCAGCAATTCAGCGAGATTGGCGACCCGATTATTAACGCCGCCCGCGGCAAGCTACTTATTTCCATTCTCGCAGGTACAACCCTTGCAAACCTCAAAGTAAAATTTTACGACGCCCGCAACATCGTACGCACCATGCCCAACACGCCAGGTCAGATAGGCGCTGGTGTAACTGCTTATGCTCCCCACTCTCCTCTTTCAGACGAAGACCAGAAAACTGTCGAAGAAATACTCCGCTCACTAGGGAACTTTCACGCCGTCCGGGAAAACGAACTGGATGCAGTTACTGCCCTAAGTGGCAGTGGACCCGCTTACATCTTTGAGTTTGCAGCTGCACTGCGTGAAGCAGGCGTCCACTGCGGTCTCAGTCAGGAACTCTCGACAGCGCTGACAGTTGATACCCTGCTTGGCGCTGCAAAACTACTTGCAAACAGTAAGGAAACTCCCGAGGACCTGCGCAACGCGGTCACATCACCCGGTGGAACAACCGCTGCCGCCTTAAAAGTCCTCGAAGAAAACCACTTCCGCACATTGATTCAAAAAACACTGGAAGCTGCAAAAAAACGCTCCGAAGAACTCTCGCAAGCGTAATGCAGAAATAGCCCCCCTCTCCACTCACTCCTCAAATCTTCATAACTCAAAATTCACTCCTCACAACTCACTTCTCACTCCTCCTCCTCCAATCGTCGCATTGCTGTAATTGGAGCTGGTGCAGCCGGTTTCTTCGCTGCGATAACAGCAGCTACAGTTGACCCGTTCGCAAAAGTCACACTCTACGAACGCAGTCAGAACACTCTCAGCAAAGTGAAAATTTCAGGTGGCGGGCGCTGCAATGTCACCCATCATTGCTTTGATCCAAGCGAGCTTTCAGCGCATTATCCACGAGGTGCCCGTGAGCTGCGAGCTGCCTTCCACCGCTGGCAGCCACAAGACACTATACAATGGTTTGCCGAACGCGGAGTTACCTTAAAAACTGAAAACGACGGACGTATGTTTCCAGAGACCGACCGTTCGCAAACAATCATCGACTGCTTTCACCAGGCGCTAAGCACACACAATATTCAACTGGTCAAAGGCATCGGACTCAAAGCACTGCACCCGCAGCCCAAAAGTTCCTTTGTACTACAATTAAGTGATGACAGTCAGGCACAGGCAGACGCTGTATGCATCGCAACCGGCTCGTTGAAAGCATCTCACCTGACACGCGCACTGGAAAAGCTGGGGCATACGATCGAGCCACTGGCACCTTCACTCTTTGCATTCAACGTAAATGACAAACGCACCCAGGGACTTGCCGGGCTTTCAGTGCAAAATGCAAGAGTTCGCGTACTCCCGGACAGCAATGAACAAAACGGCCCACTGCTGATTACCCATCGCGGTTTCAGCGGTCCGGCAATCTTACGTCTGTCTGCATGGGAAGCTCGACGCCTTCAAAACCAGCAATACAAATTCGGGATTACAATCAACTGGCTCAACGACTGGTCCGAACATCGGGTACGCGAGCACTTGACACAACAACGCAAACAACAGGGAGCAACGGTTGTAAAACGTAAAATATTCGATGCCCTGCCCCGCCGACTCTGGGAACGTATCCTTGCTGCCGCTGGGATTAAGGATACAACTCAATGGTCACAATTGTCCAAAGCAGCAGAAAACAAACTCATACAGGAACTCACCGCTGCTCGTTTCAACGTCTTGGGCAAAACTACCAACAAAGACGAATTTGTTACCTGCGGTGGCATCTGCCTGAAAGAAGTCGACTTCCGCACGATGCAAAGCCGCAAAGTGCCCGGACTCTACTTTGCCGGCGAATGCCTCGACATCGACGGCATCACCGGCGGCTTCAACTTCCAGGCCGCCTGGACTACCGGACACATCGCCGGTGAAGCGATGGCGGTGTAAAGCTGAATAATCCTTAATTCCGAAGTTAGAAGTCAGGAGTTGGCTTCGCTATTTATGGTGGAAAAAGCTTTTGGGGTTTGTGGCATTTGAAAAATGCATGGGGCGTAGCGCGACGCTTCAGCGAGCGTTTCAGTGCCTCTCAGTCCAATCTCAGAGAACGCCTGCGCGCTACGTTGCTCCAGCCAACGCTTGCTACAAAACTCAACGATCATCCTGATGTTTCCACTGAAAATAGCGAAGAACCCAGAAGTTAGAAGTTAGTCCTTTGTAATCAGGCATTTAAGCCTTTGAGCTTACTCGCTAAAATGGTGTTCCGAGCGAAGCGACAAGACCGGACCCTGTGATTTAAATATGGAAACCTTTGTTGATCAGCAACTAACTTCCAACTTCTAGCTCCTAATACCAATCCGCAAAAGGGAGTGTCGGACTTAGAAAGTTAAGATCCTCAGAATTGAATAAAATTAATCTCAGAGAGGGGGGATTGTATTGAGTTGAGACGGAAGCACTCTAGAGGAGATTTTATTGAGACTGAATGAAAACCCGAGCCTAAGTTCAACACTCCCTTTTTTGATTTGGTATAACTCCTTTTTTTAGGTTTTATAGAACGTCGTTTCAAATCCGGTTTTCTCAATGCGAAAAAGTCATCTCGCAGAAAAATTAACAACTTTTAAAACTTAGTGTGCAACTAACACTTGCAATCATTGAAATCACATATTGTGTTCCTCTTTCACAAAGATTGATTGCCAGAGTAGCTCAGTGGTAGAGCAGAGGACTCATAAGCCTTTGGTCGGCGGTTCAAATCCGCCCTTTGGCACCATTTTCAGGCGATAGCGATCCGTGTTGTAATACGTGGAAATTACATGATCATGCCGGCAGCTACAGTCGCATTGGTCAGCTCGTCGATCAGTACAAAGCAGCCAGTTATTCGATTGGATGAATAGTCATCTGCGATCAAGGGAGCCGATGTGTGAATTTTAACACGACCAATATCGTTCAGACTGAGCACATGGTCGTCTTCGATTTTGTGCAGCGTGTTGATATCAACCTTATAGCAAACTTCTTTAACAATCGCTTTAACTTCACTCGTCGTGTGACGAAGAATGTACTTACCTCTACCAACCAATTGCTTTTCCGCAGAGAACCAACAGATCATTGCCGAAATTTCCTGGGTCGGTGTCGGTTTACTATTTTCCTTAACCAGCATGTCGCCACGTGAAATGTCGATCTCGTCCTCTAAGGTTATAGCGACGGACATGGGCGCAAATGCTTCCTTGAGCGACCCGTCCATTGATTCAATAGACTTGATGGTCGACGTAAAACCAGAAGGTAGCGCGGTCACTCTGTCCCCTGGCTTAAATACACCACCGGCAACACGACCGGCAAAGCCTCTGAAATCATGATACTTTTCCGAATGTGGGCGAATCACCCACTGTACCGGGAAACGCGCTTCGACATGATTTTCATCACCTCCCAGATAAACGGTTTCAAGATGATACAAAAGTGTAGGACCTTTATACCACGAAATATTTTCAGATTTGTCTACAATGTTGTCCCCCAACAATGCACTCACTGGTATGAACGTCACATCGACGATATTATCCAGTCGAGAGGCAAAGCGCTTGAAATCATCTACAATAGAGTCAAAAACCGCTTCATCCCAGTCGACCAGATCCATCTTGTTAACACAGATGACCACATGCTGGATGCGCAATAGGTTGGCAATAAATGCATGGCGACAAGTCTGTTCGATTACACCTTTGCGTGCATCGATGAGAACAATTGCCAGATTCGCCGTTGAGGCGCCGGTCACCATATTTCTCGTGTATTGGATGTGTCCGGGAGTGTCTGCAATGATGAACTTACGCTTGGGTGTGGCGAAGTAACGATATGCAACGTCAATCGTGATACCCTGCTCACGCTCTGCACGCAAACCGTCTGTAAGCAGTGCGAGATTTACATTCTCATCGCCGCGTGCCTTTGAACTGGCCTCAACCGCTTCGATCTGATCCTCAAAGATCGCTTTGCTATCATACAGTAATCGTCCGATCAGTGTGCTCTTACCATCATCGACGGAACCTGCTGTCGTAAAACGCAGTAGATCCATATCAAGGTACCTTGAAGTAGTTTCTTCGCTCATTAGTTTAAAAATTTGATGCTTAAGTGAACCCGTCCTCGGTCGTTTCTTAGAAATAACCTTCTTTCTTGCGATCTTCCATTGCTGTCTCAGAGCGCTTGTCGTCGGAACGTGTACCACGTTCGGTCTGGCGGGCGGCTGCGACTTCGTCAATAATATCGTCAATCGTGCTCGCTGTAGATAACGCTGCTCCGGTACAGGTCATATCACCGATTGTGCGGAAGCGGACAACTTTTTTATCAACGGTCTCTTCCGGGAGCATTTCGATAAAATCACTGACTGCCATGATCACGCCATCGCGCTTAAAACAATCGCGCTCGTGTGAGAAGTAGAGATTTGGCAATTCAATTTCCTCAGCCTTGATGTACTGCCAGATGTCCATCTCCGTCCAGTTACTGAGTGGAAATACCCGAAAGTGCTCACCATGCTTTTTGCGACCGTTAAATATGTTCCAGAGCTCCGGCCGCTGGTTTTTTGGATCCCATTGGCCAAAGGCGTCACGGTGTGAGAAAAACCGCTCTTTGGCACGCGCTTTTTCCTCATCACGACGACCACCTCCCAGGGCGGCATCGTACTTACCGGTTTCCAGGGCTTCCAGTAAGGCTACCGTCTGGAGCCCGTTGCGGCTTGCCCGAGGGCCCGTCTCTTCAACGACCTTGCCTTCGTCAATCGCTTTCTGAACAGAGCCTATCACAAGTTCTGCACCGATCTCAGCAACATACTTATCGCGAAATTCCATTGTCTCGGGAAAATTATGCCCCGTATCCACGTGTAACAACTGAAACGGAATCCTGGACGGCCAGAAAGCCTTGCGGGCCAGATGCGCCATCACGATCGAGTCCTTGCCACCGGAAAACAGTAAGACCGGCTTCTCGAACTGTGCGGCTGTTTCGCGAAGAATAAAAATCGCTTCGGACTCAAGTTGTTTGAGATGATTAATCGTGTAATCTAAATGCATGATCCTTTTAAGTAATTTAAATACGAGCGTATTTACTGACTAAATGTTTTTAACTATCGGCAATATGCGATCAAAAAGTTTGTCAATAGTGCTTTCTTCGGTTTGCGATTCTGTTGAGATGACCCAATCGGAATCACTGGCTTCAGGGATTTCAAATGAAGAGTCTTTACCGGTAAAATGGGCTACCTCACCTGAAGCAGCCTTGGCGTAAAGCCCTTTAACATCGCGCTGAGCACAGGTTTCAAAGGATGCCTGAACGTAAATGGGCGTAAAGTCAGATTTGCCGACGCTTTCGGCTGCAAGTTTGCGAAGATCTCGTTTGGGTGTAATAAAAGAAGTTAGCACGACAATGCCTGCATCGAGAAACAACCGAGCTACCTCAGCGATGCGGCGAATATTTTCACGCCGGTCTTCATCTGAAAAGCCGAGATCTTTATTTAAACGACTTCGTATGTTGTCGCCATCCAGAATTTTAGTAACGATACCCTGCTCCACTAGGCGACGCTCAATCGCATTGGCGAGGGTACTCTTGCCGGACCCTGACAAACCATACAGCCAGAAGACATGGCCACGCTGTCCCAACTGCGACTCTTTCGCATCGCGATCCAACATGCGATGAAATTCAGTATGTATGTTGCTGGTTGTGGGCATTTAAAAATTTAGGTTAAAGCGGATTTTGAGCAGATTTCCTTACTTTCGGTTATTGAGTCAAGAACCAAAAAAGTACACTCATTATAAGGTTTAGGAAAGCTTCTTCCACAATTCATTGAGGTTCAGTTGAGTCCGATTAACAGCAGATAATATTGGCTCGGGGCTCAATTTCATTAGATCGTCTGCAAATGCATTTAGTGTGCCAAATCCAATGGCTCGCTTCAATTCGGGTAGCTGGTCGGCAATGTGCAGTGCGTTTTCCAGACCGACGGCTGTTTCAAAAACAGAGGAGAGCACGACCTTTTCGACAACCGGTCGCAGTTGCTTAATCAACCGATCGCGATCGCCCATTAGTGCCGGCTTCACAACCAGAGGCCCTTGCCATGCTCCGGCGACCAACCACCGCTGACCTTCGGTGCTGTTGAGTGATTCATCCAGGGCTATGGGCACGTGAAAGGAGTCAGCGCAATCAGCCATCCGGGACTCCTGCCCCACTGCCAAAGGTTGCTCCAGATACTCGATTTGCTGCCGGTGTTCCTGCAACAGTACCAACCAGCTTGCCAGTGATTCAAAGGATAATCCGCCATTTGCATCGAGCCTCAACTGGGCACCGGGGGGCAACAGCTTTAGTAATTCTAAAAATATCGCCTGCTCCTCTGCAATTGGCTCAACGCCTACTTTCCATTTAAATGTGGTATAGCCCTGCTCGATTTTTGACTTTACCACATTGATAACGGCCCTTCCTGCTGGCAACAATGCTGCGACTCGATAATCACGTCTGGGTGTTGATGCACTATCAGTAGACGCCGAACTGATGCCAAAGGCGCAACAGGGAAATTCATTCAACCTGGTAACCGTTTCCGGAAGTCTTCCACTGACAACCAATCCTTGCAGGTAGGCCTCGGCTGCCGCCATGGTTTCCGTACCGAACTCCGGGATAGGGGCTACCTCGCCGTAACCGATTGTCGATCCGCGCTCGAATCGAACAATGAAACCTTCCCGTACGGACCATTCGCCATGTGCCGTTCGAAGTGGTTTGACGAACGGCCTTCGGTAACGACGAAAAGATATATTACAGCTCATTTAACTAAAACTGTCGTTTCTGACTTGAGAAAAGACAATCTTTTGCTGAATTCAATCTATGAGCGTTCCAAACACTTCGTCTAAATCAACAGACTTTTATCAGACTGCTGACAGGTTTTTCCAAAGCAACCTGCCATCAGGCCTCACCTTTGACGACCTTTCGCTGGCAACGCTCTATTCCGAAGTGCTCCCGCGAGAGACCAGCCTGACCAGTCATCTGGCGAAATCTCTGGAACTATCGATACCGATTATTTCCTCGGACATGGATACGGTAACTGAATCCAGTATGGCGATTCAGATGGCTCTAAACGGTGGCCTTGGACTGATTCACTACAATATGAGTGATGATGAACAGGTGAAAGAAGTCGCCCGTGTCAAAAACCATATTCACGGCTTCATTCAGGAACCGATCAAAGTCGGCCCGGATCAGCAAATCGGAGAAGTGCTTGAGTTTATTGAATCACGCGACTTTGGCTTCAGCACCTTCCCTGTCGTTGATAAAACCAACAAACTGCTCGGCCTGCTTCCTGGACGTGTCGTGAAACCTCGATATGCCGGTCGAATGGTTTCCGAAGCCATGACCCCACGCGATCAGGTCTACACGCTGAAAGAAAAAGAAATCGGCAAGGATCCAATCGAAGTCGCTGACAATTTTTTCACCCAGCATCTCGGCATTCATAAACTGCTGGTTGTCGATGACAACGACAACCTTCGCGGTCTGTTCACATTGAGCGACATTGAGCGTATCATTGAAGAGTCACAACAATCCGTCAAACCGGCCCGCGACAGTAACTTCCGGCTGATGTGTGGCGCAGCCATCTCAACGCATCGCAAAAAAGACGGCTCTCTGGATAAAGATAAAATCATTGAGCACGTTGGCAGACTTGTCGATGAAGGCGTGGACGCGGTTGCGGTTTCCACAGCGCACGGGTTCTCAAAAGGAGTGGGTGACAGCATCCGATTGCTACGCTCTGAATTCAAAGAACTAACTTTAATCGCGGGCAATGTAACCAGCGCCGAAGGTGTCGAGTACCTTGCCGATGCTGGAGCAAACGCGATCAAAATTGGCCAGGGCCCGGGTTCAATCTGTACCACTCGTATCGTTGCCGGTGTCGGTATCCCACAAATGACTGCTCTATACGTTGCATCCGTTGCCGCACGTAAAAAAGGCGTCGCAATCATTGCCGATGGTGGCATCGCAAAATCCGGCGATATCGTCAAAGCGCTTACACTTGCCGATGCGGTGATTTGCGGCGGTCTGCTGGCAGGCTGCAATGAGGCACCAGGGCAAATCATCAAGATAAATGGCAAACTTTACAAACAGTACCGCGGAATGGGCAGCAACGCGGCGATGAAGGAGGGCTCCGCGGCTCGCTATGGTCACCAACGCAAAGATATCTCCACCAAAGCCGCTGCTGAAGGCATCGAAGCGCTCAAGGAATCCTCCGGCCCTCTTTCCAGCGTCCTGCGTGAACTCATCGGTGGCATCCAGTCCGGCATGGGCTATCTGGGAGCACCGAACCTGAAAGAATTGCGCAGTAAAGCACGCTACATACGCGTAACCACGGCAGGTCACAAGGAATCCTCGACTCACGATGTCATTACTGTAAAGACCAGCGAAAATGGCAACGAACCCTCAAAATAGTCGGCATCAGCAACCCGCAGAATGAATCCGTTAACCAAAATTGAAAACGTCGCTTCCGCAATCCATTGGATTCGTGGCGAGAAGATAATCCTGGATCGTGATCTGGCCACGCTCTATGGTATTGAGACACGAGCACTCAAACAAGCAGTCCGGAGCAATCCGGAACGCTTTCCGGATGATTTCATGTTTCAACTCACCGAAGAGGAGATCAAAACACTGGTATCACAAAATGTGATACCAGGGAAAGGTAACTTTGGTGGCGCTCTGCCAATGGCTTTCACAGAGCAAGGCGTAGAGATGCTTTCCAGTGTGCTTCGTAGTCCTCAGGCATTACAGGTAAACATAGGCCATCATGCGCACCTTTGATTAAAGTCGAACATTGAATATTGAATACAACCAAGGTGAGATTAGGATTGATTATTCAACGTTCAATGTTCGACGTTCAACGTTCGATGTTCTTTTGGTTCCGGCTATGTCGACCTGATATGAGTTACGAACCAATAAGCATTAAAAAACAATTTTCCAAAAAACATGCTCACTCCATTTTCATCACAACTTATCGCCGACACCGGCATTTCAACCGGCGACGAAGGTAAAGGTCGAGTCATTCTCGAAATTATCAACGAACTTCGCGAACAAACCGGCAATAAGAACGCTGTGGCTGCCGTCATGAAAGTAAATGGCGGGGCCAACTCAGGGCATACTGTGGCCGGTTTGAAACTCAACCTTCTTCCCGGAGGTGTCGCAGATCCCGATGTTCCGCATCTTCTGATCGGCTGCGGCGTTGTTGCCGACCCGCGCAAGTTTCTCTGGGAAAGCATTTACGCGGAACAGAAAGGTCACGTTGCTCTGAAACGACTCGCGATTGATGAACGCTGTCTGGTTTCCGACCTGTGTCACCGTCTACTGGATCTTGCCTTCGAAGACTATCGTATCCATGTCCTCAAAGAGAGCCCACGCGGCTCTACCGGACGCGGCATCACGCCAGCCTACTTTGATGAAGTCGGACAATTTCAGATTTTTTATGCGGACTTCCTCGGTTCCAAAGAAGCTTTTGTACGGAAAATGCAGATTCGTATAGATCGGGCTTTGCGCACCATTGAACACGTCTGCCAGGTAACTCCCGAGCGCTGGCTCGCTTTCTTCAAGACACTTAGTGATGCGGAAACACGTGCTAATCATGCAATTATTGAGAGTGGCGCTGTAGACACGGCAGATTTCGACTTCGGTCAGTTTGCTGGAAAAGAACCCTTTTCATTAAACGCAGATGCACTGATCGAAACTTACTGGCAGGCGGGACAGAAGCTTGCCGCTCAAATCTGCGATATACGTGAAGCCGTCATCAAAGCACAGGATAAAGGACAGTACATAATCGGAGAATTCGGCCAGGCCTACTGGCTCGATAAACGTCACGGTTTCTCACCGAATGTAACCGCATCACACACGTTTACCCCGGAATTTTTTCAATCTGCCGGCATTCCCGTCCAGCCGATTCACAACATCGGCTGTTGCAAAGCCTACGACACCAAGGTCGGCACGCACGTATTCCTCGCTGAAATTGATTTGAAACATCCACTCAGCACAAAGCTTCGCAAACTGGAATTTGGCGCGACTACCGGTCGTCAGCGCATGGTCGGCTGGTACGATGCCGTCGAAAAAGGAGATGCGCTTCGCTACGGCGGCTATCAGGATCTGGCGCTCAACAAGCTCGATGCGCTTAGCCACTCGGACGACTGGCAGGGTGATTTACAAATCTGTACCGCTTACAGCGACCCGGAAGGTAAAATACTGCATCATGTACCGCGTAATGACATCTACCGTCGCACGCTGAAGCCCATTTACAAAACAGTACCTGGCTGGAGTGAAGACATTTCCGGCATTCGCCGTTTTGCAGACCTGCCGGAGGCTGCAAAAAATTATGTCTCCTGGCTGATGAAGTCATTGATAGAAGTCGCTAACCATGGCGACAGTCAACAAAGCCGAATACCCAATCTTCGCTATATTGGCGTAGGGCCTGATCCGAGTCAGATTATTAAAGACATTCCAGCGACCGAGGAGTTGCTGAAACTAGCAGTCTGACTTTGGTGCGGCAAACGCTCGCTAGAGCGTCGCGCTACGGTGCACGATTCCGGGTTAAACCCTAATCCGGCAGAGCCGGAACCAAAAGGAACGTCGAACATTGAACGTTGGACTTCGAACGTTGAATGTCTGCTGAACGGTTTTGCAGTTCACACGAAAGTGCGGTGGATGAAAGAATGAATTCAATCTGGAATCGTGGCACGCGGATTTATAGCTAAGTATGTAATTATCCGGACACATGATTCTTATCCAAAATGGTAGC
>CAWUII010000060.1:0-15969 GCA_963922575.1 uncultured Opitutia bacterium
GTATCCAACTCGAAACCTCTTACATCAGCATATTCAATTAGATCCATCTGCTGAAAGGTTTCTTCTGAATCAGTGTATTGATAGATACTAGCGATATAATCAATCAATTCGTCAAGATAACCGGTGCGGTCTGCCAGATTAACAGCCAACGCATCGGCGCCTGTGAAAAAAGCGTCCCGGTTACTCAGTTGTAATAGTTCCTCCTGACTTATTTCCCTTGAAACACTAATTTCAGCGAGCAGCGTACTCCAAAAATCATTGAGCAAAGCAGTCTTTTGTTCGCGGTCCGCCTTGCTCATGCCTGTTCGTTTAAACATTTCAACTGCAGCTTTGTATGTGCCCACTCGGGTCGTCTGAACACCGATACCGTACTTTTCCAGAGCACTGCCAAGAAACGGCTTGTTCGTCGCCAGCCCGTTAAGAGAGATCAGGCCAAATGGATTGAGCCAGATTTCATCTGCAACCGAAGCGAGGTAGTAGTCCTTTTGTGAAGGATTGAGCAGGTAGGCATAAACTTTTTTGCCGGATGCTTTAAACGACGCAAGCGCCTTACGCACTTCAGAAACTGTAGCCAGACCGGAGCTGTAGCTATCCGTGAGAAGATTACCATGCAAGAGCAGGGCTGAAATATCCTCATCTGTCTCTGCACGTTTGATCGCATCAGTCACCTTGAGCAGATAAGTTGCCGATTGAGTCTCCCCACTTAGGACGCTTTGCAAGACTGCATCGATTTCAGCCACAGAAGGTGCATCCTGAATGGTCGTATTCAAATCAAGCACCAGAACACTGCCAGGCTCGATCTCTACAACCGAATCGCTTCCAATTGAGGCAATGACTCCGATAACAGCCCAAAACCCGATGAAGGCCATGAGTCCCAAAATTAAAAATGCAGTTAACGACCCCAGTAAACTTGAAAAAAATACCTTCATTACTCAAATACGCTGTAGTGGGATAGCATAGCGGTGCAATAACACAATTCAACCGGATTTGGCAGAGCCGGAATAGACATCGAACATTGAACGTCGAACATTGAACTTTGAATATATAAATCTGCGTTAAACATAAACGGATTTTGATAGTAAGGTACTGATCTGAGTCATTACATTGGCAGTAATTTTGTAATCTGGTGTTAGGAGGCGTATCAAAGTTGCATAGCCGCCGCCTGGTACGCTGCCAAGGAAACGAAAAAACTCTTAATCGCCTCGACTCGTTTAATTTGCGCGTCAAAGGTAGATTTTTCGCGAAGCTGAACTGCAAGAAAATCGGATGCACCTTGATTAAACATTTCCTTTTCCGCCGCCTCCAACTCTTCCGCAAGCATCACATTCATATCTGTCATACTGATCTGCTCATAGGCTGCAACCAACGCAGAATATGCATTCCGCACTTCCGTAGAGATGCGCTCACGGGCAAACTGAGCATTCAGCAACAACTGCTGCTCCCTGGACTGAGCGACCATTCTATCGCCTCTTGCTCCACGACGTTCGAGTGGCATGCGAAATTCAATCGCCGCCTCCAGTTCAAATTCGTCATAATCTTTGTATGTCTCTTCACCCAGATTTTGTGATCCGAGTACCGATGCATCCAATGACGGCTGCATCCGGTTCTGCGCCTGTTCAATATCGACGCCTGTTTTCTTTAACTCGACCTCTATCTTCTTCAGCTCGGGTCGTAACTCCAGAGCAAGGCGTATATCGTTCATCATATCCAGACTTTCAGGAGTGATGACTTCTGGGAATTTCTCTGGTAACCGGTCCGGTCCGGTAATCACCGGTTCCAAAGTTTCATCCCGATGGAACAGTGATAGTGCCAACGAAGCTGCCTCAAAGGAACGTCTTGATCGCGTGGTCTCAATCTCACGGTCGACCACCAGCCGACGGTTGTCGGTGATAACTATTTTTTTGATCAGCCCCGTCCTGAACTGGGTCTGCAGCACATCTACCCGGTTGCGCGCTAAGTTGAGCTGTTCCTGTGCAAGTTGCAATTTGGCTCCGGCCGCCAACCAGCTGAAATATGCACTTGTGGCCGCCTGCATAAAGTTAATCTCCTGTCTTTGAATCAGTGGATCTACCAGCTCGGCATCGTAACGAGCTTTCAGTACCGCTGCTCGGCGTTTGTCGATGCGCCCGTTCCGGAGCAACGGTATCTTCATCCCAAGCTGAAGCCTGCCATCCTCCTGAGTTCGATTTTTTCGATAATAGTCCGGCAAAAGATCGCCTTTGGTCAGACGATAGCCACCAAAGACTGTACTGCCCCAAAGTCCCAGAAACCGCTCAAATCCCGCATCGTACGTTTCGGATTCATAAAACCCGGAAGGCGTGCCGGAAGCTTTTGCAAACAGATTGAAGTCAAAGACACCCTGTGCCGATTGCAGGCGACCCGCAGCAATATCTCGCTCAATCAGTGCGGCCAGCAGGGGTGGATACAGGCCGGTCACCGATTGCGTAACTTCAGATAACAACAAGGGCGGGACTGTGGAAGCTGTGGATGTATGCTCCGGGCTTGATGGTTCATCCACTGCGTGGGCACTTGCTAAGATGCCGGCACAGGCAATCAAAATTAAAATCAATCGGGGAATCATCGTCAGAGTTTTGTTGTCGGAGTACTCTCTGGCTCGAGAGCTGGCGGGAATCCGTTCATCTGACGCCAGACTTCAAACCATAGAGGTACTCTTCGGAGCAGTATCCAGCCATTGGCCCGCACACCTTGCCTAAGCCAGCGTGAACTGGGCCAGCCATTTTCGCCTATGGAGGGATCATTTGCCCATGGGTTTCCCGCTTCCGAATTTGGTTCGACCAGGACGCGAAATTCACCCCTTTGGTTACCCGCCGGATCAATGAGGATAACCTCACCGCCAAAGGTTCCGCGAGCGACGCTGGGCCAGCCCATAAACTGCACGGCAGGCCAGCCTTCAAATTGCAGTCGCACCAGACTGCCCGGAACTTCCTCGCCTTTCTCATTGATATGCCGGGCGACCAACAGCGGCATGTCATTTCCTCGTACAAAAATTTCTGCGAGATGTTTATTTGTTTCCGGTATGATGGTACACAGCGGTGATTTTTCCTTCAGAAAAGTACCCTCTGTCACCTGTACTTTCTGAACAATACCGCTGCGCGGTGCTACAATCGTCTGCCGCTTGGTTTTATTAACCTGAATAACAAATGATTGCAGGGACTGTTCCGTCGATTCCAGATCGGAACGCGCCGACTCCAAAGATGCCTTGGTGCTCTGTATCTTTGACTGGCCATCCGCTTCGACCCGCTGCAGCTCGGCCTGTGCATTCATCCATTCTGCCTGTGCACGATCCTTTCCCAACAGTGCCAACTCGTAATCGCGCCGGGATACCAGTCCTCGCTCATCTTCAAACAATACTTCAATGCGGTCGTATTGTTGCTGAGCGGTCTTGGCAGCAAACGACATTGCAGATACTTTTGCTTCGGCAGCAGCGATCTGGTGAGTCAGGGCACGCTCCTGCTCGGTAAGTTGTCTCTCCATCGAATTCACTCGCGTTCGCACTGCATCCTGACGGCGTCTGGCGGTTGCCACCTGGTCTTGTAGATTTTTGAGCAATTCGGGATCGTTGTCTTCTAATTCAAACAGCAGGTCACCTTTTTCAACTCGTTTGCCATCGGCAACGTAGGACTTATTCAGACGACCGGAAAGAGGCGCTTCCACAACAACGGTGCGCTCCAACGGGTCAAGCGCGATCACTCGTCCGCGTGCTTTTACAAACTGCTGCCAGGGGAGGAAAAGTAATCCTACAAAAAGTGCCAGGAAGGAAACGATACAAAAGCGGGTGAGCCGTTGGATGAATTTGGGAGATCGAATCGATGCCAGACTCGTTAATCCTGCCTGGGCGTCCAACATCGGCATTGGATTTTCACTTTCTCCGCTACTCATGAATTACCCCCGGTTGGTTGTGCCTGATTGCGCCGAATCGTCCACTCGCCACCTTGAGTAAGCTCAACAACGATATCACAGCGATCGACTAATGTATTGTCCCATGTTGCCAGAAAAAGAGTCCAGGGACGTGAATGATCAAACAACTCTTCAACGATTTTACCCCGCAATTCGGTATCCAGTTCTTTCAAAAACCGGTCGACAATCAACAGGGACGGCGAATCGACCAGCACGCGCGCCAGCGCCAGGAGAATCTTGCTGGTGTACGACAATTTTGACGCTCCAAACTTCAAATGCGTGTTCAGCCCATTATCAAGCCGTGCAATAACATTCGTGAGATTAACACGATCAATCGCTGAATCGACTTGTTTCAGATCAATATGATCCCGTCCCATCAAAATATTTTCGAGGACGGTGCCTTCGACAATTTCCTCACCGCGCAATAGCCCAGTTGACCCGCGAAACTCTTGAAGGTCCAATTGGCGAAGGTCCACCCCATTCACAAGAACCTGTCCGCTACAAGGATCTCGCAGTCCAAACAAAAAATCCAGCATGGTTGAACTTCCTGACCCGAGCGGTCCTGTGATCGCCACTCGACTGCCGGGTGGAAAGATATAGGAAAAATCTGTCAGAATCGGTCGATTAGGCCCGTAGTCAAAAGACACTCTGCGAAACTCGATTTCAAATGGCTGGCCTTCCATCGTTTTATCAATGATAGACTTTCCGCCCTGAGGTTCAATTGGCAGGTCGACGATGTAACCCAATTTATCGACTGACCCCATCGCATCGTAAAACGCCTCGAGGTGTTTACCCATGGTGGAAAACGATGTCACAATACCGGCAACAATCAACTCACTCGCCACCAGCTGCCCCAGTGTCAGCTCGCCCTGTAATACGAGATAACCGCCAATGGATAGCAGGGACGCGTTTGCAAATGCCTGCAATCCCAGAAATCCAATGATCTGTCGTAACAAAATGCGAAAGTGCGCTTTTCTCGCGTCCAGATACTCGTGTCCCAGTTGGTCTGAGCGTTTACAAGCCATTGCCGGCCCTGACCCCGATTTAAAAAGTAGCGAGTAAAGCGCCAGTTGCTCCAACCATCCGGCAAGTGCGTGTTTTTTATACGATTCTGAAACCTTTGTCCTGATAGCACCTCTGCCCAGTCCAAACATGATAAAAATAATCAGTGCAATCAGTACGAGACTGAACAGCAACAAAAACGGATGATAAAACACCAATATCGCGAGTCCCACAATAGAACCCAGGATCAGATTGACCGCCTCCAACAGCAGCAACGCACTGCTTTTCTCGACAGTAAGAATATCAAAGAAACGATTAACCAGATCTGGTTTCATCTTTTCATTGATTGCATCGTGTCGGACACGTGGAAGTCGATAAGTCATGTCGGCTGCCATACGCATCACCAGGCGCCGTTGTACCATCTCCATAACATAGTGTTGAGATGCCCGGGTGACACCCAGAAAAACCAGAAATATCAACAGCACGGCAGACAGGGTGAGCAGTGCTGTTAGGTAGACAACATCCCGCCCTCCGAAAGCAATATTGTTCACAACGGCATCGACTGCGAGCGGCGTCGCCAAATAAAGCACTCCGGAAATCAGCGCCAGCAGAACCAGAACACCGATGTCTCGAAGTTCCGGACGAAGCAGCTCGGCAAAGCGCGACTGCGGACTCGGAATGGTTTCCGACGTCTCAGCATGGTTGTTATGGTTAGTATGCGTAGCGTCTTTCACTTTATTTATAGTAACCCATCTTTTTGCCTAATTCGATTTCGTCAACCAAGCTTATAAGTTTAAAGCGAATATAATAACAAGAAGTCTTCGGGTTCTTCGCTTCGCTATATATTCGGTTGGGAACGCAGATACATATGCCCTTGGTTATTATATCTGACTCAAATGAACAAACGCTTTTCCCTGTTTTGTAATGTTAAAGACTAATGGTTTGTATGGAGCCGTTTGCAATAGGCGCTTCACTGATCGGTGCAAAATCCTCAACTTTTACCTGAGCATATTAGTAGACCTAGTTATCAAGGCTCTTTTTTGTCAGGATTGGATTCATGCTCATCAATAATTCGCAGAGGACCCGTTTTCTTGATGAGATGTGCTTCATCGGGAAAAGGGAATTCAACAGTAACTTCATAATCACCTGGTTCCAAAGGTCTGTCCATAATGCCAATGAGATTTCGATTTTTTCCTGCATAAACAGGAGCCTTTTTCGGATTTACTGTAAACTCAGCGACTACATCCCCATCACAGTTCGTTATTCTACAGTATCCCTGGCTCTTCACATAGACGTTCCCTTTGTTTTCCACGACTACGTTAAGTTGCGTTGGCTTCATGGGGTTAAAATTTATTGATTGAATTTCTCCGGTATAGACCTCCGTGCCTTCAATCGTTACTGCCAGATAGATGCTAATGCGGGTGCGTATGTTGAGCATTTGTCCCGCCTCGCCTTTTACTGCTTCATCAAAGCCAATGATTGCCAGAAACTGTCCCGTAGCCTCCTCAGGAATCTCGACCTTGTAATACAATTGCGTCTCTTCGTCCGGTTCCAGACTCATTTTTTGTGGCTTCAGAGCTAGCCAGTCGGGAAACTCTTCTGCTGTTAACGAACCATTACGGTGTACAACTTCCAGCTCTATCAGCTCCGTTTTTTCATTCTTTAAAGCTATAGAGCCTTCAATCGTTTCTCCTGGCAGGCCAAAAAGCTTTACCCCCGGAGGATCGATGACCAGTGCCCATGAAAATGAGGTAGATAGAGCAACCCCGACAAGGATGGTTAGTAGAATTTTAGACATATTTTTTGAAAAGCGTGCTTAAAATTAAATAAGCTTTCGCTCTTGCTTCTTTGCGAAGCAGTTTGAGCGAAAGCTTATGCGATAAGTAAAAACGAACCCGCAAGTATTCGCGAATTCAGAAGAATACTATTGATTCTTAAAGATCTATAAGCAGGTCAAATGTAACCAATGTGCTATAAGTACCTCCACTGGCTGTCTCAGGTATCGCTGTTGCAAATCTGAAGTCTAGCCCGGCAACAACATCAGGGTTAGCTGTTGATTGAGCAAAAATACGTGCTCCTTCGCCGTCATCAGGTACAAAGGAATATATATTAACATCATCATAAGCAACACCATTGGAGACATCGGTGGCTAAATTACCACGCGTGAACTCGGTGTATTTAAGTGGCAAAACCTCATCCAACCCATTAATTTCAGACTGTAGTCCAGGCTTATCACTGGAGTTTGATGTATAAATTTGCACTTGCCATGTCGAGCCAAGGGTTGCATTCCACGCAACCGTTCCAATTCCAGTTCCATCACCTCCATCATCTGTAGCATAATAGTTCAGGAGACCACTGCCTGCTGCGGGTAGTAAAAGAGTCTCACTGAAAGACAACGCCCCAGTCGATACCTGGATATTTGCTGCCTGCTGCTGAACTGTCGCAGAAACAGCTGTAGTTGCTGTCCCTTGAGACTGGAAGTTTTGAGCGTTAGCAGCCAAAATTGAACCCAGGAGTCCAATCGTAGTCGATAGTATCGGTTTGGTTATTTTATTCATTTTGTATTTATTTGTATTTTGTTAGGCTACTTCGTTGTAGAACACAAAGAAGTAAAATTTCTATTCGGAGTCAGATGGTGGAAGTGGATGAGATAAGAAAACGCGATAGAAAAGTGGAAGTAGGTCAACAACGCCTTCATCCCTGTACTCCGTAATTTCTCCTGGATCCGCTGCATCCACGGGTCCTAATTCTATAATTGCAGGATGATCTCTCAGCTCATCTATAGAAGTGGCGTTTACCAGATCAGCAAGATTGCCTTCACCGGATCGAAAGAGAACATATTTTCTAGCTTCAGGGTCACTGCTCGAGGAAGAAAACCAACTGGTGACAGTATCTTCAACGTCTACCCGCGTATCGGCAATCTTAAGTCGAGAAGAACCCTGTATCGGATTCGTGCCCGCATAGTATTCAAGATAATCGGGGATCCCATCGAGATCAAAGTCTGATTCTGTAGAGATTATATAGTCGTCAGGGAAAGAGAATTGTTCCTTCCATTCCGACGGAACCGGTTCGTCGGGCTGAGGCATTTCTACCGTAACTGAGATTTCAGTCGTAGCTTTGGAAACAGAAACCATTTCTGCGTTTACGCAAAGCGTGCCAAACAAAACACTGAACGTTACTACTTTCAACAAGGGGCGGGGCATTAAGGCATATTTTTACATTTATATTAGAAAAGCAATTTAATTTGAGTAGTATTCCACGTAAAGCTTTTTGCTTAACGCTTCGGCATGAGAACGCCCGCGTATCCGTGCCCAGCAGTAGTTTGAGACCAGACGTAGCACCAGCAGAAATCGCTTCAACCAACCACCTGAATACCACTTATCATAACTTACCCGGCAGGGCTGATTTAAAAACACAAACCCTCCAAGTTCACGGGTACGCCAGCTTGATTCGACATCTTCCATGAGTGGCTGTTTGGGCATAAGGCCATATTTCAAAGCTGTCTCCCGGTGAAAAAACTGTGTCTGATCACCAAATGCGGTTCGCGTAAACAACGCGCGCAGATCATTGAGCAACTCGATTGGCAGAAGTTTCAGCGAATCACCTTCAAAGCGCTGGCCCAGCGCACCACCCACTATTCTGCGATCACCGGTAGCCGATTTTAAAATACACTCGACCGCACCTGTATACATTACTGCATCCGCGTGCAGCACCAGCACCCAGTCTGACTCCGCTGCTTCTATTCCGGCAGCAATCTGCACACCACGGCCACGCTCACTGGATAAGCGACGTATGGTCAAAGGACATTGTTCCAACAATCGAACTGTATCATCTGTCGAACCTGTATCGACTACGATCACTTCAGAAACAGCCTTTGTCTGCCGGCCAATACTCTCCAGTGCACTTTGAAGTGTTCTGCCTGCATTCAACGTCGGAATAATCACTGCAACGCTTGGTACAGACGGATCCTCCAGCCTCACAACTGGCCATAACACACGTCCTCGTGTGCTCCAAATCTCATAAATGCAAGCCACAGCAAACGGTCCCCAGAACAAATACTGCTGCCATAATTCAAGACCCCAACCCGGTCCTTCATCCGCATTTGACCAGACAAAAAAGTAACTTCCGGCGGTTATTGAAAATGTAAGCCAGGGCAGTGACGGACGTAGGCAAATCAACGGTATGATCCATGTGAGATACCAGAAATGCACCGTTGGAGAAACGACGAGTAATGTACCGATTACCCATCTTAAATGTGCATCCAGAGGCGCTCGTGCTCGCCAAATCCAACGCCAGAGAACGATGGAAACAAGAACGGTAAGAACAACCGAATTACAGATCGAGCGCGGCCAGTTGGCTCCATCAAGAAGCATCGCATACAATGGCCCGTTAAAATTACGTGTTCCCCCAAAGACAAACAAGCCCTGTAAGAGTGATTGGATGGTATCAAAGAAATAAATTCCCGGTAAGACCAGTGTAACCACTGCGATCAAGACACTCGTCCAAAGTCGCTTGCCTATAAAAAAAGGTATCAACGGCAAGGCCACCCATTTAATTCCGGTTGCAATTGAAGCGAGCAGGACTGCCCACGATTTATATCCGGTTTCGTACGCGTAAACACCCCACATCAGCGCAACCAACAGCAACGAGTCAAAATGCCCTTCACCGGCAAATGCTACCAGTACGACCGGGTTCAGCGCATAAAATCCGGAAAACGCCCGACTCATGCCACGCCTGGCAAGCAGCTTGAGAATAGCTCCCAGTGTCAGAAGATCCGCCAGCACAAACACCAGTTTGTACACCAGCGGGTGATAGGACACCGCACCAATCGCTGCAAAGATCAATTGTGTCAGCGGCGGGTAGGCCGTCGGCTGGTCTTTGTGGTTCATCATTTCCCAGTGCATATCTCGATACTGCACAACCGATTCCGCATCGGCAGTTTGTGCATAAGGGCTCACTCCGGCCCGGACCAATTTGCCTTCAAACAGATAACGAACCACATCATCGGATACCGCTGTCGGCAACAAAAGCAAACGGAGCATAACCGCCGGTACCCAGATGGCCAACAGCAGTGATCGGTCACGCTTGAATTGAGGAAATAGAAAGACACTCAGCAGACCGGTAATACCCAGCAGCGAGAACAGTCCAATCCGCCAGACGCTCGGCGTGTCAAACGAAGTGGTTACCTGTCCATAGGCGAACGCAGCAACCGCTGCGATACACAGAAGACTCAGCCACACTGTGACCCGTGCCGTCGTCATTTTGAAATATGAATTATCACCCACCTATTTGCTTGTTATGGATTTATATTAAGCTTATCGAAAAATCGGTACTACAAGTCAATTGCTAGTCTATCCGGCAGTTTCTATTTATCCATTTTTGAAACAGAGTCGTTTGGATTAATCAGATACTTATTTATTCTTTCGCGCATTTTTTACCTTGAAATCATGCAATCATATTGCACGATTTCATAGATGATAACTCGAAATGGATACCGCAATTTGATTCAAAAAGCGCTCTCCAGAAGTCCAATTGTAGGACTGCTAGGTGCGCGCCAAGTTGGAAAAACAACTTTGGCCCGCGAGTTTGTGAACAAAGATTCAGTCAATTATTTCGATCTGGAAGACCCAACCGTCGCAAATATAATGGAAAATCCCATGACCGCTCTTCAAACCTTGAAGGGCTTAGTCGTGATTGATGAAGCACAACGCCAGCCAAGTATTTTTCCAGTGCTGCGTGTATTGGCCGATAGAGATGACCACCCAGCGCAATTTTTAATATTGGGCAGTGCCTCACCTGAACTATCCAGACAAGCATCCGAGTCGCTAGCAGGTCGCATCGAGATCATACAAATGAGTGGCTTCAGTCTCTCAGAAACAGGTGCAAGCGATTTAGAAAAGCTATGGTTGCGAGGTGGCTTTCCACGTTCATACCTCGCAACAAACGACGAAAATAGCAATCAGTGGCGTACCGAATTTATTGGTACATTTCTGGAAAGAGACTTGGCAGGACTTGGTTTCGGAATGTCTCCAGTCGCTATGCGGCGTTTTTGGACAATGATTGCCCACTACAACGGACAAATTTTAAACCATACCGAAATCGCATCGTCTCTTGGTGTCGCGCCAAATACCGTTCGTAGCTACATGGACGCACTGGAGCAGACATTTATGGTTCGTCAACTACAACCATGGTTTGCCAATGTAAAAAAACGCTTGGTCAAACGACCAAAGCTCTATTTTCGCGATAGCGGTTTATTTCATACATTGATCGGCATAGAAAATCAGCGGGATCTCATGCGGCATCCAAAACTTGGAGCCTCGTGGGAAAACTTTGCACTCGAACAGGTTTTGCGGCTCCTCAATCCAAATGAAGCGTATTTCTACGGCGTTCACAGCGGTACTGAAATCGATCTATTCATACCGCAAGGCAACCAGTGTATCGGTATCGAATTCAAGCGGCAGGATGCCCCTAAAATCACAAAATCGATGCGTCATGCCATTATCGATCTTGGCCTAACTCAACTCTGGGTTGTTTATCCAGGTTCTCGTGAATATCCATTGGACGACATTATTACGGTAAAACCATTGAAGTCTTTTGTGGAAAGGTAACTTCATGAATCCACAATTCATTGCCAATCAGTGGCTAACTTCTGACTTCTCACTTCTTTAAGGATAACGTATCCAACTGGCTCTTAATTTCTCTAAGAGTTAGGCGTTGGCGTTGAAGTCCGCGTATCTTTTCTACAACTTGGCTCATGCTCGGGTGATAGAGTTGATAGCCAGCATCGGTTGTATCCGCGACTTGCAGAAGACCTTCCTTTGTCCAGTAGCGGATCGTCGCATTGCTTTCTCCAGTCTCACGGGCTAACTGTCCGATTCGAAGCAAATTCGGTGCTGGCTCCTCAATATCGCTCGCTGTCTCTCCTCGAGCCGCCTTTAGGTAAATATCTAACGAACGGGAAACTGCGCCTACAATCACTTTGTTATAATCGTCTTTCGAGCCACCTAGCTGCGCTTTTTCCAGGCTATCGATATAGCTTAGCCGATCACGTGTTCGGATAATCGCAGGCGGATAACCGTTCTGCATTAAAACAAGATTCATCAACAACCGTGCCGTACGACCATTACCATCAACAAAAGGGTGAATCGTGACCAACTGATAATGTGCTTCCGCTGCCAACTCAACAGGATGCAACGCTGCACTCGAAACAATCCATTGGATGAATGCCTCCATCAAGTCAGGCACCTTCACCGGATTAGGCAAAACGACTGATGAACCCGAAATCCGAACGGGAATCGTTCGATAGTGTCCGGCATTTGTATCATCAATGCCATGCAACACCGTTTCATGTAGTTGCAACACATCGGCGTTTCGAAGCCGATCGGTCGGCGTTTGCGATAGCCGAAGCACCTCTTTCAGGGCCTCAAAATGGTTTGTCGCCTCAAGATGCTCCACCAACGTCTTGCCCCCAACCGTAAGACCTTTTTCTACAACTGCCGCCGTCTCCTTACGCGATAGTGTATTTCCTTCCAGAGCATTACTCGTGTAGGTCAATTCAACCAGAAACCATTCCTCCAAGTTACGTACAAGCTCAGGCGGAAGCGGGCGATGTGCATCCAATTCTTCTTTCTTTTTTGTAACCAACTCTAAATCCATAACAACAAACCATAAAGTATCACTTCATGGTTTATCAAGTTCAAAAAAGAGGTACGATTGAATTTAAGGTTTAGATTACGCAATAGAAACATGTGCGAATGCTATCTAATCAAGACGCCTCCAAACTGAATTCTGGCCTCCCAAATATCGTCTGTATTCGTCAACTTTTTCCAGTATTGAGCAGGTACACTATTCAGATCCTCTATGAGTCGAAGCAACCAAGCAACTTTCTGAGCCTGCTTGTCTGCAAGTTTGTTGCTTTACCATTTTTGATCAAAGTAACAGGATCATTGGGCCATCCACATATTTTCCAGATACAATACAGCACACACTGTTACCTATGTCATGAACCTAAACTGTATACCATGTCCTGATCTCACCTCCCACCCATTCGAAGTTCTCCCAGGGCTTAATTAATTTTGAGGGTTGAATATTTAAGAATATAGAATTGTGTCTGGTGTTATGGAAGAAACACTGGTTATTTTTAAACCTGACTGCATTGAGAAGCGTATTGTTGGCCAAGTCCTCTCGCGTTTTGAAAAAGCAGGTTTTGATATTGTTGCATCAAAAATGATGCAACTGGACAATGCGATTCTGGGAGAGCACTACGCACATATTGCAGAGCTTCCTTTTTTTCCAGACATCGCAGCGTTTATGAGTCAACGACCGGTGATGGTTCTGATACTTCGCGGTGATAACGTGATCACAAAAGTGCGCGAGCTGCTTGGGCCGACAGACTCCGCCACTGCTCCCAAAGGGACAATACGCGGTGATCTGGGTACGGACAAAATGCGTAATATTGCACATGCATCCGACGGCCCGGAAGCTGCCGCAGCGGAGAAAGCACGTTTTTTTCCTGAGCTCTAGACGGTGAAAGTAAAAACTGGATTGGGGCTGGATAGCCACCGCTTTGTTGAAGGCGATTCGAACAAACCATTAATGCTTGGCGGGGTACATCTTGAAAATGCGCCGCCCTTAGAGGGCAACAGCGATGCAGATGTTATCCTGCATGCGGTAACCGATGCGATTAGTGGTATAACCGGTGTCACTGTGATTGGTTCCGTCGCCGACGAGATGTGTCGTCGCGGAATTACCGACAGTCGAGAGTACTTAAAGGTAGCGTTGGAAAGTCTCGGCGAGTGGCGCCTGACACATGTTTCCATTGCACTGGAATGTGAACGGCCGCCGATCGCTCCCAGTGTTCCGGAATTGCGCGAATCCATATCGGGGTTGCTAGAGCTCGAAATCGCCGATGTTTGCATAACGGCAACCAGCGGCGAACGGCTTACGGATGTCGGGCGCGGACTGGGTATTCACGCAAGTGCGATCATAACTGCGGTTGCCGATAGTCAGTAAATATTACGGTGCTAGCAACTGCGGCTGTCGGATAGCCAAGCCGGCATGATTCTGGACATTCACACTTTTGCGGAATATCTGGGCTGGCAACCCCATTTGCACATTCTTTGTGCGGATGGATTGTTTCGTTGCATGCAGTCAATTTCACCGCAGCGATCACCCAATGTATCCCCGCACATGGGTTCCAAAATGTGCGTTGCTCCTGCCTGTACTCAAACAAAGCGCCGAGGACAGCACATTAAGCAAAAACAAGCCTTTGCATTTCCAGTTGATGCTGGAGAGGGCGATGTAGATACCGCTGAAGTCATTGATGTAAGTGACTACAAAAACAAAAGAAGACCGTCGAGAAATGGCGTGAACTGATTGAAAAGGTGTGATAAGTCGATCCGATGATTTATCCCAGGTGTGGCAAACCACAATGAATACACCATTCTTCAATTTTGGCTTTTACGATCAATTAACCCACAGATACCTTAAACATTGAGGATTGCCATCTTTACAGCATTTTTATGTGATAACTGTGGCTTTTGATTTTTATTTCACAGAATAAATTATCATGGAAAATATCACTAATGTTGAATTAAGTTATTTGAGCATGTTGGATTATCAATCTTTGAAATCCATAATGCTCCGGTCTTATCCAAGATTAAAAGATCCTTTTTGGAAAGAAGAAGAGATCCGCTGTTTGTTAGATAAATTTCCTGAGGGGCAAGTCTCTGTAAAAGTGAATGGAGAAGTTGTAGGCTGTGCCCTCTCTATTGTTGTCAAACACGATGAATTCGTGGGACAACACAATTATGAAGATGTAACGACCAGTGGTAGTTTTGACAGGCATACCACTAATGGCGATATGTTATATGGGTTGGATGTTGTCATAAAACCTGAATTCAGAGGACTAAGATTGGGCCGTCGTTTGTATGAGTACAGAAAAGAACTTTGTGAACAGCTGAACCTTAAAGGCATTATACTTGGTGGACGTATCCCAAATTATCACAAGCATGCCGATAAATTAACCCCCAAGGAATACATCCAAAAAGTCCGCGCAAAGGAGATTCATGACCCAGTTTTGGATTTTCAGATATCGAATGATTTTTCACCTAAACTCATTTTAAAAGGTTATTTAGAGGGAGATAATGATTCCAGCGAAAATGCAGTTTTATTGGAATGGTTTAATATCTATTATGAACCTAAAAACAAACAACCCGAAATCCACAGAAAAGAGGTGCGTCTGGGTTTAATTCAATGGCAGATGCGACCTTATGCCAATCAGGAACAATTGATGGTACAAGTGGAATATTTCATCAATTGTCTAGGTAGTTATAATAGCGATTTTGCCCTATTTCCAGAGTTTTTCAATGCACCACTGATGGCTCATTTCAACCATCTTGAAAATGCGGCAGCGATGCGCAAATTGGCAGAATACACCCAGCCTGTAGTGGATGAATTACAGAAAATGGCTATTTCCTATAATATCAATATCGTCACAGGCAGTATGCCTGAGGTAATTGATGGAAATTTGTACAATATTGGATACCTCTGTCACAGAGATGGTCGCCTGGATCGATATGAGAAACTGCATGTAACACCCGATGAAAAATTGGTTTGGGGGACTGTTGGCGGTAATAACATAAGCACTTTTGATACGGATTGCGGCAAGGTTGGTATTTTGATTTGTTATGATGTGGAATTCCCGGAGTTAGGGCGCATTCTAGCAGATGAAGGCATGGATATTCTCTTTGTTCCATTTTTTACAGATACTCAAAATGGCTATTCAAGAGTTCGTACCTGCGCTCATGCAAGAGCTATTGAAAATGAATGTTTTGTAGCAATTGCCGGCTGTGTGGGTAATCTTCCCAATGTACAAAATATGCATATGCAATATGCACAGTCTATGGTTTTTACACCCTGCGATTTTGCTTTTCCAAGCAATGGCATCAAAGCGGAGGCCACCCCTAATACTGAGATGGTTTTGATTGCAGATGTTAACCTTATAGTAGATCCAAGTTATTCATCAATGCCTTCCTGAGTGGAGCCGCT
>CAWUII010000061.1:0-15949 GCA_963922575.1 uncultured Opitutia bacterium
GCGTCGCGTAAGCCTGAGCATTCAAACGTTCGTGCGGCGCGGGGACGCGCCTGCGCTACCATTTTGGATAAGAATCATGTGTCCATATAATTACATACTTAGCTATAGTACTTTGTAACAGCCTCGCTCTTTTGAGGCGTTTCATGTTGAGAATGGAATTCGTAGTGCACGAACGTCCAGCACAACCCAAATCCGCACCGGTGCAGGTGTTGCGCTACCTGACATTCAAAGTTCGACGTTTAGAGTTCAGCGTTCGATGTTCACAGAGTTTAGAAACAGGTGTCATTTTAATTTGTAGCAAAACTTCGTTATGTGTTGTGGCAACGGCGCTCAGTCGCCGTTCTTGTAGAACCAACGCCTCGACAGAGCGAGGCGGCGACAACCCACGACTGCTAAAAATTAAAATTGCACCCCTTAGAATCGAACATTTACCCCGACATCCACGGCTCTTCCGCGCAGAGGCGCCGTATCGCGTAGAAATGAGGTGTGCACCCGGGCAAGGTCGTTGGTCAGGTTGTTGACCCTGACAAAGAGTTCGCTCTCGGCGTGATCTGTTTTCCAAGTGTAAGCGGCGCGCACTCCCACGATTGTGTAGCTGCCAGTAGAATCTTCTCCAAGTGCTGTCTTTCTCTGTTCTCCCGTGTGAGTAACATCTGTAAACAGTGAAAAATCACGATATTTAACACTAACGCCCGTGCCGACACGCCAGGGCGGAGTACGCGGCAAATCCGTGTTGTCGCTGATATTTTTTGCCCAAATCACATCACTGAAACCACGCAGGTCAACCGTCCAGTCTTCCGCCTCTAAGACACTCCACTCGACTTCAGCTTCCAGACCGTAGAACTCAGCTGAGACGGCTTGGTACGTACGTCCTGTAAGGTCTTCACCTTCAAAGTCTACAGTACCCGTGTCGAAAAGAAAAATGAAGTCAGCAAAGTGCGTGTAAAAGGCAGAAAACGCTCCGGTTAAGTCACCTTCGGTACGTCTCAGGATAGCTTCAACTCCATAGGCAATCTCTTTATCCAACGCCGGATCACCAATTTCAAAGGCACTCGTTGAGAGGTGTGGACCGTCACTAAACAATTCAGCCGTTTCAGGCTCACGTTCGGTGTAATTAAGGTTACCGCCAAGAGACCACCCTTCTGCAAATTTGAAAACAACACCTGTGCTCGCGCTTGTAGTGAAATCATCGCGATTTTCAGCACCTTTAAGCTGTCGTGTTAAGGACTCCAGACGCAACCCTCCATTTAATATTAATTTCGATGTCAGCGTATATTCCTCCATTACAAAGAGCGCCAGTCGTTGAGAATCTTCTTCAGTAATTTCTGGGTTTACTCCGGATTCACCGGCAAAGAAATTTTCTTCACCATTGACGCTAAGCTCATCGAAATTGCCCTGAAAACCAAAGACGCCCTCCAGATCCCCAAAACTGTGCAAGACCGCAGCACGACTCTCCAAACCTTCACGTTCAAAGGTAACTGCGATTTCCCCATTCGGTTCTATTTCATCATGAATATAATCACCGTAGGCAAATTGAAGTTCTATATTATCGATCCATTCCAGAGATTCTGGAGCAATTGCACCTCTCAGTTCAAAACGCTTACGCTCCAGATCAATGGTTGGCGCTTCTTCGTTGGGAACACCATAGAGCGTATCAAAGTGCGAGTACGAAGCTCCAACGTAGCCATTCTCAAAGAAATAGGATCCGCCAAAACCACCCGTCCGAGTTTCAGATTCACTATTGGCAACCGAATCCGCTCGCGTACCATCAGGAAGTCGAAAATCGGGAGCATCATAATCCTCAGTCTCCCGAAAAGTGCCGTTGGCCTGAAATACAAAAGAACCCACTTCGGCAAATGCAACAGCGCCCGTGTTCAAGCCGTAATTGACTCCAGTATATTCAGTTCGAAACTGACCATATACAGGCTCGCCGTGTGTATGACTGGGGATCGTCCGGTCAATGGTATTTACGACACCGCCAATTGCATTGGCCCCATAGAGCAAGGCTGAGGAACCACGAAGGACTTCGACTCGCTCAATCAGCATCGGATCGACGGCAACGGCATGATCAACCGACGACGCTGACACATCAAACACGTCGAGCCCATTCTGCAACATGCGGACTCGCTGATCGCCCAGCCCACGAATGATCGGTCGGCTAGCATTGGGACCGTAGTAAGACTGGGCTATTCCGGCATCAAAAGCCAAGGTCTCGCCGATCGTCTGCGCCCTCAACCAATCCAGCTCTTCGCCTTCATGAACGCACCAGGTTTGTGTAAGATCGGCGACTTCGGTAGCCAGCGGTGAGGATTCGACGACCATCGGCTCCAGTTCATAAATTTGTGTTGTTTCGTCATCTCCTCCATGACCGAAAAGTGTGGCTGCACTCGAGAATGCAAATAAGTAAATTCCAAAAGTTTTAAATTTCATAGTTAGCTGTAAGTGGATGTGGTTTTTGTGTTGGGACATTTTTGCGGAAGATCATGCAGCAACGTTCCAACGCCCGCTTGCATCTAATCTTAGTTAACGCAGCACTGCCCGCGTACGCCTTCATGGCAAACGCGTCCATACATTCGCGGCACGGGGCAATATTCTGCGAAGCTTACAAAGCGTAGCAGGAGCTCGCCTGCACTACCTTATTTTACAACTAACTAACCGGGGGCGCACGAGCCTGAACATTGCTCTTAAAGGAGCTTGTCAACACTGTGTCAGGTTTAGCTTCAATTGATGCGACAACGGCAAGACCCTCAGGCAACTGAACCACAGAACTATCCGTGAGCGTAACACCTTCTCCAAATAAAACAACGGGACAAAATGCGTCCTCCTTGTCAGGCGCATCAGCTGGCTGAGATGCAGGCTCTTCCGATGCATGCGGCAATCCCCCGCAAATCGAATGCGTCTTCGTATGCGCATCAGCAATACAGTTTCCACCATGAAATACCCATGCGTGGATTTGAGGCGAAACCGAAGCAAGCGACAGCAAGGATACCAGCATGATACATAACAGTATAGCCAAGCGACTTAATTTCCTGTTCGATTTCATGTGGCTGATAGTTCAAAACAGTAAAAGACTCGTCAACATCTCTTTTAGCCTAAGAAATGACCGTGGGTATTTGTGTATTTAAACGGACGAATCATAATTATAATTCATTTGATGAATCGTTATGGTTAAAGAAATAGTGAGAAATATCCTGGGGACAGAATTAAAATCCTGCTGTACAGATCCAATGACTGGTTTCTATCGTGATGGCTATTGCAACACGGGACAAATGGACACGGGCAGCCATATCGTTTGCGTTGTAATAACCGATGAATTTCTCAAATTTACCCAATTATGCGGCAATGACCTGAGCACACCACGACCGGAATATCAGTTTCCGGGATTGAAAGCCGGTGACTGCTGGTGTCTTTGTGCTCTGCGCTGGAAAGAAGCGTATGAAGCAGGATTTGCTCCACCGATTAAACCGGAAGCTACTCATGAGAAAGCGCTCGAATTCATTGATAAGACAGTTCTAGAAGATTACTACGCACAATAGAACTTCTTTGGTAAAACAAGGATTAGAGATCAAAATGCGTCATTCGCATTGATCCGTGTTGAGAGATATCTAGCTAAGACGGAAGAGAAGAAACTCAGCATCTTTGGTTCCGTTGATTGTGAAGGCATTCCCTTCGATTGCCGCGCCATCTCCAGCTTCGAAATTGACATCTTCAATACTTATTTCGCCTTTGATCATCTGGATCCAGGCATAAGGATAGTTATCGTCTATAGGAAGGTCGATTGCTGCGCCCGACTCAAGATCGCCAAAATAGATCTGGGCATTCTGACGTATCGCTGCGGAGTCCTCTCTTCCATCCGGTGAGGCCATCAGAAACAGGCTGTTTTTGACGCGTTTTGCAGACGTATCAAAGTCCTGATAACGTGGATCACCACCTTGCTCGCTCGGTTGTATCCATACCTGTATAAAGTGTGTTGGCTTGTCAGCCTGTGGATTGAACTCACTGTGTGATACACCCGAGCCAGCACTCATGTATTGAAATTCTCCTGCTTTTATGACGCGACCATTCCCCAGGCTGTCTTTGTGCGCAAGTTCACCTTCGACGACATAACTAAAAATTTCCATCGACCGATGTGGGTGATTCCCAAACCCCTTTCCAGGTGCAACTTTGTCTTCATTGATCACTTTGAGATTGCGAAATCCGACGTACATCGGATCCATGTATCCGCCAAAGGAAAAACTGTGTTTACTACTAAGCCAGCCGATGTTGGTTTCACCACGTTCCTGAGAGGCTCGTTTTTCAATATTGATAGTGTTGATTGGTTTCATGTGTTTAATAGAGCATAGATTGGTCGTTTTGTGTATACCAAAAATATCACAAGGTTACACGGATTCAGCTGACTCCTGTTGACCAAGGTGCTCACGTCGGAAAGCTTGATATTGCTTTCGCTGACCACATATGCCCGGGGTTGTAACGCGAATTTGAAGTTCCCGTCTTAGCGTCGTAAAGTGTTTGTAAAAAAGTAGCTGCTTTTCACTTTAAAATCGCTCCATCGCTGCGCGAAACGGTTCAGTCCAGGGAGCTGGTTGATGTGTCTTAGCGGACAATTTGCAGACCGTTCGCGTACCATCGCAGTAAACTACATCTGATTCCGGGTCGCAAATTTTGAAGGCCATTGTAACACCACTGCTCCGAATACGTTGTATTGTGTACTCAACTCGAATTAGTCCGGGAGTGCGGAACGGCTGGCGAAAACGGGACTCAAGACTGTGGACAACCACATAAATGTCTTCGTCGCGATCTACATTAAAATCATCGACACCCAGCAAGTGTTCGAAGAATTTCTGCTGTGCTCGTTCAAGATGCAACAAATAGCGCGTGTGGTGCAAAACACCCAGTCCGTCCAATTCATCAAAATAGACTTCTGATTTATAAGTAAATGTTGATCCCATAGGCAGAAACATCGGGACTTACTGGAAAAACTTACCTGATTGCGTATTCTGATCAAATAATAAGCATTTTCAAAAATTATAGACACTAAATGAAACGGTACGCAAAAAACATCTTTGCAATGAAAAACCCGGATGGTAACGGCTATCAGATTAGCTACGAAACAGACACTTCGCGCAAAGTCGTCCATGGGCTTAAAAAAGATTCATCCTCCATTGAAGAACCACCTCATGGCGCTGGTTCGTTTCATAACCCGGAACAGCATCTGATGTTGATGGACCGTATTACAAAGTACATAAAAGGCGCACAATCATGAGTTATCTATCTATCGCCATACTCTTTTGCGCCCTCTCCTTCTACCTATTCGGCTGGAGCTGCCTGAAGACAGAATTCATGGTCGCTGAGTTCGAACGTTACGGCCTTGCAAACTTCCGAGAACTTACGGGCAAATTGCAATTACTGGGAGCGACTGGTTTGATTGTAGGACTACTGATTCCTCAGATCGCCGGCCTTGCTGCAGCTGGTCTTTCCTTGCAAATGGCCAGTGGACTCGGCGTGCGAATCAAAATAAAGGATAACTGGTTTCGCTGTTTGCCGGCAGCCTTTTACATGCTTGTCTGCGGGTGGATTGCGACTCAGTTACTCTAAAAAACAAGTAGAAAAACCGACATCAGTAGCATGACTGAAGCAGGTACAAATTTACTGATCGGATCGCTGACTTGTAGATGCATAACAACAGCGCCCAACATAAGTACCGCCATTAGAGCGGCACCAGGCGTAACTAACCATGGTATGAGAATACCTAAAAGCAGTGCAACCGCCGCTGAAAGCTTAAGGACACCCACCGTGTAATACATCCACTCAGGCAATCCATACGCAGCAAATTCGGACTTGAGTGAAGGCGCATCTTTTCCCCGGTAAGGCGTTGTTCTTGAGGAACGCAACAGCCATACATTAAAAATGCCTAGGGCGATAACAATTTGAAACAATGTGGCAATAATACTCATAACAACCATAAGAAACGCAGGCAGCTCTAAAAACTTACAGTTTTAGAATAATCCTCTTTTGGACCAACCTATAATTTTATCAAGTATTTTTTGGCAGCTTCGCTTTGTCGAAGCTCTTTATGTGGATGATGCAGAAATGGCGACAGAGCGCCGTTGCTACAGCGTTGGACGGAAAAAAAACCTAGGCACGAGGGTGCGCCTGCTTATGCGCTTCTTTGAGTCGAGCGATGGAAACATGAGTGTAGAGCTGTGTCGTCGAGAGACTGGCATGCCCCAGCAGCTCCTGAACGATTCGTAAATCGGCGCCGTTGTCCAGCATATGCGTTGCAAAGGAATGACGCAGCTTGTGCGGTGTCATATCGAGCGGTAATCCGGCAGCGGCGAGATGCACTTTCAGAAGCTTCTGCACTTGCCGCGGTTCCATCGGCCGGCCGTTGCGCTGACATACAACCGGCGAATCCAGCTCCTTCGAAAGATCAAACCGATCGGCAAATGTATTCAGACAGCGCAGCGCCACGGGCCCCATCGGGCAAAGCCGCTCCTTGTTACCCTTACCGATCACACGGGCAACTCCCTGGCCCAGATCAATGTGTTCGTAATTCAACCCGCAGAACTCACTTACGCGGAGTCCGCCCCCATACAATAATTCCATGATAAGCGTATCGCGAAAGGCTTCAAATTCGCCCAGCTTCCCGTCTTTCCAAAGTTGAACCGGCGCTTCCAGCAACGCTTGCATCTGTGACTCGCTTAAAAACTTCGGCAATGGTATGTCCAGCTTGGGCAAAGCAACTCCGGTGAACGGATTGGCCTCGACGATTCCGCGCTGACGTAAAAATAGATAAAACGCGCGCAGACCAGAAACATGATTATGCAACGTACGACGGGCCAGTCGACGGCCTTCTTCGATTAGATACGATCGCACATCCAGCTGAATGACTGTTGAAAATTCGCCTTGCCATCTGCCATGCTGCGTCATCCAGTCGACAAAATTCTCTACCGCCTTCCGGTAGTTGCGCACAGTGTATTTCGAAACACGGCGCTCCAGAGTCAGGTAATCGCAGAAATCATTCAACAATGGAAGGTTGGGGACTCGGTCTGCGGCTGGCTCGGTCATGGTGTTTCATCTTTATGGCAAAAGCGTTAGAACATTTGTGCGGTACGAGGCATATTCGGCGAAGCTTGTAGAGTGTAGCAGGGCCCGCACAGCGCTATGTTTTTTGAAATCCGATCATTACTTCCGAAGCTGAAAACGCTTGATCACCTCTGCCGCAAATTGACTGTAGGCGAACGCACCGCTACTGTTTGGATCGTACTCGAAGATTGACTGCCCAAAACTGGGCGCTTCGCTCATGCGCACTGATCGTGGAATAACCGTGCGAAAAAC
This sequence comes from uncultured Opitutia bacterium, assembly GCA_963922575.1. Lineage (GTDB taxonomy): Bacteria > Verrucomicrobiota > Verrucomicrobiia > Opitutales > Coraliomargaritaceae > Lentimonas. The sequence continues at coordinate 7,339 of CAWUII010000061.1, forward strand.
ATCGTCCTTAAAGTGCTCGCGCACTTCCTGAACAACCTGATTAGCAAGATTGGTGCGTTGATCAAACATCGTCATCAGAATACCACCTAAGGCTAGATGATTGTTAACACCTGCATCCCGCAGTTTATCAACCACTTTAAGTATTTGCCCAAGCCCTTCCATCGCAAGGTATTCGCATTGCAGAGCAATTAACAGATAATCCGCAGCCGCCAGACTGTTCATCGAGAGCATCCCCAACGCCGGCGGACAGTCTAGTATAATCGCTCTGAAATCACCTGATTGACGGACGGGTTCCAGACACATCCTGAGCTGCGACAGATAGTTTTCATGTTGAACCAGCTCGATCTCAATCGCTGCCATATCTACTTCCGAAGGAAGTATGTACAGATGTTTGCTACTTTTTACCGGTTGAATCTTTTCCAGCGCGGTGCCTTCGCCACAAAGCGGGCCATACAAACTGCCACCCTCTTCTTTTTCCAATCCAAGCCCGCTTGTCGCATTTGCCTGCGGATCCAGATCCACCAGCAAGGTGCGTATTCCTTTATCCGCCAATGCGTAACTCAGGTTGACGGCAGTCGTTGTCTTACCAACGCCTCCCTTCTGATTAGCTACTGTAAATACCGTCGTTGAACCCATGGTGAAAGACATAACCGCCAGGTGCTGATCGTCGAGCAGAAAGCTCTATGAACTTTTAACTTCGAAATTTGAGTGTTCGACGTTTAATGTTCAGCGTCCAACAAATCATGTGTGCAGTTAGAACTTCTGCACAAAAGGTAATTGCGTATATGCGCGCTCGCTAGAAGAATACCGCCAAGGATGTTTGCAAGCGTTGTTATGGTAAAATGATCCGACATTTCACCCTGTGTGCACTTAAGGCACTCAGAGCTATGTTGCAGCAAAGAGCCAGCGTGAAAAAACGATTCGAATATGCATACGGCAAACAAGAGCGCTAGGCCAATGGAGCTTAAGCCCATAACAAATTTATCTTTATGTTTTCGACAGCCAAGAAAAACAGCCATGCTGGTTGTCGGCAGTACAAACAAAAGCATCCAAAGATGAAAATCTTGGTGCACCCAGAAGGTGGTCGCAACGATGGGAAACAAAACGAGTAAAAGAGGCGTTAACAAACAATGTACCGCACAGATAACTGACATGCTGATTGCAAGCGAATCCAACCATCCGTGTGATGTGCACTGTGACTTTGAAGTATTGACCATAATTACCGTTGATTTTGAAAAATTAAGGAATGTCAACCGCTTTAAAAAGCAAGAACTAAGTAACGTCTGACAAGAAGTCTACTTACACTTTTGAGGGCAGAAGCTGATTGAACATCTGACTATATCTTCCATCAGGCTGCGTCTGCGGAACTGTCACGTTCATCGTCAGACGTTTTCTCTTCTGCTTTTGTTTTAAGCGTTTTCTTAAATTTGATGGTTGGTTTTTCGTGCCCTTCAACGACCTCACGATTGATGATGACCTCATCAACATTTTCAAGTTGAGGAAGGTCATACATCACATCCAGCATGATATGTTCCATAATGGAGCGAAGCGCACGGGCGCCTGTTTTCAGTTCAATAGCCTTATGAGCAACCGCGCTTATGGCATCGGCTGTAATGGTCAAACGGGCACCTTCCATCATGAAAAGTTTGCCGTATTGTTTGATTAGGGAATTCTTCGTTTTTTGTAAAATAAACTCAAGGTCGGACTTTGTTAATTCATCCAGAACTGCAATCATTGGCAGTCGTCCGATAAACTCGGGAATCATTCCAAAATGAACCAGGTCTTCGGGCTGAACATCGCGAAGCAGCTTGCCCATAGACAATTCGTTGTTAAGCAAATTGTGGGTGGTATCGAAACCCATTGCTTTTGAACCAACACGGGTTTGTACAATTTTCTCCAGATCTACAAAGGCTCCACCGCAGATGAAGAGGATGTTTGACGTATCCAGTTGTATGTATTCCTGATTGGGATGCTTGCGACCACCCTGTGGTGGTACGTTGCAGACAGTGCCTTCCAAAATCTTGAGCAACGCCTGTTGTACACCTTCACCTGAGACGTCTCGGGTGATGGAGACATTGTCTGTTTTGCGCCCAATTTTGTCGATTTCGTCGACGTAAATAATCCCACATTCTGCCTTCTTTACATCGTATTCAGCCGCCTGCAACAGTCGTAAAACAATATTTTCAACATCTTCACCGACATACCCAGCTTCAGTCAGAGTGGTTGCATCGGCAATGGCAAAGGGTACGTCGAGCATTTTCGCAAGCGTTCGAGCAAGTAGTGTTTTGCCACTTCCAGTAGGTCCCAGTAATAGAATGTTGCTTTTTTCAACCTGGATATCGGCATACGTTTCATCTAACTCAGCAAATTCCTCGATTTCTTGAATGCGATTTTCTGAACGCAACCGTTTGTAATGATTGTAAACCGCAACTGCCAGTGTGCGTTTTGCATAATCCTGACTGATGACATACTGATCTAGTTCTGCTGTGATCTGAGCAGGTTTTAGAAGATTAAATAAACTACGCGACTGTTTCGCGGCTCCTCTGCCTTTTTTGTGAATGGACAGATCCGTGAGTTCTCGATCGATGATCGTTTTACAGACGGAGACGCAGGAATCGCAAATGTGTACATTTGCAGGCCCTGCGATCATCTTGCGTACTTCATTTTGTGCTTTGCCACAAAATGAACAAAAAGTCATGCGTGTAGATTTTGCCATTCAGGTAAGGATTTTTAGGTTCTATTCACCTTGCTTTCTCTCAATCACCTTATCGACAATACCGTATTCGACTGCTTCATGTGCAGTCAGGTAAAAATCGCGATCCGAGTCGGCTGAAATTTCTTCTTCGGTCTTATCTGTATGATGGGCGATTAATTTGTTCATTTGCGTACGCCAGCGGAGAATTTCCTTAGCGGCAATAGAGATATCGGATGTCTGCCCGGTTGCACCGCCCATTGGTTGATGCATCATAACACGACTATTGGGCAATGCATAGCGTTTACCCTTCGTGCCTGCTGCAAGCAGCAAAGTTGCCATGCTGGCAGCTTGACCAACACAGTAAGTGACGACATCACATTGCAGGAAATTAATCGTGTCGTAGATCGCCATGCCGTCCGTTACGCTACCGCCCGGCGAATTGATGTAAAGGCTAATGTCTTTCTTAGGATCCTCCATCTGAAGAAACAACATCTGAGCGACTACGGCATTGGCAACGAAGTCGTTAATCGGTGTGCCGATGAAAATAATGCGATCGCGCAGAAGACGACTATAGATATCCCAGGCGCGCTCGTTGCGTCCTTCGCGCTCATAGACTGTGGGTAGTGGAACGTAGCTCACAATATTAGATTTTTGTTATAAGGTTACTTTTAATATGTTTACGGATTCAGGCCTTAGCAGTGTCAGCAGTTTCATCAGTAGCGGTGGTTTCAGATTTTGTTCCGCGGTCTGCCTTTTCCAAAATTAAATCCAAAGTCTTTTGTAGAATAATGTCACTGCGCATACGATTCAAACGGATCTGGTCTTTTTGGAGTTCTTTTACGAGTTTCTCTGGTTTCTGGCCTGTTTGCTGAGCTTCAAAAAGGATCAATCGACCGAAGGCTTCCTGATCTGCCTGAACATTTTCTTTTAAAGCAATTTTGTTCAAAATAAGGCGTGCTTTAAGGCGGCTATTTGCAGATTTACCTGCTTCTTCGTGCAGTTGTTCTTTTTGCGACTCAAAGTCGGACTCAGAAGCGCCCTGCTGCATTTGGCGTTGCATGAACTCACGCAGTATTTCATTGCGCTCGCCTTCAATACCACTTTCGGGTATAGGAAAATCGACACTGGCTAACAGCTGATCTGTAATTTGTTGACGTTCATCCGCAGCATTTTGCTGCTTCTTCTGGTTTTCAATGTTTTCACTGATGCGCTCACGCAGTTCGGCTTTATTTTTTACTTGGATGCTTTCGAAAAAAGCTTCATCCATTTCGGGCAGAATTTTTTCGCGAACTTCTTCAACTTCCAGGGCATAAACTGCTTGTTTGCCAGCCAGGGCCTCAATCTTGAAATCAGCGGCAAAATCCATCGTGACCTCTTTTTTATCGCCTGCTTTCATACCGACAAGGCCTTTAACAATTGCAGGAACGCCATAAGGATGTTCAGTACCGGCTTCTTCCCAGGTATTTTTTTGTGTTCCCCATATGGGTTTGTCGGGAACGATGTCGGCAATCTGTTCGTCTCCAATTTTGCCTTCGTAAGAACATTTCACGTAATCGCCCATTTCAACTGCTTTCTCAACCGTTTTGAATTCTGCTCGTTGACCGAGCATTTGATTGATCAAAGCATCCACTTCTTCATCGGATGGCTTAGTTGATTTGACAGTAACTTTAAGACCTTCGTAGTGCGGAAGCGCGAAATCATTGAGCACATCGACCGTAAAACTGGCGCTTGCATCCTTATCCGGAATCACCTCGACATCACTCGACTCAACAACGCTGAATATCTCAAAATCCGCATTGCCGACACCTTCCTGATAAGCCTTGGTAATTACACGCTTCGCGAGTTCGGACTTAAGTTCCTTAGCATAACGCGTGGAAACAACACTTTCTGGAGCTTTGCCTGGACGAAACCCGGGGATTTTCGCCTCTCGCTGAAATTCCTGAATTATTTGTTTCTGTAAATTAGCGATTTCAGCAGCGGGAACCTCCACGTTTATCTTTTTACGCGTTTCGTTGATATCGTGTACCTCAGTTTTTATTGTACTCATAAAATAATATCCTGCTTGATAGGATTCAGATAGGGAAATTGTCCAATAAGGGGAAAAGATATATCCGGGTCAATATCTATGTTTTATTTCATTTTAGATAAGTTGCAATTTTGATTTACGGTAACATATGCTTGCATAAGCAGTTTAAATAAACCTAATCATGTGCACTTCTCTAAGATATAAGACCAACATTAAATGCGTGCTGAAAAAATCTCTTTCTCATTGCTTTCCATCGAAACTATTCTGGAACTTGCCAATTATTGCGTTAAAACAGTTTCAGTAAAACATTCTGATAACTCTTTACTCAACAGTTCACTGGAAAACCTTAAGGAACCGATTAGCAGAGCCATACTTGTGATCGCCAGTGATCGTAAAGAAGAACTCACCGAACAAATAAATAACGCAGATTTGCAACGCGATCAGGCCTTTATCGGATTTCGAAAGTATATTGAGGTTTTTCAATATAAAGAATGGGATCCAGCGGCAAAACAGGCTTCCAGCAACTTGTTGGCAATCATTCGCAAACATGGAATACAACTCTACAAGGAAGTGCTTACTGTACAATCCTCTTTGATGCATTCTTTATTTGAAGATTTGGATACCGAAAAAGCGCGCCTCGATATCGAAAAACTTGGAGTTGGCGAATGGCTTGCACAACTAAAAAGATTACAGGAACGGTTTTCTAATATACTTCAGCAACGCAACGAAGTTGAATCAAAAAAAGACATTCCCACCAAAGCCGAAGCCAAAGCAGCACTTGTAAAAAACGTATCCTCACTCTTGGACGGCCTCGAATTTCTCGCCGAAGCTCAGTCAGAAAAATATATTGAAACCAATAAACTGGTGAACGAGATAGCCAACCGTATCATAGCGAGTAACTCAGGACGATAATCATCCAAAAATCTGCCGCCGTAGACCCTGAATGACCGCCAGATCGCCCCAGCCGGAACCACGCATCGGATTGACTTTGGGAGGATACTTACGATCGCGTTCCCGTTGCCAAGCGCCCGTAAAGCCACGAACAAATTCCGTGGAGCCCAAGATTGCTCCATCAGTAAAATAGCGTACGCGACAACGCAGCAAAATTGTCTTTGGCAATTGCCCTTGCTGTTTTTCCAGCACTTCCACCGCTGCTTCATGCGTAATCAATTTGCCTTTATGCGTCCATGGACTGGAACCTTTACCAAAGATAAGCATACGATAGGCCGATAACACATCGTCAAAGGAATGGCTCTCATCCTTCATTCCCTTCAACTTCATTGAATCTGACCAAATAAGAACCAGTCCAAGCTTCGCCCTATCTTCTCCAGCAACTGCTTCGGCATAACCGCAAAAGCGATACTCTTTCGGATCCTCGACAATATTCGCTCTCACTGGGTTTAGGTCTATATAGGCTGCCATAATTAACCTAATTTTATAGCCTGTCCCTAATTTTTGCCTTTGTGTGTTGATCGGACAAAAGACAGGAAGATCAAAAATTATAAACATAACGACATGACCCTTTTTCGGTGCTATTTTGGTACGTCTTAAAAAAGTCAGTAACATTCAGGCTTGAAAAACCTGTAAACCTCAACGAAGCTTATGAACATGAATGCAGCAGAAATCATCGAAGAAATCACGCGCTTACCTGAAAGTGAAAAAGGCAAGGTGATCGACTTTATGCGCCATCTTCCGAACCAAGAAACACTTGAAGCGATGGAAGAGGCCAAGCATCCCGAAAAGCTGGAAAAGTTTGATTCTGCGGCGGATATGTTCGACAAACTGGACGTCAAATGTTAGAAGTTCGAGCGACCACTTGCTTTAAGAAAGAGGTCAAGAAGGCTGCGCGTCAGCAGAAGGACATGCAAAAGCTGGGCAAGGTGATTGACTCGCTCCAAGCCGAAAAACCCTTACCAGAGCGTAATCTTGATCATGCTTTAACTGGAAATTACGTGGGACACCGAGAATGTCACCTGTCTCCAGATTGGCTGTTGATCTACAAAATCGAGAACGGGGCATTGATCCTTGTTCGCACTGGCTCACATAGTGAGTTGTTCGGCTGATTTATCTTTAGTTGCCCTTGTTTTGTTCCTTTAGTCGCTAAAAATCGGCAAATGTCGTTATATTTATAATCAATTTTTGATACACTTCAGTTCTACCTTCCTGTCTTCTTGATTCGCAAACTGCGCGCCATTTCACAAAAATCTCACTAGACATACAACATGTAAATTATAAACATAACGACATGACCCTTTTTCGGTGTACCCCATCTCCTTGGGAACAAAACAGCAAATAATGGCTTAAAGGCTAGTCTGATTTAGTGGGCTGAACGCTCATTGTCTGCAATTTTCAAAATGATGACTGGCGATTTTCTTTCGTTATAAAGATATGCCGTCCAAGACGGCTTGTGCGAGCTCATCATCCGGAGGTGGATTACTCCGATAGAAGGGATCATCAATCCACTTCCACAGGTTTCTGTGTGTAAACAAGTTCCATCGCAGTAGAGCGACGAGGTTTGAGAGCGACCAAGCCATACGACTTTTGAACTGGAGGTATTTGACTAGGAGTATGGCGATCAATGCTGTCCAAATCTGGATCTTTACTGCATTAGCTGAGGTGCCTACAAAGGTCTTCACACGTAAGTTCTGCTTGATGGCCTTGAAGAACAGTTCGATTTGCCAGCGCTGTTTGTAAATCTCTGCGATAGTATGGGCAGACAAGTCGAAGCGATTGGTCAGTAGTTCCATTGCTTCCTGCTTGTCTTCGAGCCAAACGACCACTCGGCGGTAGGTGCCTTTGATACGCCGTCCGGCCTCAAGCATGTTAAACTGGCCGGTGCCGTCCGAAACAACGACTCCGCCTTTGTTGACTGGACGCTCTTCAAGTTCGTAAAACTCCGCGTTCTTCTTCAGGCGCGTAACAAAACCTACCCCTTCGGCAGACCACCGCTCGAACATCCGATAATCAATGTATCCTCGATCCATTACAACGAGTGAGCCCTTGGGTAGTTTCAGCTGCTGGGCAACCTTCACGTCGGCTACACGACCCTCAGTGATCATCGCGTAGCATGGCAGGCAACCGTCATGATCCAGCAGTAAGTGCAGCTTTGCTGCGCCCTTGTTCGAGCGGAACTTCGCCCAGTCGAACATTGATGCGCATAGGTCGATAACGGTGCTATCGAGCGAGTAGAGCTTGCTCTTGAAGCGGAACTTTTTCTTTGGCGCCCCTGCGCTAACAGTATTGAGCAGTTGGTAGAACAACGTTTCAAACAGTTCATGCGGACGGTGTGCGTTCGCATAAGAGAGCGTCGAGCGTCCCGGTGCACCTTTCATCCCCAAATGGTGCAACTTGCCTTCGCAGCTTCTCAGGCCTGAGTCGATCTCGCGTAGACTCTTCGCCTGTGCAAGCTGACAAAACAGCATCGATACGAAATGATACCAACTTTGAAACCCTTTGCTGCGATCTTCGCTCCCGGTCTGACGAACGAGTCGACGGAAATCGTTACGATCCACCAAAGAAAGTAGTTGGCTGAAAAGGCTACTCGTGCCAATTTTCATGATAGCCTCCTTGTGTTAGGTTATTCTTTTTCATTAAACCTATTTACAACGCAAGCGAGGCTACTTTTCAAAACCTGTTTTGGACACTAGTGATACCTAGATAAAAAATTTCTCAGGCATAATATTTATAAAGACACAGCGGGGGTTTGAGTTTTCGGTTTTGCCGTGGTCTCAAACCAACTTTGCCAAGGAAATGACGGAGCATTCCCCTCCAATTGACAAAAGCAGAACCCTATGCCGATTTACTTTTATTTAGCTATAGAATACACATTTTCCTCAATTGTTAACCAATTATTCGATTGCTTTAACAATGCGACAACCTAGAACCGAATT
>CAWUII010000062.1:0-15931 GCA_963922575.1 uncultured Opitutia bacterium
TCGTGCGGCGCAGGGACGCGCCTGCGCTACCATTTTGGATACGTGTCATGTGTCCAGATTTGCCTGAAATCTACTGCTACTGGTGGTGTATGTCTACTGCTACTGGTGGTGCATGTCTACTGCTACTGGTGATGCATGTCTACCGCTACTGGTGATGGCTCACTATTCCTTTAAAGGATTAATCTTTACGCGCTGTGTAATGCGTTACCGTCGACAGCAAGCGCTGCTTCTTTAATGGCTTCGCTCACAGTCGGGTGCGCATGGATGGTGCGCGCAAGGTCTTCGGCGCTGCCGCCATATTCCATGTGCCCGACGATTGAGGCGATCAGTTCAGAAGCATGTTTGCTGATAACCTGTGCACCGAGGATTCGATCGGTTTTCTTGCAGGCAATTATTTTTGCAAATCCATCTGTGGCATCGGTTGCAATGGCGCGACCATTGCCCGCAAAGTTGAATTTGCCAACTTTGACGTCGATGCCTTGCTCTTTCGCCCTGGTCTCGCCCAGGCCGACGCTGGCGATTTCGGGATCTGTATAGATAACATTGGGTATGAGGTCGTAATTTGTATGCCCCGCCTGTCCCACAATGCGCTCAACACAGGCGATACCTTCTTCCTCCGCTTTGTGAGCCAGCATTGGACCGGCAATTACATCGCCAATTGCATAAATTCCAGGAGCGGATGTTTTATAATGATCGTTCACCGGGATACGGCTTTTTTCGTCGGTTTCGATGGCAACAGACTGAAGCCCCAGATTGTCGGTGTGTGGCTTGCGGCCAACGGAAACGAGTACTTTGTCGGCTTCAAATTCGATTGTCTTGCCGTCTTTTTCGGCAGTTAGGATGTGTTTGCCACCCGAATGCTTGAGCCCGGTGACTTTGGTGCTCAAGTGGAAGTTGAGCCCCTGTTTCTTGAAGAGGCGCTCGGCCGTCTTGGAAACATCTTTGTCAAAGGCGGCTACGATACTGGGTAAAAATTCAATGACATCGACTTGCGCCCCGAGACGTGCCCAGACTAAGCCAAGTTCAAGTCCAATGGCACCGGCGCCCACAACGACAAGTTTTTCAGGGACTTTATCAAATGCAATCGCTTCTGTGCTGCTGACGACCGTTTCGCCGTCAAATTTCAGGAAGGGCAGTTCTATTGGAGAAGAGCCCGTTGCAATGATGATGTTTTTACCGCTAAGCGTGAGCTCGGTTCCCGTTTCCTCTTTTACGTTTACTTGGGTACCGCCGATTAGACTGCCCAGTCCGTGAAAAACCTTGATCTTGTTGGTCTTCATCAAATGTGCAACGCCACCGCAGAGTTTGGCAACGGTATCCTCTTTCTTTTTCATCAGCTTTTTGAGATCAAGCGAGAGGTTGCTAAAAGTAATTCCATGATCTGCAATACCGTGGCTGGTATGGTAGTATACTTCGCTGGAGTGCAGGAGTGCCTTGCTCGGAATGCAGCCAATATTCAGGCAGGTACCGCCCAGTGTTTTGCTTTTTTCAACCAGAGCAGTTTTTAAGCCCAGCTGCGCTCCACGGATAGCAGCGACGTATCCGCCCGGCCCGGAACCGATGACAATTAGATCAAAGTTGTTTTCAGACATGATTTATTGAATGGGAGAATGGTTGATTGGCCGTTTCGACAAGCTCAGGCCTTGAGCGAGCCGGAGAGCAGATTGCGATGTTTGTTGAGTTTGGTTATGAGGCAGTGAAACGCTTGCTGAAGCGTCGCGCTACGCTACGGATTTTATATGCCGAAGAGCAGTCGCGTCGGATCTTCAATCGCCTCTTTGATTTTGACCAGAAACGTAACTGCTTCTTTGCCATCAATGAGTCGATGATCATAACTAAGCGCCAGATACATCATGGGGCGGATCACGATTTCGCCGTTCACAACGACCGCTTTTTCAGTAATGTTGTGTAGTCCGAGGATGGCGGGCTGTGGGTAATTGATGATCGGCGTGCTGAGCATAGAGCCGTAAATACCTCCGTTGGAAATGGTAAACACACCACCTTCGAGGTCGCTCATTTGAATCTTTCCGTCACGAGCTGCTTTTGCGTAATTGAGGATATCCTGTTCAATTTCGGCAAAGCTCTTTTGATCACAGTTGCGAACGGTGGGTACCATCAGGCCTTTGTCAGTGCCGACCGCAACGCCGATGTCATAGTAGTGTTGCGTTACGATTTCGTTACCTTCGATGCGGGCATTGACCGCAGGTACCGCTTGCAACGCGTGAGTCACTGCTTTGGTGAAGAAGGACATAAAGCCGAGCTTGAGGCCGTGCTGTTCAATAAATTTCTCTTGGTGCTGTTTGCGAAGTTTCATAACGCTGCTCATATCGACCTCGTTGAAAGTCGTGAGCAGGGCGCATTCCTGAGTTGCCTGAACCAGACGCTCGGCGATTTTGCGTCTGAGCGGACTCATCTTTTTGCGCGTCTCACGCTTTACTGGAGCAGGCGAGACCGTTGATGGTGATGATGCGGAGGATTTGTCTTCCTTTGCAGCCGAGAGCACATCGTTTTTGGTTATGCGGCCATCCTTGCCCGAGCCTTTGAGAGTAGCTGCGTCCACTCCGGATTCTTCAACAGCTTTTCGGACTGCGGGGGAGAGTGGGTGTTGTGTCGTTTTTTCGGAATCAGCTACGTTTGCTGTTGCGGCTTCAGATTTAGCTGTAGAAGCGTCTTCAGAGGATGAACTGCTTTTGCCAGCGGGCGAAGTTGCACTTTCGTCAATAGTGGCAATCACCTGGCCGATCTCGACTTCATCATCTACAGCAACTTTCAGGCTGATGACTCCAGATACCTCTGCATTTCCTTCAGAGGTGATCTTGTCTGTTTCCAATTCGTAGATTGCCAGGTCTTTTTCTACGTAGTCGCCATCGCTGACGTGCCATGCAGCTAGGATGCCGCTACTTATGGATTCGCCCATAGCAGGTATTTTTACTTCAGTTGCCATAATAGATAAATAGAGATGCTTAAATGTTAGGAGGGTGCGTTGTTACAATGAAAATGCGGCGTCTACAAGATTGGTTTGCTCGTATTTGTGTAAAGCCATTGAGCCCACAGCCGGGCTAGCGGCTTCGCCACGACCAGCATATTTGGGAAATTGTCCGATCGCCTCCATCATGCGAGGTGCGATAAAGGACCATCCGCCCATGTTTTTGGGCTCTTCCTGACACCATACAATGTCTTTTGCATTTGGATACTTTGAGTGGATCTCATTGAGCCGGGAATTGTTGAGTGGATACAGTTGCTCGACGCGAATGATGGCCGTGTCTTTGATTTTTTTAGAGTCACGGTGTTCGGTCAGATCGTAGTAAACTTTTCCAGAGCAGAAGACGAGCCGTTTGGCCGATTGCTTATCGACTATTTCGTCGTCGAGTATGGATCGGAATACAGAATTGGTGAAATCCTCGACCGCTGAAACACAACTCTTGTGTCTCAGTAGGCTTTTGGGGGCCATGATGATAAGTGGTTTTTTGAAATCACGCTTCATTTGCCGCCGCAGTATATGGAAGTATTGAGCGGGTGTCGTAAGATTGCAGACTTGGATATTATTTTCTGCACAGGACTGTAGGAAGCGCTCCAGTCGAGCGGATGAGTGCTCGGGGCCCTGACCTTCATAACCATGTGGCAAAAGCATTACCAGGCCACTCGAAATGCCCCATTTGGACTCACTGCTGGTAAGAAACTGGTCGATGATAACCTGCGCGCCATTGACGAAATCACCAAACTGAGCTTCCCAGATGGAGAGCATCTTCGGATAGTCCACTGAGTACCCGAAATCGAATCCCAACACAGCTGCCTCTGAGAGCAACGAATTATGCACGCAAAATTGTGCCTGGCCTTCTTTGAGATCCAGTAGCGGTACGTAGGACTCCCGTGTTTCGTTGTCGTACAGCACGGAGTGGCGGTGGCTGAAAGTGCCGCGTTCGCTGTCCTGACCACTAAGCCGCACAGGCGTCCCTTCCATCAACAAGCTACCAAAGGCAAGCGCTTCGGCCATACCCCAGTCAATGCCGGTATCTTCTTTGAATGCTTTGATTTTGGTATTGAGCTGGCGGATGATTTTTTTGTTGGCGTTAAAACCCTCCGGTAGCTGCACCAGGCGTTCTGCAATGTATTCCAGTCTTTTTTTCTCTACACTAGTGCCCGTACCTTCAAAATTGTAGGGTGGCTGCTTTTTGGAAGTTGATTCAGAGAGCAAATCCCCGTTCAGCTTGTCTTTCTTTTTGGCAACCTTAAACGCTGCATTGAGCTCACGGTCGTGGGCTTCCCTGATTTCGTTTACCTCATCTTCAGTAAATTCACCAGACGCGATCAGGCGATCCGCGAAAGAATGACCGATAGGCTGCATGCTGGAAATTGTTTTGTAGAGGGTTGGTTGTGTGAAGGCCGGCTCGTCACCCTCGTTGTGTCCATGCTTGCGCCAGCAGTACATGTCGATCACGACATCACTTCCGAAATTCTGGCGATAATCAAAAGCGGCCTCTATCGCGGCGATCGTTGCCAGTGGATCGTTACCATTTACATGGAAAATGGGCGCTTCGACAATCTTTGCAACATCGGTACAGTAGCGGCTGGAGCGTGCTTCGTCAGGATTGGTCGTAAAGCCGATTTGATTGTTGATTACAATATGGATGGTACCACCGGTTTTGTAGCCTTTTAGTTGAGAGAAATTGAAAACTTCGGATACGATTCCCTGACCTGCAATGGCGGCATCTCCGTGTATCAGCACCGGCAGTACGCGCTTGCGCTCCAGGTCACCAATGATGCGCTGGCGGGCCCGTGCCTTGCCCTCAACCACTGGATTGACCGCCTCGAGATGACTTGGGTTGGCGGCCAGGCGAATCTCGACCTCGTGATTGTCCGTGGTCTTACGCTTGGTTATGAAACCGAGGTGGTATTTGACATCGCCATCGCCCTCAACGTTTTCAGGGATGTAGTTCTCGGAGAATTCACGGAAGATATACTCGAGTGACTTGCCAAGGAAATTGGTTAACACGTTCAGACGACCGCGGTGGGCCATGCCCATTACTATTTCGTCCACCTTGTTTTTACTGCAACGTTCGAAAATGCTTTCCAGGCATGCAATTAGCGTTTCTCCACCTTCAAGTGAAAAACGTTTCTGGCCTACATAACGTGTCTGCAGAAAGTTTTCGAATCCTTCTGCTTGAAGGATTGTGCGCAAAATGCGTTTTTTCTGTTCTTTCGTGAAGCGAGGAACAAAGCATTCAGGTTCTATCCTGGCCTGAAGCCAGCGTCGACTAGGGGTTTCCTGGATGTGTAAATACTCAACACCGATTGTGCTGCAATAGGTCTTTTTCAAGCGCTCCAGTAGTTCACGCAAGGACATTTCGACTCCGCCCATGTAATTTCCGGTATGGAATACTTGGTCGAGATCCGATTCCTCAAAGCCTAAACGCTCCAGTGTCAGCCGAGCATTAAACGGTGCTTCTTTGGTCAATGGATTGAATTCAGCGATCGTATGACCAATCGCACGAAAGGCATAAATGGCACCAATCACACGCGCCTGTTTGCTAGCTACAGATTCAACCGGATGATCACCGGCAGAATGTGTGACGGAACCGTTGGTATTGTTTTGTGCAAGATCGAAGCCATCAAAGAAGGCGCGCCACTCAGAATCCAGTGAATCTGGCTCAGATAGCCATATCTCAAAATTTCGATCAATAAGATCCGCGTTCCAGCGGCTGGCAATAGTTGTATGCATTTTTATTAACTAATGTTATCAAAGCTCCACAAAGTATGTATCAATATTAGCATGACAAATCCCAAAGTAGGAATTATCAGATTATTTAAAACACTAATACTAAAACGAATTGATAACATTTTAGCTGTTACGTGTTGGTCCAAACGCTAAGAGAAATGGAGCACACTGTCACAAGCGGAAACCTTCACATATTTGATTCAACCAAGAAAGATGAGCCGAAAATCGAAAAACAAGATCACAACAGAACACAATAAAACGTTTCCAATTGAAAACCCGTTCGCGGCGATCCATCTCGAGAATTTGCCTGAAGGTCCGATTCCCGAGCCGGATACAACTGCTACTGTCGACCAGAAGACCAAATCGCGGGGCAGGGTAGAGGTTACTCGTGAAAAATCGGGCCGTGCCGGCAAACTGGTTACTATACTGAGCGCGTTTGAGGAATCGGTGTCCACTGAAGAATTGGCCGCCATTGCATTTAACCTAAAAAAGCACTGTGCCTGTGGCGGCAGCTTGAAGGGACGCACCATCGAGCTACAGGGAGATGTTTGCAAACCGGTTATGGTCGAGCTTGCGAAGCAAAACTTTAAGCCCGTTCGCTGTGGTTACTAGTGATGAAACCAATAAAAATCGCTTTCTTTTTTGGTAAGCAATGAAGCCTGGGTTACGTTTAACTATACCATGTCTCCTACAATACTATGGTTTCGCAAGGATCTGCGGCTCTCTGATAATTCAGCACTCGCTGCAGCAATTGAGAGCGGCCAACCGATCATACCGGTCTTCATCTGGTCACCGGATGAGTTCGGCAATTGGACTCCCGGAGCGGCCTCAAAGTGGTGGTTGCACAATGCTCTGAAAAGTTTGCAGTCAGACCTTGAGGGACATGGGTTGAAGTTAATACTGCTCCGTGGCCAAAGCATTGAGGCATTGCGCAACCTGATTCAGGAAACCGGCGCAGGTCGTGTATTTTGGAATCGGCGTTATGCACAGCCACAGCGCACTATAGACGCCGAGATAAAGCGCAAACTACGCGATGAGGGTGTCGAAGTGGAAAGCTTCAACAGCAATCTTCTCAACGAGCCGCACACAGTCTCAACCGGCAGCGGTCAGCCTTACAAGGTATACACGCCTTATTGGAAAAAGGTGAAGGAACGCTCGGTCGAAGCACCGGTTAAATGCGATCTTAAAAAGGCGAAAGCACCGGGATCCTGGCCGAAATCGGACACTCTGAACAGTCTGAAGCTCATGCCGAAAGAATCCTGGCATATTACAATGGCTTCCTTTTGGGACATTAGCGAGGCCGGTGCTCATTCGCGGTTGGAGAAATTCCTGGAAAAGAAAGTCGACGACTATGACAGCGCCCGAGACGTGCCTTCCATTTCGGGTACCTCCAGTCTCTCGCCATACTTGAATTGGGGGCAGATCGGTCCCCGGCAAATAATTGCAGACTTAAATAGTAAATGGGATTTAAGACGTAATGGCCCTCATGTTTACAGCAAAGAGATCTACTGGCGCGAATTTGCGTACAATGTACTCTATCATTTTCCGGAAACACCGGACAAGCCACTGCGATCGGAGTATAAGGATTTCCCATGGGAACATGACGAGGCGACTTTACGCGCCTGGCAGAAGGGGCAAACCGGCTACCCGATTGTTGACGCTGGTATGCGGCAACTCTGGCAGACGGGCTGGATGCACAATCGAGTACGCATGATCGTATCGTCGCTGCTGGTGAAACATCTGCTTCAGGACTGGTTGTCCGGAGCACGCTGGTTCTGGGATACACTGGTGGATGCTGATCTCGCCAGTAATACACTCGGCTGGCAGTGGAGTGGTGGTTGCGGAGCGGACGCAGCGCCGTATTTCCGGGTGTTTAATCCAATCCTGCAGGGGCAAAAATTTGATCCTGAGGGCGAGTATGTGAAGCGCTACGTACCTGAGCTGGGCAATTTGCCGGTTGAATATATTCACGAGCCGTGGAAGGCTCCTCAATCAGAACGAGAAAAGTCAGGTGCAGCAGATTATCCTGATCCTATTATTGAACATAAAAAAGGCCGTGAGCGAGCGCTTGCTGCATTGGATAAATTTAAGCAATGAATCAGATGAAAAAGACAGTGTTAGTTTCAGGAGCTACCGGACTGGTTGGTAGCGCACTTTGTTGCGAATTAGAGGCAAAGGGATACAGTGTGAAACGGCTTTCGCGCTCAAAGGATGCAGACGTACACTGGGATCCAAAGGCAGGGACAATCGATGCGGGCGCGATGAAAGACGTAGACGTCGTGGTGCATCTTGCCGGGGAGACTGTCGCTCAGCGTTGGTCCAGAGCGGCCAAAGCACGAATTCTCGATAGTCGGGTCAAGGGCGCCAATTTACTGGTTCGCAGTATACTGGAGCAGGATGATCCGCCGGATTACATCAGCGCTTCGGGAATCAATTACTACGGCTATCAGTGTGGGGTCGGCCCGACCGAACAGTCGCCCAAAGGTGATGGGTTCCTTGCGGACGTTTGTGAGCAATGGGAAGGTGCCGCGCAGCCACTAAAAGATGTTGGTCTGAGGACGGTCTTCATGCGCATTGGCTTGGTGCTAAGTTCTCAGGGTGGGGCGTTGAAGCGCATGCTGACACCTTTTAAGCTGGGTCTGGGTGGTCCCATCTGCTCAGGAAAGCAGCGTATGAGCTGGATTGCTTTGCCCGACCTGGTGCAAATGTTCTGTCTAGCAATTGAAGAAATTAACATCAAAGGTCCGGTCAACGCTGTCAGCCCTGTATTTGAAACTAACGAGGTTTTTGTGGAACGACTGGCTGAACTGTTAAACCGACCCGCCAAGCTACCGATGCCTGGTTTTATGGTGAAGGTATTGTTTGGCGAGATGGGTCGGGAGACTTTGTGTTCCGATCTCGGTATTGTACCTCTGTTGATGAAGAACCGAGGTTTTGAGTGGGAATACGGCAGTCTGAAAAAGTGCCTGAAAGCCTGTGTAACCAGTGACTTTTAATTAGGATGAAGACAGACGTTTTAGTGATCGGTGCAGGTATTTCGGGATTGCTCTGCGCTCAAGAGTTAAGCCAGTCGGGTGTCTCTGTGCGCATTCTGGATAAGGGGCGTGGCGTTGGCGGTCGGATGTCCACCCGTCGGATGTCTGGTGCCAGGCTGGATCACGGGGCGCAGTTCTTTACTGTCCGCGATCAGGCTTTTCAAACGCATGTGGATCGATGGCTGACAGCCGGTGTTGCCAAAGAGTGGTTTCGCCATGCACCTTACGATTCGAATCCTCAGGGCTATCCCCGCTACTGCGGAGTCGGAGGTATGAATGAGATTCCGAAATATTTGGCAAAAGACCTGAATGTTCAGTCTTCTGAGTGTGCCAATGCCGTGAAATACACAGACGGAGTCTGGCAGGTGTTTACTCAATCTGAAAATACCTATCAGTCAACGCATCTCGTTGTTACAGCGCCGTTGCCGCAGGCATTGACGCTTTTAGAGACGAGTGGTCTTGAGTACGCAGTCGATGAACTCGATTCGTTGCGCTCTATCGGCTATAAGCGTGGGCTGACAACACTTGCCATCCTGGAAGGCCCCAGTGGATTGCCGGGAGAGGGCTTTCTTCAGTTGGAGGATGCATCGATCAACTGGTTGGCGGACAACCAGATAAAAGGCATTTCCGAAGTGCCCTGTGTGACGATCCAGTCTTCACCGGAATTTGCCGATGAGCATTGGGATTCTTCGGACAGTGTACGTGGGCCTTTGATGATTGCAGCAGCTTCTGATTACATAAAGACACCCGTTAGCAGTTATGTGTGCCATCGCTGGGGGTATGCATTATCCGAAAATCGCTACAAACAGCTCTACTTCCACAACCCTGTGCTTAATTTAGCTTTGGCGGGGGACGCACTTAGCGGAGGGCGGGTCGAAGGCGCTGCACTGTCGGGAATGCAGGCAGCAGGAGAACTTTTGAAGCATCTGTAGGTGTTTTGGGAATGATAAGTAAAGGAGGCTCATACTAAGGATATGACGCATGTCTCAATCGTGACGTGATTTTGTCTATCGCTTTGATTTGTTTAACAATGTGGAACTCGTGCAAAATCGGTTTGCACGATCGGCAGAGTTTTGTTCTTTAGAAGACTCTTTATTATTCGACTTCGTATGCAACTGCCTATCCGCCTCAGTCTTCTCTTCCTGATTACAGGTATCACTGTGCATGCGGCTGAGGTTCGTATGGCTGTTTCGGATCTGATTGCCGACTACGCCTCAAAAACCATCCGAACACTTGCTGAAGAAAGTTCTGTCGAGGTCGAGGTTATCAGCTCTGGAAGCCTGCCCGCCATAGAAGCTTTGCGGGCCGACGAGATAGCGCTGGCAATTGTCGCCGTGCCGGAAGAGATGAGTTTTCCCAAACTGTCGGACGAGATTTTTAGCACCATTACAATTGCATACAGTACAGCAATCATTGCAGTGAATGCAGATAATCCGATCGATGAAGTCAGTCTGCATGATCTGCGCGGTATTTTTAGCGCCGAAGCCGAATTGAACATTGAGACCTGGGAGATGCTGGGAGCCGTGAGCTTGTCAGGAAGGTCGATCAAACCTCTGGTTATGCAAGCAGAACAAGGTATCTCAACAGAGCTTTTCCGCCACGAAGTATTACAGGGAGAACCGATGAAACTTACAGTCAACGAAGTAATACGTTCTGAAATCGAGAAGATACTCGCCAGTAAAATTACATTCGTAGCGGTATTATCTTATCTGCCTGATAACGCGGACATCAAAGCGTTGATGCTATCAACCGACCCTGAAAGCCCAGCATTTGATCCCACCAATGAAAATGTGCACTACGGCGACTATCCGATTCGACTGCCTTTTCAGATTGTTTATCGAAAAGACCGTGAACCCGAGCTTGCGGAAATCATTCGCATATTATTAAGCGACGAAATGACAGAAACACTTAAGGCAAATCACCTATTTGTGCCACCAAGAGTATTAGTGAATGGTGAGTAGTGAATGGCTTTTACTATTTTCCAGGCTTGCTTGACTTCAATCCATCTTCGTCTGAATTTTGTACTCTTTCGTTAATCTTTAACAATCATGGCAACTGCGCTTTTGAACTATGAACCGATGGTCTTTGCTCCTCGCGATGGAGCTGAGGTGCCGTTGTCTGCTATTCAGCAGGAAGTGCTGGAGCTGAAGCAGGCGCGTAATGCCGTGATTCTGGCTCACAACTATCAGGTAGATGAGATTCAGCGTGTGGCAGATTATGTAGGTGATTCCCTGGGTCTCTCTTATCGAGCGGCTGAGGCAGATGCGGATGTGATTGTTTTTTGCGGAGTGCACTTTATGGCGGAAACGGCAAAGATCGTGAATCCGGGCAAGTTGGTGCTTCTGCCGGATATGGATGCCGGCTGCTCGTTGTCCGACTCCTGTCCTGCGGAGAAACTAGCTGCTTACAAGGAGGCCAACCCCGATGTCTACGTTGTTGCCTATATCAATTGCTCGGCAAAGGTGAAAGCGCTGAGCGATGTGATATGCACCAGTGGCAATGCCAAAAAGATCGTCGACAAGGTGCCGGTAGACCGAGAAATACTGTTTGTGCCAGATCAGAATCTGGGTCAGTGGGTTTCCAAGCAAACCGGTCGCAGTATGCAGCTTTGGCCCGGATCATGCTATGCACACGTGCTGTTTACTCAGCAGGCGATTGAGGCGATCAAGCTGAAATTTCCACAGGCGCTGGTCGTTGCTCATCCTGAATGCATTGAGACGGTTCGTGATAATGCAGATGTCGTTTGTAGTACAGAAAAGATGGTTGGGTTTTGCCAAGACAGTGCTGCGACGGAGTTCATCATTGTCACCGAGACCGGCATGATCCATCGCCTGCAACGCGAAATTCCGAACAAGACATTTATCGCAGGGCCTACCAACTCCTGCGCCTGTAATGACTGCCGCTTCATGAAAATGAACACGATTACCAAGTTGCGTGATTGCCTGCGTGATCAATCACCGAGCATTGATATGGATGAAACGGTGCGCCAAAGAGCCTACGCACCCATCAAGCGCATGCTTGACTGGAGCCTGTAGGGCAACGCATGTCCGATGCGACGCAACAGACGCTTGAAGAGCGCACTGCCGTAACCTATCGAAACGAGCTGTTAAAAGCGCCCTTTTACGGAATTCTCGATGCGGGGTGGGCCACTTTCGTGCTGTTAATTGCGATCCGCCGGTTTGATGCTCCCGAAAACTATAAAGCCCTTATCGCCGGAGCGGCTCCAATCGGGTTTCTGTTGACACCATTTACCGTCTATCTGGTGGCTAAAATGCGCCTTCGCCCCAGCATGGTATGTTCGGTTATGTTTTCCCTGACAGCACTGTTGATTTTTGGTGCTACCCTGATTGAGAGCTTTTTCCTATTTTCGCTCTTCATGATGACCAGCCAAATGACAGCAGTACAACAAAGGCCGCTGATCACCCAGGTTTACTCAGAGAACTATCCAGCCAACCAGCTGGGCAGTCGCATTGCCATGCCCTTCATATTGATGTCGATCAGCACTATCCTGTTTTCGCTGATTGGAGGGCGATTGCTGGATCAGTCGATTGATTACTATCGATCCCTGTTATGGATTATGGCATTTTCTGCAGTAACCTACAGTTGGATAATGAATAGAATCCCCAGCACGTCGCTGTCAGTGACGGATGCAGGTAATCCATTTCAGAATCTGAGCCTGATCTGGAAAGACCGTTTCTTTGGATACTTGCTGGGGAGCTGGATGCTCTTGGGCCTGGGCTATTTGATCATCGTACCGATTCGCGTTGAGTATCTGGCGAATCCGGATTTCGGCATTAACTTAGATAACGTAGAAATTGCATTTCTTCTCGCCGGGGTGCCGTCGGCGGTGCGCATTCTTAGCACCAGGCTTTGGGGGCGTGTGTTTGATCGATTTCACCTGATCACGACACGTAACCTGCTGAGTATATCTACTCTCGTAGCAATGGCGCTTTTCTTTTTCGCAGAAAACATTGTTGTCCTAACACTAGCAATGATCTTTTTCGGACTGTCCATGGGCGGCGGAAAAATCATATGGAGCCTGTGGGTGATCAAGATTGCACCACCTGAAAAAGTGTCTGCCTACATGAGTGTGCACATGGCATTTACCGGGTTTCGTGGTACGATAGCACCCTTTCTCGGCTATTGGATTCTTAGCCAGTCAACGCCTCAAGGGGTTGCCTTTGTCGGCATGCTACTCATTTTTATCTCAATGGTCCTGTTTGAGTGTCTGCGTAATCACGAGCGATTTGCAGGTTGACGCTCTTGAGGTAATTTCCTTGCTGAGCCACAGCAGAGCGGTACTGCTACAACTTACTAAAAAAGTCCCACTCTATTGCAGATAAACTCAGTATTTTGCTTGAGATTAATTTCGATAAATCGTTGCTTTCAAATTTACATTTCCAAATGCAAGCACTCAAAACATTCACTGAAGTTACCGCCGGCGGTACAGATCTTACTGCTGAGCAGGCTAGTGCCGTTGCAGAACTTTTGATTCGCTCGGAGGTGTCTCTTGATGCGAAAAAAGAGTTTCTCCTGGCGCTTGCTGAAAAAGGTGAAACAGCGACCGAAGTGGCCGCATTTGCCCGCACGTTTCGTAGCCACGCGATTGATCCCGGGGTCGAAAAGTGGGCGGATCGTGCTATCGATGTTTGCGGTACCGGCGGCGATGGTTCAGGCACTTTCAACATTTCCACGGCGGTCTCCTTTATTGTCGCTGCTGCAGGAGTGCCTGTGTTCAAACATGGTAATCGTTCGATTACTTCAAAATGCGGCAGTGCTGATTTACTGGAAGCTCTGGGGATACGTATTGATGCGCCTGTCGAACAACTTAAGGATTCACTGAATGAATTGAACTATTGTTTCTTTTTCGCCCCGACCTATCACCCGGCGTTCAAAGAAATCGTACCCGTGCGGCGTGCCCTTGCGGCCCTCGGACAGCGCACCATTTTTAATCTCTTGGGGCCGATGATCAATCCGGGCCGGCCGGCCCATCAGTTGATGGGTGTTTTTTCAGAACAGTGGGTACAGCCACTGGCCGACGCGTTGGGCGACCTCGGCCTGAAGTCCGGGCTTGTCGTGCATGGTCGTTCAAGCACCGGCGAGGCTCTGGATGAACTGAGCTGTGCAGGTGTTAACTATATGGCTGGATTTGGCGCACAGTACGATGCGGTAAAAACACTCAGAGCGCTCGATGTCGAATTGGCTGAGTGTGACTTTTCCGATCTGCTGGGCGGTGATGTCGCTAAGAATGTAATGATACTGCATGCACTACTGAGTGGTTCCGTCGATGCCGTACCTGCTGGTTTACGCAATAGCGTTTTATTGAACGCGGGCACTGCATTCTGGATCGCGGGTGTTGTGCCTGAAATAACCGCAGGTTTGAAACTGGCGGAGGAAACTTTGTCTGGGGGCGTTGCGGAGCGTTGGTTGAAAAAGGCGCAGGAGTTCTACGAAAAGTATTAAAACCTGCTGTAGCCCATTTGCATTTAGTTGGCAGTTGACCGATATTTGCCCGATATACACTTTAAAAAAATATGGAAGAAGTTGCTCTTAAAGAACTCGATTCGCGTTTGCACAAACAGATTGATAACGTGCGTAAAGCAATGGACAAAAATCCATCTTATTCAGTGGATGTGATGACAAATATTGTGAATCGCCATCCGCATTGTTTGGAAGCACGGAAAATATTGCGCAAGGCACAACAACGAGCGAATTCCGGCAAGACACTGGGATTAAAGTCTATGTTTTCGAAGGTCAGCTGTGCGCTCAATGGTATCGGCAGTACAGAAAAAATTAAAAAAAACCCGTCGGGCGCACTTTCAGCTGCAGAGAAGTTACTTAACTCAAACCCATCTAATGTAAGCGCCCACAGGGCGATCGGTGTTGCTGCCGAAGCACTCGAATTGCATGAGACTGCCGCTTTTGCCTACGAAGAAATCCACAAGCTCGAACCTGATAATTTGGAAAATGCCAAGGCATTGATGCGGGCATACATACGGATCGGTAAGAACGATAACGCAGTCCGCATTGGCGATCAGGTCTACAAAAGCAATTCTTCGGATAATGAAATTCAGTCTTTGATACGCCAGGCATCGGTGGAGCAATCGATCCGAAAAGGGAATTGGGAGGGGAGCGAAAGCTTTCGCGATAAGCTTAAAGACGAAAATCAGGCACATAAGCTGGAGCAGGCATCCAAAGCTAAAGCAAGCGACTCCGATCTTCGGGAACTTATCGAGACCGCCGAACAAGCAGTTGCCGAAGAACCCGAGAATCTTAGTCTGCATCGCGATATCTTCAATAATTATCGAAAGCTCAAGGAGTTTGATAAAGCTTTGGAATGGATGGCGCGTGCGCGTAAACTAGAGGCAGGTAGTGCGGACGTGAGTCTTGAACGAATTGAAAGTAAGCTTAAACTTGAGAAAATGCGGCAGTCCATCGCCGCGAACGAAAAAGAGCTGGAAAGCAATCCTGAGGATGCTGATTTGAAACGTACGCTTGAATCGCTGCGTTCCGAAGAAAGCCAATTTTGTCTCGTGCAGGCCGAAGATTTTGTGAAGCGTTATCCAAACGAATTCAGCTATCGTTATGAGCTGGGTGAACTCTACTATAAAAAGGGCGAGATAGATCGTGCGATCAAAGAACTCCAGCTTGCTCTGCGCAGTCCAAAAGTACGTGTCAGCACCTTGATTCTTCTGGGAAGAATATATAAATCAAAACGGTTTTTTGATTTGGCTGCTGAGCAATTCGCAACGGTCAAATCTGAAATCTCAGGTAATACAGAGCAAAGGAAAGAAGTGCTCTACGAGTTGGGAAGCTGCTATGAGCTACAAGGCGATGCGGCAAAAGCAATCGTAGAGTACAAATCGCTCTACAGTATCGACATTAGCTATCGCGATGTTTCTAAAAAGATCGACGACTTTTACGCACAGAGCTAACGGTTGGGTGCTACGAACTCTATAATACCACTGTGCAACTTTTTCTAGTACTTATAGCTAAGTATGTAATTATATGGACACATGATTCTTATCCAAAATGGTAGCGCAGGCGCGTCCCCGCGCCGCACGAACGTTTGAATGCTCAGGCTTACGCGACGCCATTTCGACAATCTCAAGACCCCCCGGGCAAGGTGCGCCCCGGGGACGGTGCTGCGCTACCTGAATGCGATCTGTACAAGTAATTA
>CAWUII010000063.1:0-15371 GCA_963922575.1 uncultured Opitutia bacterium
GGGCGTTAGAACGTTCTATGCGGTGCCGGAGGCACCTGCGCTACCTGCCTCGCAGAAAAAATCACACCCCACCATTCAAGATTCACTATTCACCCTGCTTCCTGCCCGAGCCATTCTGTAAGTGCTTTGATATTTCTTCCGGTGAAGTCATCTGTGCATAGCATCAGATTAAGTACCACTTCTACATCGTAGCTTTCGGAGCCAAGTCTCTGCGTGGTCCATTCCAGAAAAGGACCACGCACCTTGCTTAGACTCACTGGTAGTGAAGCCTCCATTTTTTTAAGGCAGTAAATGGCAATGAAGCGTTCGCAGAGGAGTTGCCCCTGTTTTTTGATCGAGTTGATCCGCTTGTTTATTTGCAGACCTAGCTGGCTGTGGCGGTATGCCTTTCGGAAGGTATCTATTTTCTCTTCGTTGTTTTCGAGACGATAGGCCAGTTCGATACAGGTTTCTGCAAGATTGTGCAATGCGACCGGCAACTGATCCTCATTACCAATAATCTGTTTGGCATAGACACCTTCCCAGTTGTATTGGATGCCTTGTCTCAGAAGGGGTATGGCCGCTTCCAAATCCTGTTTCGATTTACCGACCATTCGATAAATGATGCCTATATTGACTAGCAGGCTGCTGACCAGAGACTGGTCTACCTCTGGTATTTTGAGCCCTTTATCGTAGATATCGAGCGCTTTCTCGAATTCTCCCTCCCATTCGTAATAACTCGCAAGAACGTTGTAGTAGCGTGCCATTTGATAGCTATCGCGTTCACCATCCTGCATCAGAGTCAGAATTTGTCTCATCACCTCAAAAGAACGTTTCGCAATGTCTTTATACTGGGACACACGATTCATCACGATGACAACTGTGAGCGAAATGTATAGGTTTAGCTTAGACGTTGAATCCACGTTAGGACCGCTTAAACCGTTGGCATTGGAGTTTGAAGACAGCTTACCACCAAGCCATTTTTGATCCATCTCAATAAACTTTTCAACGGCTTCAACATACCTGCCCTGCTGGCTTAGCACATTACCTTCACCGATTCCTGAATCGACTGGATAGATGGTACGCAGATAGTCATAACAGATACCGGTTCGTTCATACATACCTGCACGCTGAAAGGCCAGAACAAGATCGCGCAACGATTGGGTACGAATCAACCGAAACAGTTTTGTCTCAAGATTCTCCTCACCGTTTTGGATCGGCACGACGGACATGAGTTTCCAATACTTCCTAAGCAATTGGTACTGCTCTGTGTGGGTGATTGCACTTATGAACCCCTCGACAGACAGTAACTTCTTCGCGTCATAAACACTCGTAGAAGCATGGGTGCCTGCAAGAATAACTGCTGCTGCTGGGTCGTGGGCTCTCTTAAGCACGTGATCAATACTTACCTTCATCCAAGTGCGCACGTATTCTATTTCAGCACGCATGTCAGAACGTCGCTCTTCTACAATTGATGATGAGATGATATACGTGCTACTGGAAAATTTACTGAGTGTTGACAGCAGACCATAATCGTTGAGACAACAGTTTACGAATACCTCAACCGATACTTTTTCACGTGAAATGGCCTTGGAAAAAAACCGTGACCCAAATTGCTCGACCAATAGTTCCATCAAAGGCAACGAGAGCACATTGATCAGTACAGTATCGCTGGTTTCCTCGTTATGTTCGGCATTGACGTACCAATTGTCCGGGACATTAGCGGTTGATGCACACACCATGATAGGGAGTAATTCCTTTTCCCAATTTTGCAGGTATTCCATACTAATCGGTGTCACCTGACCTTCGGTTTCAAAAACCGATTCTTGCCACGTAATCTTCTTCTTAATCAGACCTTCAATCAATTTGCATGTGGCAAACTTCTCGCCGATGTTTATGTAAATATCTGTTTGAAGTTTGGCAGCAATGATGCCCGGTATCAGGGTTTGACCGACCCAGTGTTGCCCCTCTTTGAGTAGTCCCGGATTCCACAACTCCACTTTATCGATGTATTTGCTTTTGTAAGAGAGCAACTGTAGCGCTTTCAAGGTACGGCTTCGGTGGCGCTCGTTTGTATCCAGGAAGTTTTTTGCGTCTGAGAAAATCTTAACGAAGTCCCCTTGGAAGAAGAAGGGAAACAGGTAAGCTGTTAAAATAAAAAAAGAGGTGTACACGAAGAACATCTGGAACTTGTCCAATCGAACCCGTGTAATGTCGTTTCCCAAGCTCAAAAGCTCATTGATCAAATTACCATAGGCACCCAGAAGTCCGATCATCAAAACCATCAGGACTGCGGGAAGTATCAGCAGCACTGGTTCCAGAAGGTAAGTGATGATCAATTTAAAGTAGAGCCCTAAACTCGTCTTTCGGGTCAACTTAAGAAGCTGTCCGATAATGGTCGCAATCGTGTCGTCCGGGCGGATGGGAATGGACAAGGTCCTGTCGTTGATTCTGACCGCGCCTTCTTCACTGTCGCTTGTCTTTGGCGCCTTCCATATGAGCCCGCCCCAAATCGTTACTTTTGGGTCCCCTGAAGCGATGGAAAAGCTCTTTTCTTTCATATAACAACGTCAACCAAACACCAGTTACATTTTTAAGAGCTAAAAACGAATTCAGTCCTGAATTCTAATTGCATCCAAGTTTCTCAACTCAGCAAGATAATCCTTATAATAATCAACGACCCGTGTTTCGCCATCGGCCATCCAGGTAGTTGCATCATATAATTTGCCAAACTCTTCGCTAATGCGGTACGAACCAACCCTTGCGTAAACAACATCCCTCCAGAACGGTAATAGCTTATCAATATCGTTTTCGATCCAACGCTCGTCCGGCTCTGACATATAAAAGTAGCACTCTCCAAGCTCTCTCTTTGAGAAGAATTCGGTACAGGGTGCGCTCATTCGTTTGTAGTAACGCTCTCGTTTGTCCAGCATCTCCAGCTCAGAGGTTTTGACTCTGAATGCAACTGCGTTAAATGAATGTCCTTCTGCAAATTTGGTATTAGCCGCCGCTTTTTCGATTAATCCGCGACCGATTCGATCCTCTGCTGGATAATGATCGGGAATCAAATTAAACAATCGTTTGCACCCCTGAACAACAATCGGAATAAACTCTTTTTCCCCTGCGCTCTCCTGACTCACTGTATCACCGAGAGATTCTCTCAACAAAAGCGTTCCATAACCAGCCATGAGGACGGAATCGGACCGATTTAAATTTGAATCTACTACGTTTGCATCAGGCATTATAATCTAACGGTTGTAACGGTTGAACTAAATGTCTTATAACAAACAGCAGAATAGTCATTTCTCATCAATGAAAAACGGCACCATTTAGCAAATCAGCAGAAATGGACGCACCATCCATAGCTTCGAAGCCATCCTCCCCTGCACGAAATAGCATTACATCAGATCACACGACAAATCCACTGCATACACGGTTCTTTTAAAAGAAGTAGCCGGTAACCAGACGAAATTCCTTATTTGAAGCATCACGAGAGATGCCAAACAGCACACCTGCGATAATTGAAATATTCTCATTGCACTGGATGCTCAAGGTTGGCCCTAGCTGATGTCTTTGTGATTCCCAGTTACCAAACGCTTCTGTATCGTTCATGTTTCCGAAATAATCAACGGCCAGTCCGAAGTTCTTATTTAATTTACGACTGATCTGGCTGCGCACTTCAACCAGCGCCCCCGATGGTGAATTCGGACCAATCCTGTAGCCAGTCAGAAAGTTTCCTCTTACCTGCCAGTAATCGTCTATGTCGTATGACCCGGACCAGGCAAGTCTAACCCGACTCGGCAAGTTGTCGCCTTCTGCTATTTCCAGCTCGAAACGCAAAGCTGAATCCCAGCCTGCGGTTTCATCTTCCAAAAACTGCCATAATCCTTCGACTCTAAAATAACGGAAGTCCCACTGATCCGATGAATTGATCCGA
This sequence comes from uncultured Opitutia bacterium, assembly GCA_963922575.1. Lineage (GTDB taxonomy): Bacteria > Verrucomicrobiota > Verrucomicrobiia > Opitutales > Coraliomargaritaceae > Lentimonas. Next base: position 3,917 of record CAWUII010000063.1, read on the forward strand.
TGCTGGGTGATGCCGCGCAAATTAAAGCTATCGGAGAAACTGTATTGTACGTGATTGCGGTACACCCAGATCTCTTCGCCCGCGTTGTAGGCAGTTCGAAAATCGATATTAGCTTCTCTAGCGTTCACTTCGGGGCCAAAAACCAAGCCATCATTCTGGCCATGTACATTAGGCGTCATCACAATTGCAAAGAGAAGTGTGATGATTGTAATAAAAAAACCTCTGCTTTGCTCACGCAAATGCAGAGGCATTATTTTCGCTAGACCCAACATTAAATTCAATCAAGTAGCTTAATTTTTCCTGTTTTCAAGGAATAAACGGCACCCACTATTTTAATCTCACCACTTTCTTCCATATCGTTTAAAATCATGCTACGACGACGAATATCCTCTACGGTTTTTCTGACGTTTTGCTCAACGACGGCTGAGACGAATTCAGCATTTTCAGCAGTACGCTCCTCGGCTGAAAATCCATCGACCAAATCAATCGCTGGCTGTATTTTCTCGAGCAACTCAGTCAGATTGCCTAGTTTTACACCTTGGCAAGCTCCTTTAACAGCACCACAACTATAATGCCCGAGCACCATCACCAGCTTTGAGCCGGCAACTTTTGTGGCAAATTCCATGGAACCAATTTGATCCTCATTTTCAATATTACCAGCTACGCGACCGACAAAAATGTCACCAATACTCTGATCGAATAGCTTTTCTACCGGAACTCTTGAATCGAGACAGGATAAGATGACTGCCTTTGGATATTGTCCCGCATCCGTTGCCTTAATCCGTCCTTTTATATCAACCGTGCTCATTTTTCCTTCTGCGTAGCGCTCGTTACCGGCTATCAGCCGCTCAAGCACCTGTTCGGGTGTTAGAGATTCCTGCTCGGATTGACTTACCTGTGCATGGGAAATGCAAGTAAAGTAAGTGAAAAAAGCAACGATAAGATGTGATATTTTTTTCATGATTTTAAATTCGTAATACCTCATTTGCTTTAAGTCAACACATGAGACCTTTTTTGTGTAATAATTCAATGCAGCCATGGAGACGAATTTTACAAAATTGGATGAACAGGAGAGATTATACGTTTCTGAGCCAACAAAGAGTCAGTACATACTCGCCTAAGAAAGCATAGCGAAACTGCATGCGCTCAATGACAGCACGTAGTTTGGCCGGAAGATGAGGGGCAACTTCAAGCACTTCCAGCCGGTCGCTTGCGGCATCGACGCGGAAAGCCAGATCACCGAAATTTGGCCAGGCCTTCCATTTAGGAAACTGCGCTTTGAAGAAGGCTTCCTTCACACTAAATATCAAACTACCCAGTTCCTGATCACCATTGACAAAATCCCTCTCCAGTGGATGTGTAACGCGCTCGATAACTCCTGAACTAATGCGCGTCGTTGTCTCCAGATCGACGCCAAGATAGGGCATGTCCTCAGAGCGAGCAGCAATCGCACAGCACAATCGGATCGAGTGTGAAATAGATCCGATCATACCGGTCGGCCACTTTGGAATCCTGCCCTCACTGGCAATCAACGCACAGGGCTCCACGCCAATCTGTTTGAGTGCTACTCGCGCACAACGACGTCCTGTAAAAAATTCATTGCGCCGTTTCTGGACTGCATTAGCGACTTGCTGGGCCTCTTCAGGATACTCAATAGACGCTTCCTGATCCGTTATCCAATCTACGGCGATACCGGTTCCTCTTGGAAGCATTTGAATAAGAATCTCTCTCAACTGTCTGATTGTTTCCAGTGATGACATAAAAACCACAAAATTAGACCTACGGTAACTTCGCAAGCCTGCACGGTGAAATAAAATTTAGCTACTATAGATTCTTGCCAGACAAAACCATGTTGTTAAGAAAGAACCATGCGTTTAACTTTACCCTGTTTACCCTTATCTTTACTACTAATTACCACCACCTCAGCAGCGGTTTCGAAAGAGCCCGTTTTGAAAGCATGGGAAGTGCTTGAAGGCTGCCATCTTATTGAAAACCAGATCAATGACGGTGACAGTTTCAAAGTAGCACATGGTGATAAAGAATTTATCATTCGTCTTTACTACGTAGATTGTCCGGAAACATACGACACCTACCCGGATCGCCTGAAAGACCAGTCGCGTTACTTTTCCATATCTGAGTCTGAGATGATCACTTTTGGCAAAGCTGCCAAGACGTACACTAAAAGATTTTTGAAAGACGAATTTACCGTAATTACATGCTGGGAAGATGCCCGTGGTGGCAAAGATGTGCGCTATTTTGGTATGGTTAGCCGAAACAATCAGTTACTATCTTCAGAACTTGTGCGCAATGGCCTGGCACGCATCTATGGAATGCCGGCGGGCGGTTGGCCCGGTGGGGGCAAACCCGAAGCATACCTAAAACAGCTCAAGCAAAACGAACGTGCTGCACAACAGTCCGGTACGGGTATTTGGGGAAATGCTCAAAACTCAAATCAGTTAGACGATCTGGCTCAAATCAAGGATCGCTTAAACACACAGCAAACAACTATTTCTTCATCTGCATTTGTGGATAGTAGCAAAACCGAAAGAATCATCCTCAACACGGCAGATTCCAGTGAACTGATCGCCCTCCCCGGGATCGGACCCGTTTTGGCAGACCGTATCATTGCCGCACGTCCGTTCATAGAAATAGACAAATTGGCAGACATTCCGGGCATCTCAATGAAGAAGGTAGATGCACTACGCCATCGCATCCTCCTGGACAAACCACCGCCACAACCCATGACCGCTGATTTTTACCTCGCAGATAGCGAGACCTATCTGAACAGAGAAGCCGTCGTGCGGGTGTCCAGAGTGACTCAATCCTATCTAACGGCGCCAGACGGCTTCCATTCAGTTCATTTGGAGACGGCAAACCAGGGAGAGTCAGGCGGCAGCATCCCGGCTTTCATACCACAGGAATATTACGACTCCTTTGTCAGTTACTACCAACAGCCAAATCGTGAATTTACTGGCCTACTTTTTCAGCAAGATTCGAATATCGTGCTCGTATACCGTCGTAAATAAGTCAGTTTGGTTACTCTAAATCTCATGTCTTTGGAAAAATTTAAACACTATCTTATTCAGGAAAAGCAGAACCAGGCACTCTCAGCAGTGGATGCCTCGCCATGGGAAGATATGCCCGACAACAAACGAGAAGCTGTTAAGGAACTGGACATACTATGCCTAAAACTGGCGGATCTGCAACAGCGGTTTTTCGTAGATCGTAGTAAAAAGTTACTAATCATACTGCAAGGCATGGATACCAGCGGTAAAAACAGCACAATCCGCCACGTATTTCGCGGCGTCAATCCACAGGGCGTCCACGTCTCCAGTTTTGAGAAACCGACTAGCCGCGAAGCCTCTCATGACTTCTTATGGCGCATTCATAAACGCGCGCCCGCCAACGGTGAAATAATGATTTTTGACCGTAGCCACTACGAAGACATTCTCGCTGTACGGGTGAATAACCTCAGGCCTGAATCTGTCTGGAAAAAACGTTACCAGCACATTAACAATTTTGAACGACTTCTATTGGACGAAGGAACGATCATCCTGAAGTTTTTTCTGCATATAGACCGGGAGACGCAAAAGCAGCGACTTCAGGAACGTCTGGACACGCCTGCAAAAAACTGGAAGTTTGATACCTCAGATCTGACTGCACGCGAACGATGGAGTGATTACGAAAAAGCTCATGAAGAAGTCTTTGCCAAAACCAGTAAGCCGGATGCACCTTGGTATCTCATACCTGCGAACAAAAAATGGGCGCGCAATTTACTGGTTGCACGCATTTTAGTTGCTCACATGGATAATTTGCATCTGAGTTACCCGAAAGTAGATTTCAATCCGAGTGAAATTGTAATTGGTTAATTACTCAAAACTCGATAAAGTCACTTTATAAAAGGCTCATGGTGTAATGGTAGCACTAAGGTTTCTGGTTCCTTCAGTCGGGGTTCAAATCCCTGTGGGCCTGCCATAATTGAAATACGGTTTCGCGCTACTTTACTCGTCCGCACTTCGATCATTCAGATTACGTTTACCAACGGACAAAAGCCCTGCGTTGTAAACAGTTTCCAATGCTTTGCCATTTCCATTCTTGTCAAGAAATTGGATTCTGGGTCGATGATTCCAGCCGCTGTGATCGCCGGTTATTCCCCATTGTTTATTAGTAGAAACCCATTCGTCGTTTTCAAGTTCATCCCAACGCCATTTGTAGTTGGGATGTCCTTCAAGGATTACGAATTCATTAAACGGATCTGTTCGATCTGCCCGCTTGAAATAACAATCTTCAAAAGCGACAGCATACTGGTGGTCGGACACCATCCACCAAGTGCACTCATCGTCGATAACGCGTGGCAATTTCCCTTTACTTGTCTCTTTAATGGCGCATTCGATGAAGCGGTTACGAGCGCTGATACTGTTATTTTTGCCAGTAACCCAATTCACACGAACCACACGACTGGTAGTATCATTTGATCGGTGCGTGAAATAATTCTGCAAAAAAATGTTATCGCGGGAAGCTCGTCCACTATCAGGATCCCAGTAAATGTGAATGCAATCATGCACTGCTGAACCAAACTCGTTGTGCTGAATAGTATTTTGGGACGCACCTAAAAGGGATAAACTAATATTTGTTGTACCTGAGAAGACATTATTGGAAATAAGCACATCTTCAACATTTCGCAAGGTTAGCCCTGCGCTCCAAAACTCACAGTTCATCAATTGGACACCATCGGCGCTAATCAATGTTTCTCCAAGTACAGTTGCAGGCCTGCCTCTTTTATCAAGAGTTCCTTTAATGATCAAACCGGGAATGTTTATTTCCCACAAATTCCGACCGTAATTACCTGTGCCTAAATAAATAGTCCCCCCACTACTTTTTAAGTTCGGTTGTTCCGAGTGCAGAGAAAAAAGCTTCTTAAGGGTCTTGAAGGGCTTTGATTGGCTACCTGTACCACTTGCATCATTGCCTTTTGTGCTGTCAACATACCAATCATTTTGTTCTGTTCTAGAATCGTCAGTACTTTCAACAATGAAGACGTTGAACGTATCTTTTGCAGAAAGTGGTTCCATACTATCATCATCCATCGCAGTTACAGTTATCTGAGTCATACCCACGCTCTTTTTAATGTAACTAAGCATTAGCAAACCTTTTTCGATTTCAATGCTGAGAAGGGATGGATCGTCGCAACTTATGGAAAATACAAGGTCTTCGTCAGCAGTCACGGTATCCTCGAACACATCGAAAAGATTGATCACATCTGGCTCGGCATCCTCATAAACAACGATGTCTGTTATTGCACTCAAAACGACTGGAGCATCATTTTCCTGTTCAGGTAATGAACCGTTATAAAAACGCCCCACACCTTCAGGGTATCCTATTTCCAGAATCAGGCCATTTTCATCCGAATCAACAAATTGAATCGATGGAGTATATCCGTTATTTTTATGCCCAGTTAGACCATGGCCTGAATTCGAAGCCACCCATGTGTCATTAGCTAAATCATCCCAATACCAGTCCATCTTCGAAGGTTCCCCAACGACTACGAAACTGACAAAGGGAACTCTGCGATCCGCCTTTTTAAAGTAACAATCTTCAAACATTAAGGAGTAACCATGGTCCGCAACCATTTGCCATGTGTTGTGATCTGAAATAACCTGTTTCAAACGCCCTGGCTTCATCTCTTCAAAGGCACAGTTTACAAAGCGATTGCCAAAACTTGGACGTTTTTTACCAAACAGGCTTTTCAGCGACGAACGCTTATTCGACAGGATCACCTGATCCGTTCCTTCATCCGGATGATGTGTAAAGTAATTTGCTTTAAAAACGTTCTCACTGGACGACTGCTTGCTCTTGGAATCGCAACGAATCAACACACAACTCTCTGTAGCAGATTCGAAGTAATTGCCACGGATACTATTTCCGGAAGAACCCAGAAGTTTCATACTGACTTTGGTTGTGCCGGAGAAAACATTGTTTTCGATAGAGACTCCTTCAACGCCTCGCAGAGTCAGACCTGCATCAAAAAACAGACAATTCGAAAGAGACACTCCGTCGGCAGTTATTTCCACGCTGCCCAATACACTTTTTGGCCTTCCATTACCATTGTGGATACCTTTGATGCTGAGATTGGAAATATCAATGACAACACTCTCGTCACCATAATATCCAGCTGCCAGATGAATCGTATCCCCCATGCCAACGAATTCCGGGAACGACTCATTAACTTCCAATAGTGCGCAAATACTTTTAAAAGGCTCGTCCACACGGCCGGTTCCGGTTGCATCGTCACCATAGGTTGCATCCACATACCATTCAGTCAGATTCGAAAAGGCAGATTCACTGGCTTGACCCACTGTCAGGAAGGCAGCGGACACAGTTAACATAATTAGACAGTTCCAGTTTCTCATAATTATATATCTTCACTGTTTTCAGGCTAAAGCAACGGACCCGGCAAGTAATTTTGCAAATTTATGTTTAACACGCCCAGCAGTTTCGGCCACCTCAGCCTGCGTTAGCTTTCCTGCCGAAAGACCAGCGGCAGCGTTGGTAATACAGGAAATACCAATAACACGCATACCAAACTGTCGAGCCATAATCGCCTCCGGCACCGTCGACATACCCACTGCGTCTGCGCCTAAAGTAGAAAAAGCTCTAATCTCTGCGGGTGTTTCAAAACTAGGCCCAGTCGTAGCCAGATAGACACCCTCCTGCAATGTTACATTCTGTGCCTTTGCCCATTCTTTTATTTTAAGGCGTAGTGCCTTATCATAAACTTCTGTCATATCGGGAAAACGGTCTGCATCATCGACATCCAGACCAATCAGGGGATTAGTTCCCAGAAAGTTTATGTGATCTTGGATCAGCATCAGATCACCGGGCACATAAGCTTTATCGATACCACCGGCAGCATTGGTTAAAAACAAAGTCTGCACGCCGATTTGATGCATTATGCGTATTGGCAGCGTCAGTTGATGCATCGTGTAGCCTTCGTAAAAATGCAACCGCCCCTGCATACAGAGGACACGCCGTTCACCCAGATGTCCAAAGACAAAGCGTCCGACATGGCCCGGCGCAGTAGATACAGGAAAACCTTCAATTTTACCGTAGTCTAGATAACCCTTAACTTCGATATGTTCTTCAGCAAAGAAACCCAATCCAGAGCCTAAAACAATTCCAATTTCAGGCGCAAACTTTGTAAGCTCAGCCGCTAGTTCAATCATTTCTGGAGTTTTCAAATGCAAGGCTATAAACGGTACACTTGAAATCAGCAGTATCAACCTTCTTGTGACAAAGAAATTCATAATTTCTACTTGAATGTCCGATGCGTAATGTACGACGTATAGTACTGATAATACTTTAGCATGGCAGAATCACCTTATATTCAAAGTCGGAATAACGATCAAATCAAGAATCTGGTCAAATTACGTGACCGCAAACATCGCGAGCGCCAGGAGAGATTCCTCGTCGAAGGGTTGCGGGAACTCAGCCACGCACTGGACTCAGACTACAGCCTGGAAACCATCTACTACTGCCCGCAGTATTTCCCAAGTGACGAGCATTCACAGTTCATTCATGAAGTTCGTAACCTTAATAAAGTACCGCTCACAAGAGTAAGCGAAGAAGCCTTTAGAAAAGCGACCTACAGGGAAGGTCCGGACGGCGTGATCGCTGTTGCCAGGCAACAAGCCTACTCCATTCAAGAACTCAAACTGCCAGACGACCCGCTCCTGTTGATACTGGAAGGCATCGAAAAGCCTGGAAATCTCGGCGCTATTCTGCGGAGCGCAGACGGTGCGGGAGCGGACGCAGTTATCCTCGTGGACTGTCTGCTCGATCTGTACAATCCAAATGTTATTCGCGCATCTCAGGGTCTGATTTTCTCCATGCCTATTATTTGCACCCAGTCAGACTTCCTAGCAAACTGGCTTCTGGAACGAAAGATACAGTGCGTCGCGACAACCCCCGACACGTCAAAACTACATTGGGATGCTGACTACAAAACACCGACCGCATTACTATTTGGTAGCGAAAGCGACGGACTCTCGGACTTCTGGCTCAACCGTGCAACCGAACAAATCCGTATCCCCATGTCCGGCAAAGCGGACTCACTCAACGTCTCCGTAGCAGCAGCGATCTGCCTCTACGAAGCCCGACGGCAACGCTCCTTGAACGTCGAACACTGAACGTCGAATAAAGCGGATCTTAAAACGGATCGCCGCCTTTGACGTCATTTATGCTCTCGCCCAGTTCGTTCAATTTCTGAACAAGAACATGAACGTTTGTTGATGGATTAATCCGCCACGGAAATTTCGCGCCTTCCTGACATGCCTCATGGTAGAGTCGTCTTGCATTTGCAATAGCCTGTTGCTGCTTATCCTGCAATGACTCGTAGATAGTCTTATCCGTTTTGCTATATTTGGTTCCCAGTCGTTTTTCCAGCTGTTTGCACAAATCATGGCGTCCGATTGACGTATTGCGGTATTCAAAGTGTAACAGGTACCACAACTCAAAACATTCATTGGCCCAGATTGCCGTCAGATCGTTATGTTGCTTTGCTTTAGAAAAGGCTGCTTCATACCTGTTTAAACTCCAGTCGTCTTTATCAAAAACACAGTATGTATGGATAAATGGAGTCCCCTCTTTCCTGGCAGCTTCTACTCGTTCAATGCCCCGTTCGACAACACCAACGGTATTTCCTGCGCCTCCTTCGGTATCAATTTCTACCAGCTTTGGATTGAACGAAAATGAACGCAGATAATCCAAACTGCTTTTACTGTCTTCGGAGACAATCAGATAGCGTCTGAGCTTACGTTTTGCTTTCCGCCTTTCCGGACCTTTGCTTTTTAGGTACTTCGCCATGGCTAAATGGGGAATTCATCCAGAGCGATTTGTGGAACTGCCCCGAAGATGCCCTCAAGGTACTGGCGGTTGAATTTTGTGGTTGCTCTCACTTCCTTCTTGTCAAACTCGTCCAGACAGTAAAGCGACGTTGAGCCTTGGTTGTCTTTTTCGCAAAACCATATCTGATCGCGCCGAAGAATATCGGGGGTCATCAGTCCCGTATCGTGGGTTGCAATGATAAGTTGAGCACCTTTGTCGTTCTGCGGACTGTGAAACCATCTAAGAATCGCTTTGGTAAGGTTAGGATGCAGACGTGCTTCAAATTCATCAATCACAAGAATAGAACCTGTTTCAACGGTATGAAGTATCGGACCTGCCATTGCTACGAATTTGCATGTTCCTTTGGATTCGTCTACATTGAGATCAAACTTTTCATTACCCATTGAGACACCGTCCTTATCGTAGATTGTGTGAGAAGTGTTGATCTGCGCTATTCGTGAATGCCTTGCCAGTAAGTCCTTTTTAGCTTCAGGAGACAGACCATCCGGAAGTCGCGCCTCATCCAGAGGCTCAATTTCGCTCTCAACATCACGGATATTAAAGTCCGCTTTTTGAATGAATTGCAGCAATTCAAGGCGCCTGTCTTCGTTTTGTATACGCTCTGCTGTATAGCCAGCATGAGCGTACTCATCCAACCCGGATACAAACCGAAAGCGGCGAAACCAGTTTATGATCAACTCAGCAAACTCAGAATTGAACTCCGCGCACACTTTGAGAAACAGAACATTCGGGCGTGTTCGTGAAGTAAGGGACTCAAGACCTTTCTCCTGTCTGGGATTAGGGGTGATCACTTGCCCTTCGCGTTTAAAGATAGTTGCTTCCTTTCCCTTGAGACGCTTTCTGAATAGCCACTCTTCCTCAACGCCTTTACTGGAAACCGCAAACCCGTATCGAAAACATGCCTCTTGGATCAAAAACTCCACTTCAAGTACAGAGGCTCCGTCACGCTGATCTGCCCGCAACCGATTGGTTTGGACAGGCACCTCTGCCTGCTCAACCTTTTGAGAAAGGGATTCGAGAACAAATTTTCGCATCCATAACATAGCATCAAGAATGTTCGACTTTCCGGATGCATTTGCGCCATACAGAGCCACTGATTTGAGCAGTTGATGATTGGTCGGCGCTTCAATTACATTACTATAGCGCAAGTGTTTTTCACTGGATGCATCGAGCATGAGTGACTGGCGTTCACTGATGGAACGAAAGTTTTCTACACTGAAATTAATAAGCATTTCCTACCTATGAGTGCATATTTCCTGAAAAATCAACACAAAAGTGCTTAAATCAGCAGCCTATTATCGATTCTTTAAATCAGAATCACCCGACATTCTTATAACTCAATCGCTATAGAATTCGACGTTCAACATTCACCAGCGCCATATCCGCGTGCTTTTAAATCCTCTATCGACCGTTGCACGGCATCTATCATGAGCACTTTGACTGAATATCCCAGATCTCTGCGTGCCGCACTGATATCAAAATAGTGATCCTTTGCCAGCTCCACGGCGACAAAGCGAGTCATTGGCGGGTCGTCCTGACGTTTCAGTGTCTTCCATAATAGTTCGCTAACCCTTCCCGCGCAATAAGCCAGCGGCAGGGGCACTTTTCGGGTTAAAGGCGCATGGCCCAATCCTTGTAAGATTGCATTTATCCAGGGCCACAGCAAAACCGGCTCACCTTGAGAAATGAAATATGCACGCCCGGCACCGGCTCCTGCTTCCAGTGCATCAAGCGCATTCATATGAGCATCCGCTACGTTGCCGACATATGAGACATCTACACGGTTGGACCCATCGCCGACAATTTTTAATCGCCCGGATTTGGCGCTCTCGATGACACGTGGCAACAAATGCGGATCACCCGGCCCAAACACCAGATGCGGACGCAGTGCGATTACTTTTAACGCATCCGAATTTGCAGCCAGTGCCTCCTGTTCAGCAATTGCTTTGGTATGGGCGTAGTGACAAAGCCATCTACGGCCGTAAGGCATCACCTCATTGCCATTGCGGATTGCCTTGCGATTAAAGACAACACTCGGCGTGCTCGTGTAGATCAGACGCCCGACACCTTTGGCCTGACAAGCCGCCACGACATTACGGGTACCGATTACATTTGGACGATAGTAGCTCATCCAACTTCCCCAAACACCGGCGCGGGCAGCCACGTGAAACACCGCATCCATACCATCACAGGCCTCCGCGACCCTATCTTCATTGGCCAGATCGCCACAATAGATATCGACACCACGCGCTTCCAGCTTTGGCTGCGGTGAGCGACCCAAAGAACGCACCTGATAACCACGCGCAAGCAATCGTTCTATAACGTAGCCACCAACAAACCCGCTGCCACCTGTGACCAAAGCTTTCATTGATTAAACGCAACTTGATAAAGCTAACCCGCTCTGTCGAGGTATTTGATAAACACGGCGACCGCCTCAGACCCTGAGCTTGTAGATAGGAGCGCCATTGCTACAGTAATCCATCATTCAACATTCAAAATTGGTGCGGGTTCAAGACATGGTATACACAAAAGGTTCAGGACATGGTATACA
>CAWUII010000064.1:0-15125 GCA_963922575.1 uncultured Opitutia bacterium
CGCGTAAGCCTGAGCATTCAAACGTTCGTGCGGCGCAGGGACGCGCCTGCGCTACAAGAATCATGTGTCCAGATGATTACATACTTAGCTATAAATCCGTGGGTTGAACCCAGTTTAACTTTCGACCGATGAACAAAAAAACGCCACTCCCGAAGAAGTGGCGTTGATTGAAAACAATTTTTTCAAAAAGGAGTCTTACTTGTAGTTAACTTCGACTTCTGAAACTGTTTTGGATATACGTGAGACGATTTTGTAAGGGTCGCCCTGTGCATTTGGACGACGGTCTTCAAGATAGCCCTTGTAAGCATCATCTTTGACGAAGCTATGTGGTACTCGGATTGAAGCACCACGGTCGGCAATGCCCCAGGAGAATTTATCGATAGACTGTGTTTCATGCAGGCCGGTCAGGCGCAGATGATTGTCAGGTCCGTAGGCGGCGATGTGCTCGTCTTTGTAAGCTTCAAACTTATCCATGAGCTTGAGGAAATATTCTTTACCACCGGTTTCGCGCATGTAATCCGTTGAGAAGTTACAGTGCATGCCGGATCCGTTCCAGTCGCCCTGATAGGGCTTGCAGTGGAATTCAACGTCGATGCCATACTTTTCACAAACGCGTTGCAGGATGTAACGAGCGACCCACATCTGGTCGCAGGCGCTGTGAGCACCTTTACCAAAAACCTGGAACTCCCATTGGCCTTTTGCCACTTCAGCGTTGATGCCTTCGTGATTGATGCCTGCATCCAGGCAGATGTCCAGATGCTCTTCAACGATGGCACGGGCGATGTCGCCTACAGAAGAGTAACCGGCACCGCAGTAGTATTCACCCTGCGGGCTTGGGTAGCCATCCAAGGGCCAGCCGAGTGCGCGACCATCCTGCATGAAGAAGTACTCTTGCTCCAATCCAATCCAAAGACCTGGATCTTCGGCAATGGTTGCGCGTGAGTTGGAGGGATGTGGCGTGACACCGTCCGGCATCATTACTTCACACATTACCAGAAATCCGTTTTTGCGGGTACTGTCCGGGAAGCAGGCAACCGGCTTTAGCATACAGTCGGAGCTGGTGCCTTCAGCCTGTTGTGTGGAGCTGCCATCGAAGCCCCACATCGGGCAGTTTTCAAGTGACCAGGTGTCCGGGTTGCCGTCTTTGATGCACGTTTTACCACGTATGTTCGCTACCGGTATGTAACCGTCGAGCCAGAGGTATTCTAATTTAATTTTAGCCATATTTTTGAGAATAGATTGTGGTTAGATGTCTGGAAGAGGCCGTGCTGAATTCTACGAGATTCCATAAAGCAGCCCCTTACTAGTTGAAGAAAGCACCATGCAAGCTGTTGAAGTTATCGCAAGTTTTTTTACGTATGAATTGTAAAATGAGGTGCATTTTTAGCTATGTTTTGGAAGCTTCGCAGGACAAGCTTTGGTTTTAAATGATACTCTTTCCCAGTTAATTTTACTTTGGTAAACTAAGTAAATTTGTTTGCTCAGTTGGAGTGCAACGCTGTCGTTGCCGCGGAGCCAACGAGCGGAAATGAACGGCATTTTCCGCCAATTATCTATCTACCAAAGTAAAATTAATCTGGATCATCTTTAAGTGTTTTACAGATGTGTCCAAACGCTTGCAAAATTGCATGAGTACGACATGAAACATTTACATGCATGAAGCAAAAAATACGGCTCGGGCGCTGGTCCACATCGGTTACGATGGTCGCGTGCACAAGACCTTTAAAGGTCCGCAGGCCCAGGAACGCTATGAGAACGAGGCGCGGGTACTGGACTTTTTGGAAACGCACGGCTGCGATTTTGTCCCTCGTATTCTTGAGAGGGATGATGACAAGCTCTATCTGGTTACCAGCAACTGCGGTTCGCGCGTCGAGCATGTCAGTGATAAAAAGAAGAATCAGCTTTTTGCAGAATTAGAACAATACGGTGTGCGCCACGAAGATGCTGAATTACGGAACATCACCTACGATGATCATCGAGGGCGTTTCTGCATAATTGACTTTGAATTTGCGACTATCCTGTTGCCCGGCTATCCACCGTCACCCAAGATCGAATCGCATCCAAATCGCGATGCGTATCGTGAGTCACTTAACGAAAAATAGTATGGACGTGACCGATAAAGATACTGCCTGCAATGTGGCATGGTTTGGAGAGACCGACGTTGGGCGTTTTCGTAAAAATAATGAAGACGCCTTTCTGGCGCTGGCAATGGACAGCGAGGGCGTCAAGCGACTGGGGAAATACGGTCAGGAGGAGCTGAAGACCCGTGACTTCGTCTTCGCAGTCAGTGACGGTATGGGTGGTGCCAAGGCTGGTGATTTTGCCAGTCGGATCGCTGTGGATAAAATAACACGTCTACTCCCAAAGAGCTTTCGCAGTGCGGCATCAGGAATTCAGATAGGATTTCAGGATCTACTGGATCAGCTGTTACACGAAATTCACGAAGAACTTTTACAAATGGGCCGCTGCTATGAAGAACTCAAGGGCATGGGCGCAACCCTGAGCCTTTGTTGGGTGCGTCCGGACTGGGTCTACTTTGGGCACGTCGGCGATAGTCGTATCTACTATCTGCCCAAAGACGGCAAAATTACTCAGATCAGCCACGACCATACCCATGTCGGCTGGCAATATCGCAACGGACAACTGACAGAACATCAGGCCCGCAACCACCGCGGGCGCAATTCCCTGCAACAGGTGCTTGGCGGCAAGAATCAGAATCTTCAGCCCCAGTTTGGCGCCGTAGGCTATGAGCCTGGTGACCAGTTCCTGATCTGCTCGGATGGTCTGGTCGAAGGCCTGTTTAACGGCGGCATGGAACGCATCATCCGCAATACAGACGCAGCTATGAACGAGAATCCGGCAGAGCGTTTGGTTCAAGAAGCCGTGCGAACGGACGGTAGAGACAACACCACGGCATTGGTTTTTGAAATTGCTTAGTGGAATAACGTCAGTAGTTTACTTGCTTTTAATATTCAAAACCATTCAGGATTCTTACTATGACCAAACCACTGCTCACACCCTTTAAACTAGGTGATCTGGAACTCGCAAACCGTGTTGTAATGGCACCCATGACACGGGCCCGCTCCGGCGAAGATCGCATACCAAATGAGTTGATGGCAGAGTACTATGCACAGCGCTCCGGCGCAGGACTCATTCTGACCGAGGCTACGACAGTATCCGAGCAGGGCAACGGCTGGAATCACTCACCCGGCATTTACACCGATGCCATGATTGAAGGGTGGAAGCTGACGACTAAAGCCGTCCACGCCAAGGGCAGTAAAGTTTTTTTGCAGCTCTGGCACACCGGGCGTGCGTCCCACAGTGATTTCCACGGCGGTGAGCTTCCTGTTGCCGCCTCTGCGATCAAAATCAAAGGTGACCATATCCATACGCCCAAGGGTAAAAAGGATTATGAAACGCCGCGTGCGCTCAGGACCGATGAAATCCCCGGTCTGATTGCCAGCTACAAAAAAGCGGCTGCAAGCGCCAAAGTCGCCGGTTTTGACGGAGTGGAAATCCATTCAGCCAACGGTTATCTGCTAAACACCTTTCTCGAATCCAAAACCAACCACCGTGAAGACCAATACGGCGGCAGCATTGAAAATCGTTCACGTCTGCTAAAGGAAGTCGTTGAAGCAATCATCGAAGTCTTTCCGGCCAACCGTGTTGGCGTGCGCGTATCGCCCAACGGGGCCTTCAATGACATGGGCTCTCCGGACTACCGTGAACAACATCTCTACAATGCCAAACAATTGGATCAATACGGGCTCGCTTATCTGCATGTTATGGATGGCCTCGCATTCGGCTTTCATGAACTGGGTGAGCCAATGACACTCGAAGAATTTCGCGAAGTCTTCAGTGGTCCTTTGATCGGTAACTGCGGCTATGACTTGGGTACAGCCAATAGTGCAATCGAAAAAGGTTCTGCCGATTTAATTGCAATCGGTCGCCCTTACATCAGTACACCGGACCTGGTCGAGCGCTACGAAAAAGGCCTTCCGCTCAATCCCGATTCCGATCAAAAAGACTGGTACACGCCAGCCGGTAAAGAAGGCTACCTTGATTTCCCGACAGCGGAAGAGGCTGGGGTGGCTTGAGACTAGCAGCAGCTAAACTCTAACTTCCTTTTAAGGTATGGATACACAGGAATTGGTCTTCCAAAAAACAGCGCAGTACCGATCTATTTTCGCCATCCGGAAATCCAAATTCCAAATTCAAAGTTCGATGTTCCTAACCAATGATCCTGGGGATAGAAAGTTCTTGTGACGAATCAGCGCTGGCGCTCTTTGCAGTGGATAAGGGCGTTGTCGGTGATTGGGTGCACAGTCAGATCCGCTTGCATGAAGAATACGGGGGCGTCGTTCCAGATCTTGCCAGTCGCGAGCATTTGCAAAACTTTTTTCCGCTGCTTGAAGCGTCAGGCATTCTTGAGCATCAGTCTGAGATTCAGCAGATCGCAGTGACACAGGGCCCCGGATTGGCCGGTTGTCTGGCGCTGGGGATAGCTTTTGCTAAGAGTCTAGCGCTTGCCTGGAAGGTGCCGGTCGTTGGTGTGAATCACTTACGTGGGCATGCGTATTCACCGTTTATCCGATTATATGAGTCAGATCCGACAGGATTTACGGAAGCGTTTGAGACATTGTTGCCGCACCTAGGACTCATTGTTTCCGGAGGTAACACGATACTGTTTGAGATTGATCGGGAAAAGAGACTGCAGGTGCTGGCAGAGACTGTCGATGACGCAGCCGGTGAAGCTCTGGATAAAGGCGCCAAGCTGCTGGGGCTCCCTTATCCGGGCGGGCCTCAGGTTGAAAAGCTTGCAGTGAATGGCAACAACCGGGCCTTTGATTTTCCCCGAGCCATTGCCCCGCGCAACGAGCGGCGTTTTAGTTTTTCCGGTTTGAAGACCAGTCTGCGCTATCGGATCGAGAAGATGGATGATGCGACGCTGACGCAGGCGTTACCCGATATCTGTGCTTCTTACCAGAGTGCGGTGGTCGATCAGCTTTGCGGCAAGACGAAGCATCTTCTGGAGGCGGAATCGTATAAAAGCCTGGGTCTTTCCGGTGGAGTTGCCAATAACAAGGTGCTCCGTGCGGCACTTCGCAATCTGGCAGATCGCTACAAAATAGACTGCCATATCGCAGAGCCCAGACACACGGGCGATAATGCCGCGATGATCGCCTTTGCTGCTTATGTTGATCCTGGGTCGACCTGTACATCAACGATCAGCATAGAGCCTGCCCTGCGGTTGGCGCCAGCTGAGCGTTGAATATGTTAGGATTCCAGATGAACTCTTGATTGAAGCTAAGGCAACAGCAGCTAACCTTACCATTCGGGTTTTCTAATGCACAATTCGGGTTAAATCCTCTGTTACCGATGTCTTTGTGTCGTAACCCTTCCGCCCTAGAGCGGCGGACAATCCAATCTATTTTCGTCAGATCAGGCTTTTTCAGGAAACCCTAAATATTTTTAGGCTCAATTCATTGATACATTTGAAGTGTTTGTGATTGCCGGTGCAGAGTGTCAGATTGTTTTCAACTGCTGTAGCGGCAATGATCGCATCGCCCGCCCGCACACCATGCGACAAAGAATATTCTTCGATGTAAATAGCTGCTCGGTGTCCAATGTTCTGCGAAAGTGGTAAGGTTGTAAAACCAAACTCTTTAATAAAATTTTTAACATAGCGATGTTCCTCTTTGTTTCGGGCGCATTGCAATAGTTCCATGTAGGACTGTGTAGATAGAAGTCTTTCGTCAGCTTTATTCACCAACTTTGCGGCCTTGGAACTGCCACGTTGAATCCAGATAAAGATGTCTGTATCGAAGATCATGAATACCTGCTGGATCTCAATTGATTCATTACGTCATCTATTGAATCATTACAATCAATCTGAGATCCAAAAAAGGGATGTTCTTCAACTTTTAGTCCGGTCACTTTTTTTTCAAGAGGTACAATTTTACCTTTTGTCTTACCCCGATACAGAATTGCAACTTCTTCATTTCGATCCAGCGCTTTTAAGACATCGTTCATTTTGTATCTGAGGTCAACTATAGATGCTTTCATATGTATACTTAAACTATACACAAAATGTTTTGTCAAGTACGCTATTTTGATTTTAAATTAAGATCAGTTTTATCTGTATTTTTGTGCGTAGGTACTCATTGTGTAATTATACTTCCGATCGAGAGAGATCTCGAATAGTTTACTAATCTCCTCTTACACTACACACGATGGACAAAAACACACTCGGTTTCTCTACCCAATCCATTCATGCAGGCTGTGAGCCTGATCCAACAACCGGCGCCCGAGTGACGCCTATTTACCAGACGGCTTCATACGTATTTAAAGACACGGAACATGCAGCCAACCTCTTTGCTTTGAAAGAGCTAGGCTACGTTTACTCCCGACTGACTAATCCAACCGTCGGCGCGCTCGAAAACAAGCTGGCGGCTCTGGAAGGTGGCGTGGGTGCGACCTGTACCTCCTGTGGGCATGCTGCACAACTGTTGACCTTCTTTGCGTTGATGCGCCCCGGCGATGAGTTTGTTGCGGCCAATAAGTTATATGGCGGCTCGATCAATCAGTTTACCAACAGCTTTCCCCGCTCGTTCGGGTGGAAGTGCAAATTCGTCAATCCGGATTCGATTGATGCGGTCAAAAAGGCAGTTACTCCAAAAACCAAGGCAATCTTCGTAGAGAGCCTTGCCAATCCGGGCGGCGTGATCGTCGATCTGGAGGCGATTGCAAAAGTTGCTGCGGAGGCAGGCATTCCGTTGATCGTCGACAATACCATGGCGACTTCCTATCTCTGCCGTCCTTTCGAATACGGTGCCAGTCTGGTGGTCTATTCAACGACCAAATTCATGTCTGGTCATGGCAATTCACTGGGTGGTGCGGTGATTGACAGCGGCAAGTTCGACTGGTCTGCGAGTGATAAATATCCGGCATTGTGCGAACCGGATCCAGGTTATCACGGGCTCAAGTTCCACGAAACATTTGGAGAGCTGGCATTTACCTTTTACGCACACGCCGTCGGGCTTCGTGATCTGGGGCCAAATCAGCAACCAACCAATGCCTGGCTGACGTCATTGGGCATGGAGACACTCCCACTGCGCATGCAGAAGCACAGCGAAAATGCGCTTGCAGTGGCTCGATATCTAGAAAAACATGCCGCGGTTGAATGGGTTAATTACGCAGGTCTGGAAAGTAGCTCATACCACAAACTACAGAAGAAATATCTGCCCAAGGGTGCAGGTGCGGTTTTCACATTTGGGGTCAGAGGTGGTTTTGAGGCCGGTAAAAAGGTCGTTGAGACAGTCAAACTGTTCAGTCATCTCGCCAATATCGGTGATACGCGCTCGTTGATCATTCATCCGGCTTCAACGACGCACAGTCAGTTAGACGCAGCAGAACTGGTTGCTGCCGGAGCCGGCCCGGAAGTGTTGCGCCTCTCGGTTGGCATCGAAGATGTAAACGACCTCATTGCTGATTTGGAGCAGGCGCTTGCCAGTGTGTAGTAGTAAATGTCGAATAAATTTATAAAACATTCGTACCCGGGATCGTCAGACTCCTGTCCGGCATCGCTTACCATGAATTGCCGCGGTTGTTCCATGACCTTCTGCCTAGGTCATTTGTTGGGGCTAACTCTGACGGTTTGCCAATGCGGAGATTGGCGATCCCAGGCGCTGCCGATGAATTAATATACTGTGGACAAAGAAAAAACATACAGTTTCAAAGACCTTGAAACGCTTGCATTTACCGGAACCTCCCTTGCTGTCATTGGACATCCGATCAATCACTCGATCAGTCCTGTGATGCACAATGCGGCACTGGCTAATTTGAGCGAAACCGATGCACGTTTCAAAGACTGGACTTACTATCGTTTTGACATTCATCCGGATCAGCTTGCCGAGGCGCTGCCTTTGTTTCACAAACAAGCATTTCGTGGCTTAAATCTGACCATTCCACACAAGGTGCAGGCGCTTAGTCTCATTGAGGAAATTGCGCCCGAGGCAAAATCCATGGGAGCAGTGAATACGTTGGTTTGGAGTAAGGCTGGTTACGCCGGGTTGAACACCGATGGATATGGTTTGGAGCAAGGGCTCAAACTGGATTTAGACGCTACCTTTGAAGGCACTGCCGTGATGATTCTAGGTGCGGGCGGTGCAGCACGTGCAGCCGCTGTGCGGGCAATTCTATCCGGGTGCGAGCAGTTGTACATAGGCAACCGATCTGTGGATCGCTTACAGGATTTGGTCAACGGGTTAAAGTCATTCGCTAATAAGGTTGAAGTAAAAACCTTTCCATTAGCTGCCTTGCCAAAGGATTTGCCCGAGACTGGCGTAGTCATCAATGCAACTGCACTGGGCCTGAATCTCGCTGATCCGGCGCCGATGGCCGTGGCCCAACTCCCTGCAGGGTGGAAGGTGTATGACATGATTTACAATCCATCAAAGACAGCATTGTTGAAACAAGCAGAGGCACATGGGCTAAGTGTTGCCAACGGCTTGTCCATGCTGGTTCATCAAGGAGCAAAAGCACTTGAGACCTGGACTCACGAAACAGTGGATGCGGATGTCATGATGGCAGCTGCCCGTAATGCTTTAAAGCTAAGTGCTTAAATACATGAAAAATTGTGGAAGCGGCAGGATGCCGCTTGACCTACAAAAGAATAAGCGGCTAGAAGCCGCTTCTACCTATCAAACAATTCAAAGGTAATGATCGAGACACTCATTTTTATTAACGACGAATTTTCCTGGTTTTTCCAGCTGCTGAGCTTTGTGTTAGGAGCGGTCGTTGGAAGTTTCCTGAATGTGTGCATATACCGTATTCCGGAAGGCCGTTCGGTGATACATCCGGGGTCGACCTGTTCCTGCGGAAAGTCGATCGCATGGTACAACAACATTCCGATCCTTTCCTGGTTTCTGTTGCGCGGAAGAGCGCCGTGTTGTGGAGAGAAGTTTAGCATTCGCTACGCATTGATTGAGTTGCTTACAGGCTTACTGTTTTACGCATCGTGGTGCATGCATCCTCCGGTTGTAGCGATCATAGGATTTCTGTTTGTCGCTTTCCTGATCTGCGCTACTTTTATTGACTTCGATCATATGATCATACCGGATCGTTTCTCAATCGGAGGAATGGTAATAGGCGTGCTGCTTTCTGTTTTTTTTCCAGCCTTGCACGGATTAGAAGATGAGAGTTTGCTTAGCAATATTGAGTCGGGTGTGATTTCAATCACGGGCGCATTGATTGGTGCCGGGTTAGTCTACTGGATTGCTACGCTTGGGGAGATCGTTTTTCGTAAGCCAGCCATGGGTGAAGGTGATGTGAAATTTGTCGGATTTATTGGAGCCTTCTGCGGCTGGCAGGGGGCGGTTTTTTCAATGTTTGGAGGGGCATTTATTGGTTCCATCATCCTGTTGCCAATTTTGTTGATTGGACGTTTTCTGGATCGATCGAATGATAAAGGTGACCAAGCGGAAGGTGAAGACGATGATGGTGAGTCGATGGCACTGGGTTCGCATGTTCCCTTTGGTCCAATGTTGGCCGTGGGCGGGCTCATCTATTTTCTTGGATTCAGCAAGTATGTGGATGCTTATTTTGAGAACTTTGCGCTTACGTTTATGAGTCAGTAGCCGTTGCCGGAACGGATGGAGTCTTCGTAATCTTCCAGCTCAAGTGTGGCGTAGCGTAGTTCGCGGCTGACTTCCCGGTATTCAATATCAAGCATTCTCAAATCTGAGCGAAGTCGTAACATTTCCTCTTCTGACAGGTTATGTCTGTAAAAGCTTTCCTTGTTTCTTATCTGTATTTCGATGTGAGTCATGCGGTTTTGCAACTGTTTGACACGATCTCTATAGTCAAATAACAAGCGACCTCTTTCATAGCCTTTCATGAAATCAACTTCGAGTTGAGGTGGGCATACGTAGTTGTATTGAAATCCGTTTACCCCGACGATGTAGCCATTATCTTCGGTGCAATAAAGTTTGATGCCTTCATCATAACCGGTCCTGAAGCCGCTGGAATCGGGACAAATAGGCTTGTAGGGCTGTCCCTGTTTACCCAGATCGAAACCATGCTGTTCGGTGCAGTATATCAGCAGTCCTTCATCATGTCCTTTGTAGTAGGCTGCACGATCCGGAATAACACCACGTTTGATACAAGGCTTGGCTCGCTCTTGAAATGTCGAGCGCGGCTGACCGCTCATACCGTCAGTGCGTCCCAGCTCGAACCAGTCCATCATGATGCAATCTGCCTTGGAAACCGTCGAGCAGCCGCTTAATGTGAGGCTGGCAATTATAACCGTTGCTAAAGAAATGACGATTCGAGCAGTTTGTGTTTGTTTTGTGTGCACAGGCCTAAGATAGTGTTTAAAAGTTTTATTTATAAATTGTAGGAAAACTCTATATTATGACATTTCACGAACTTGGGCTAAATAAGTCCATACTTAAGTCGATCGAAGAATTTGGCTATACAGAAGCGACGCCTATCCAGGCAGAGGCAATCCCTCACATTCTCGAAGGTAAGGATGTGATTGGTTCTGCGCAGACTGGGACCGGTAAGACAGCTGCGTTTGCACTGCCGGTTTTGCACCAGTTGAGTCTATCTGAAAACAATGGAAAATCACGTTGCCTGGTGCTCGGACCAACGCGTGAACTGGCGGCTCAGGTCTACGGTCAATTCGAGTCTTTTGGCAAGTACAGCAATTTGCAGTATTGTCTGGTTCACGGTGGCGTGGGTTACGGTCGGCAAATAGATGAATTAAAAAAGGGCGCCGATATTGTCATCGCGACCCCCGGACGTCTTCTGGATCATCTGGAAAAGCGCACGTTCGACCTTGGTTCGGTCGAAATGCTTGTTCTGGATGAGGTCGATCGCATGCTTGATCTGGGCTTTATCGACGATGTTCTGCGCATCATCAAACTGTGTGGCGACAATCGGCAAACCCTTTTATTTTCAGCGACTGTTCCGGAAGCACTCAAACGCCTGATAGCGAAGAATCTGAAAGATCCGGTCGAAATTGCCATCGGGATCGAGCTATCGCCGGCAGATACGGTTAGGCACGAAGTCTATCCGGTCGGTGCCATGCAAAAGTTTGATCTGCTAATGGCCCTGATCGAGAGTCAGGAGGTGGATAGCATGATCATTTTCTGTCGCATGAAAAGTGGTGTCGATCGCATTGTCCGGTGGTTGACGGAGCACGAATATCCTTGTGTGGCAATGCACTCTGATCTGCCGCAGAAGACCCGGACGAGCGCGCTTGAGCAGTTCAAGAAGGGTGAAATTAAAATCCTGGTGGCGACCGATATCGCCTCGCGCGGCCTGGACATTGCCAGCGTAACGCATGTCATTAACTACGATGTGCCCGAGCATCCGGAAGACTACGTGCACCGTATTGGGCGAACTGGTCGTGCTAAACAGGAGGGAGACGCTGCGACACTGCTCGCTCCCGACGAACAGTCCAAAATCGACGCAATCGAGAAGCTCATTGATCAGCCGATTAAGCAACGAAAGTTGGAGAACTTTAACTATTTTCATGAACCTTTGATTCGTGAGGAATCGTCAGCGACCCCCCAGCGTCGAAAGCGCAATTCTGGATCGAGCCGATTTGGTCGTCGCAGACGCTAGTTTGAATGGTGGATAGTGAGTGGTGAATTGTGAATTTAATTCTCTTTGATGAGCCGTTTGAGTCGATTCGGCTGGCGGGCAGTGATGACAGGACGCAACATTTGCACAAAGTACTGAGGATCAAAGTTGGCAGTCGAGTGTTTGTTGGCTTTGTAAATGGTCCCAGGGCACGGGCGGAAGTGATTTCGATCGATTCGGATGGGAGTTGCGTGCTTAAAGTGGGCGCTACGGAACCGGCGCCTGAGCTTTTACCGATTGCTTTGTTGATTGGTTTACCACGTCCACATACTGTGCGGCGTATCTTGTTTGAGGCTGCAAGTCTGGGAGTTGCGGCGATGCATTTCTTTTTGGCAGAAAACAGTGAGCCGTCCTATGCAAAAAGTCGGCTGTGGCAGACAGATGAGTGGCGTGAGCGCATTCTCCGTGGAACCGAGCAGGCATTTGGTACGCATTTGCCTCGGGTAGAGCTGCACCCGGACATGCAGTCAGCGATGTCTGTTCTGCCGGAGTTATCTGTAAAGATCGCTCTGGATAATTACGAAGCGAGCGACCCGCTCAGTGCGGTTTCAGGGAGCAATAGCGGGTTAGCTATAATTGCAATCGGACCCGAACGCGGCTGGTCGGCAGCCGAGCGGTCTGTTTTTCGGGAAAGTAACTGGTCGCTCGCTCACTTGGGCCCGCACGTGTTGCGAACCGAAACCGCTTGTGTCGCCGCAGTTGCCGGACTGGCAACAAGGTTGGAGTTGTGGCGGGATCAGACAAAAGGAACTCGTTGAACGTCGAATATCGAATATTCAAAGTTCGATATTCAACGTTCAACGAGTTCAAGGAGTTCGCAATTTATCCAGGACCTGGAAAAAGTCGGGAAAGGTCTTGCTGCAGCAACCCGGGTCTTTGATCGCGAGCCAGGGTTCACCATTGCCGAGTAGGTCGAAACTGCCGAGTATGCCAAAGCTCATTGCGAAGCGGTGGTCTTCGTAGGTCTCGATCTCCAGTAGCTGTCCGTTGGCTCGGCCTCGTAGTGCGCGGGTGCGCAGTTCGTCCAGTTGCGAATGAATGGTCAGTGAATCGCTATCTTCTTTGACCAGCTGACCGAGCTTCGAGAGTTCATTGGCCATTCCGGCGATGCGATCCGTTTCCTGTCGGCGCGTATGGCCGATGCCGGAAATGTGCACGGAGCCACCGAGCAGTGGCGCGATGGCAGCGTAGGTGAGAAAAGTGTCGGAGAAGGCGTTGAAATTGATTTCCCGGTTTTCGTGCGAGGTTTTCAAAGCAGCCGGTTGTTTTACAGTCCACTGGTTTGGTTCTGTAGCTACTGTAAGGCCGTGATGCGTGAGCACTTCGGCAAAAAGCGCGTCGCCCTGTAGGGGTTCTGGTCCAATGTTGGCCAGCTGAATCTGACCACCCTGTATCAATGTAAGTGCCAGGAAATAACTCGCAGCGGAGAGGTCCGGCTCGATCGCGTACATTCCATTTTTCGGCGCTTGGTAAGTGAGCGGATCCATTGAGTAAGTTCCGTTATCATCGCCTGCAACAGGCTTTGCTCCAAATGCTTCGCGCATTTTCATCGTGATGGCTACATAGGCTGGTCGAACATTTGGGCAAATCAGTTGAATGATGTCCGAACCTGCCGGTGCCGAAAGCAAAAGAGCAGAAAGAATCTGGCTGCTGGCACTGGCATCGACCTCAACGCTGCCGCCTTTGTAACCCTTCGTTTTCATTGTAAATGGAAAAAATCCCGGCTCACCGTGGAACTCGAAATCGGCGGCATCGAGCCCCTGAAGCGCATTCAGCAGACCCGACATGGGGCGGGTGCGCATGGCGGGATCACCATCCATTCGGTATGTTCCATTTGGATGAAGCGCCAGCAAGGCAGTCAGAAAGCGGGCCGCTGTGCCGGCATTGCCGACGTGTATGGTTGCAGTTTTGTTTGGAAGGATTCCCCCTTCGCCGTGAACTGCAATTGTCTGAGTCGCCGGATCTGCCGAGCATTTGAAGCCGAGTGTTTCGAGCGCTTTAAGCATGATGTGCGTGTCGCGACTGAACAGAGCGCCCTCCAGACGTGTTTCGCCTTTGGCAAGTGCTGCCAAAATCAGGGCGCGATTGGTGATGCTTTTGGATCCGGGGAGCTGGAGGTGATTGTTGAGCGGTTGCTTAAATGGAACAATGGGGAGTGGATCGGTCATTGAGATGAGTGGTGAGGAGCTGGAATTGACGATTCGATCGTTGGACTTTATTTTTTCGAATTTTCTAAGTCAATTGATCGCGATAGACTTTGCCCTGTTCGAGTTGTGAGTGTATTTCTTGAGGATCGTTTTTAGTCAGAGCGGTTTTCAAAACGTTGAGTTGTTGTTCAAATCCGTCAATTGCCTGCAGTATCTCATTGCGGTTTTGTTCTAAGATTTGTTTCCAGAGATCGGGATCGCCGGCGGCGATGCGAGTTGTGTCTTTCAGTCCACCACCTGCGAGGGATTGCCAGGAGCTGTCTTTTTGAGCCAGGTAACTGCAGAGTGCCGAGGCAAGTATGTGAGGCAAGTGGCTGATGTGGGCGACGATGGCATCATGTGTCTCTGGTGTGACGACAGTCACGCGCGTTCCCAGGGACTTCCAGAAGGTGGTTAATTGCTGGTTTGTCGAAATCTGTGAGTCTGGCAGCGGTGTGAGTATACAGGCGGCACCTTTAAACAGGTCGGGGCGAGCATTTTCCATCCCCGTCTGATCCGAGCCGGCCATCGGATGCGCGCCAAGAAAAGTGGCGGACGTTTCTTGGAAAAGCTGATGTGCCTTATTGCAAATCAATGCCTTGGTACTCCCCACATCACTGACCAGGGCATCCTTTTTCAGTGCCGGCTGGATCTTTTCAAGGAGCGAGACGATAGTGTTTACTGGTGTGCATAGAAGAACCAGATCGCTGTCGGCAACGGCTTCCTGCGGTGTTGCGAATGTTGCATCGCACCATCCCTGCTGCCGACACTGTTCACGGGATTCGGGACTTCTTGCCCAGATGACGATTTGCTCGGCCAGAGAGTTTTCTCGGATCGCCATGGCAAGAGAAGCGCCGAGGAGTCCGGGTCCGAGTATGGTAATTTGCTGGAACATGAGAATTGCAGAAATCTAAAATAATCCTGCAAGATGACAGCTTTCCAAATATCTGACAATAAACTTTTGAAGATTGGATGGATGTCTGATTGCGAAGGACTGATTTTCACTCCGGCGAAGCCGGAACTAAAAGGAACATCGAACTTTGAACATCGAATGCTGGGGAGACGCAGATGAGCTTAATCTCCGTCTGGATAACCCACCGTTTCGACTAAGCTCCATAGTATCAGAGCAGTAATACTAATCACTCATCTAAAATGGTAAAATGCTTCAGCTGCTGCTTTGTTTTGTCACTGGAGGGCAATGCTCTGCTTTTTGAAACCACTAAGACACACTAAGGACACTAAGAGAATACTCTTGTAATGCATCTGTTACTTTGTGTGCTTCGTGCTCTT
>CAWUII010000065.1:0-14623 GCA_963922575.1 uncultured Opitutia bacterium
TCAGACTACCCACGCTCAAAGCGTCGCCGGCAGTCACACTGCCGTTTGCATTGGAATACTGTACCAGCACCGTCGTCGCCGTAATGTCTGCAAGACCATCGATACTCGCAGCAAACACACCGTTCTTCAGTTCAAAGACCGTTGCCGTGCCATTGGTCGTCAAACCAAAGTCCGCATCGGTCAGCTCGACCGACGCAGCGCCAGCGTCCAGACTTGCGCTCACCGTGTTGCCCACCGCAACGATGTCCGTGCCCACTTTCTTAAATCCAACATTGCCGTCCAAGCTTACAAAATCCAGCGCATTTGCTTTAAACCCAGTCACCGCGAACACGATCGTGTCAGCTGCGATGTCTTCGCCAAACGTGTAGTTCAGAGACCCAACGTTCAAAGTATCATTGGCTGCAACCGTACCGGTCGCATTGCTGTACTGTACAAGCACAGACGTTGCCGTGATGTCTGCAAGACCGTCGATGCTCGCAGCAAAAGTTCCGTTCTTCAGTTCAAACACCGTGTCGCCGTCGCCGGTCTGCAAACCAAAGTCCGCATCCGTCAGGCTCACTGATGCACTATCCGCCACCAGGATCGCATCGACTGCGCTACCTACCGCGATAATATTCGTACCGCTCTTCTTAAAACCGAAGTCACCGCTCAGGCTGACAAAGTCTGCAACATTCGCGCCAAACCCGCTCACTGCAAAGACAACCGTGTCAGCTGCGATGTCTTCGCCAAACGTGTAGTTCAGAGACCCAACGTTCAAAGTATCACCGGCAATAACAGAACCGGTCGCATTGCTGTACTGTACAAACACAGACGTTGCCGTAATGCCTCCCAGACCGTCGATGCTCGCAGCAAAGGTTCCGTTCTTCAGTTCAAACACCGTGTCGCCGTCGCCGGTTTGCAAGCCGAACTTCGCACCCGTCAGACTCACCGATGCACTGCCCGCCACCAGGCTCGCATCCACCGCAGCGCCCACCGCGATGATGTCGCTGCCGCTCTTCTTAAAGCCGAAGTCGCCGCTCAGAGTTACAAAGTCTGCTACATTCGCGCCAAACCCACTCACGGCAAAGGCCACCGTGTCAGCTGCGATGTCTTCGCCAAACGTGTAGTTCAGAGACCCAACGTTCAAAGTATCACCGGCAATAACAGAACCGGTCGCATTGCTGTACTGTACAAACACAGACGTTGCCGTAATGCCTCCCAGACCGTCGATGCTCGCAGCAAAGGTTCCGTTCTTCAGTTCAAATACCGTGTCGCTGTCGCCAGCCTTCAGACCAAAATCCGCTCCCGTCAGCGATATGCTGGCTGAGCCAGCGGTCAGACTTGCGCCTACGCTGTTGCCCACGGCAACGATATCCGTGCCCGATTTCTCAAAGTCGACATTCCCGCTGATCGTTACAAAGTCGGTGATCGTCACCGCAAGACCTGCCACACTCACCGCGCTGGGCGCAGACGCAACATTCACGGTTGCAGTCACCCCGCCGATATTCAGCGCCTCGTTCACCAACGCACCGGTGTCGTTGAGTTCCACCGCCACCGAAGTTGCCGTAGCGTTGACAAAGTCACCGCCAGTAAATGCAAACGTGCCCGAGGCTTCCAGTGCCTTCGTGCCGTCGTCATTTAAAATCAACCCGAAGGACGCGCCAGTCACGCCCACGCTGTAGGTTGTGTTACCCAGCAAGGCGCTGATACTGTTGCCCGCCGCGCGAACTGTCGTACCGCTCTTTTCAAAACCAAGGTCACCGCTGATCGTTACAAAGTCGGTGATCGTCACCGTAAGACCTGTCACAATCACCGCGCTGGTCGCAGACGCAACATCCACGGTTGCGCTGATTCCGCCAATGGTAAAGGTCTCATTTACGGCCAATCCCGTGTCGTTCAGTTCCACCGCTACTGAAGTCGCCGTGGCGTTCACAAAATCGCCGCCGGTCAGCGTAAGGGTACCGGAGGCTTTCAGTGCTTTGGTGCCATCATCTTTAAATAGCACTGCAAGAGTACCAGAAGACAGACCGACATTGTAGCTGTTATTAACCAACTGAGCAGTTACATTGTCAGCTGCTGCTTCGATATTCGTTCCGTTTTTGCGAAAGCCAAAATCACCACTCAGATCAACGAAGTCGACAATGCTTCCTGACAAGCTGCCGGAAAATTCTATAAACTCACTGCCATCAGTGAATACAATATCTTCGCTACCGGCTCCAACATTGACAACTTCGTTCACTGAACTGCCGGTTGTATTAACTTTCACCTCTATGTTAATGCCACTCAAAGAAAAATCGTCAAACCCAACCAGTTCAGCCGAGCCTTTTACATCAGTCGCAACACCATTTGAATTAAAGACGATACCACCGAGGCCTCCGGTAATCTTCAATCCGCGTTCATTAGCGCCTCCAAAATCTTCACCAATAAATGCAGTGACTCCGCTTGCACCAATTTCAACATTCCCGCCTTCCTTCGAGAATCCGAAAGTCCCCTGGAGATTGATTGCACTGGCAATTTCTAAACTACCGGCAACTGAAATAGAAGCATCCGAAAAATAAGCGCTGAAGAATTCACCAATGCCATCATTTCCTGCCACGCTATCAGCTAAGAATGTCAAATCTCCACCGCCAAGCGCCTTGACTTCCAACTGAATAACATCCGGGCTGGAAGCGTTATCAATTAGATTGATATCAAAATAGAGACTACCATCGCCAAACCCATAGAGTCCGGTTGCATCGGCAAAAGCGCTATCAACCGTTAGATTACCACTGTAGGTGATAATATCGAACGTATTGCCGACAACAGGATTAAAGCCATTGATGATTGAAACATCAAGCAGTCCGCCCAGAGTTAAATCTCCGGCAACAATCACTCGGTCATAGTCTGCTTGATCCATTCCACCCAGTTCGATGAAAAGTTCACCTGCAGGATTTGGAGTCACCGGTCCATCAGGTTCCGGCGAAAGAACATCCGTATCACTTCCACTCAAATCCAAGTTACCATTAATAGTAATTTCTCCGGGTGAATTTCCTGGCTTCAAAATCACTCCGTCACCTAAGTCACCAGTGTAGATACCGCTGCCTGAAATAACGTTGTCATCTCCAAGAGAAACATTTTCGAATGCCGCAAAAGCATCGTCTGCATCAGACACAAAAGAACCGACCTCAGTGGACGACTGAATCAGGTCTAAATTAAAATCAGGGTTAACCTCTTGAGAAACAATGGATTCCACACTTTCACCCGGACTGTTCGCAGCTGTGTTGGATGTAACGAGTTGTTCCGGTATCGGATTAGAAATATCTGAAGCAGTGGCGCTCAAATCAGTTATCGAAACAACGGAAATGTCGACAGCATCACTTTTTGGCAGTCCACTGGAAGCATTTAAAATGTATGTTTCGGCAACTTCATCAGCCGCCAATACCAAGTCCTGTTCAGCAGATTCATCAGAGGTTGAAACGTCATCTACACCACTCGTATCACTCAGATCCAAATCGTCATCACCTGTAATTTCTCCTGTCGAATTTACAACATCCAACACAATATCACTACTTGTAGTATCGTCGTAAGTGCTGCTGCCTAAAATAGAATTGTCTTCCCCGAAAGTAACATTTTCAAATGCTGTCGAAGACTCAGGATTAGTTACCTGACTTTGATTGGAGGATTGAGTCGTTTCATCGGAAGAGCCGTTATCTTCATTTGCTGAAGAGTCCATACCCTCAAATGGATTTGAACCGGGGCTGTAATGAATTACTGAAGTATCTCCCAGAGTATCCAGTTGCTGATCACTCTGAACAACTACTTGGCTAACAACAACATCGGCAACTGCTGCTGCCCCTTCTCCAGACAGCATGATCCTTGGTTCGAGTGTCTCTAACTCAAACTCAGATTTTTTTGTTTTACCCCAATTAGTCAATTTATAATTACCCTGCTCGACATAGAGTTGGATCCAGTGTTTTTATCAATAATAAAAAAAAAAATGATGCTTCAATAAGTAAGACTAATTAAAGCTAGTTGACACTATTAGTTTTATTTAAAATTTGTCTTAAAGAGTGTGAATGGCGCTTCAATTCAGGAGACCAACAACAACTGCTCAAACAGCTTAAATACTTTCATTCTCAGACTAAACACTAACTCTTAGCCACTTCAGCCCGAATCTTTTACCAACTTAAAGCTGTCCATGTAGAGAGTAATATTTTGCTTTAGGTTCACGGTAAAAAGACTCAAAGCCACAATTTTTTTCATGCCCATTGATCTTTCTGCTGGTGCACTTTCGATCAAGTCTAAAGGTAATGAAAAATCATTCCAGCCTGGTTTCAGGGACAAATTGCCATTGAAACGATCATTGTAATCGTAACCAGAGTATGGATGCCTCCGGTCATAAACTTTAATCATCAAATTGACCGGATGCTCTGCATCAAGGTAGATACTAAACTGAATAAATTGATAGCCCTGCCAGTTTCTGTGTAAATGCTTGAGCGTAATGCCAGGGTATTTTCCAGGAAATAGTTCTGCACACATGGAAAATCTGCCTTGTTTAACTTTTGAATCAGAAAGTGACAGTTTAGCTAGATTATTATTCCATCGCTCTAGCTGGTAAGGCGTCTCAAAGTCTGATAAAACAGGAAACTCTTGATGCAATTTCACTTCTTTAACCACTGTTGATAGCAATGATCTCTGAGAAAAAAAGACCACGGACACAAAAAGTAACACGAGCAGAACGAATCGATTCAAATTAGGTTTAAAACGTAAGTAAGGAATTAACAGCCCTGCTAACACTCCTAGCATATCATTCAACAAATCCTTTGTCTCAAAATCACGCCCCACAAGCAATTGAGCCGTCTCTGTCAGGAATCCAAAAACAAGTAACAAGCCCAGTATAATCGTTAGCCGCTTTATTTCCTCAATTCGATTGAGCTTTGAGTAAGTGAACAGGTAGAAAGATAAAAAAAGAAATAAAACAAAGTGCCCGAATTCCCACACTTCTTTAATAATGGGATTATCATAGTAATCAGGGCCACCAACAAAAAGTCCTCCGATAAGAATAGTAATAAAAACTAATAAGAAAGGTTTCACATAATCACTTGTTTATGAAGTAGGAATTTATGCAATTGCGAATTGCAGTACGAAACCATGCTATTACAGGTCGTAATTTCATCACAGCCTGCATTATCCGGATTAAACCTCGCTTGCACCTGATACAAAAAGCCATTGAATAACGCAAATGGAATCGGAATCGCTCATAGACTCTCTACGTCAGGAAATACTGTTTGCCCGTCGTCGTATCTACGAGATTGGTCAGCCGACTCCGCTGGACGAGATCACTCTTGATGATCTGACGATCTTCGTTAAACGGGAAGACCTTTCTCCGATTCATGCCTACAAGTGGCGCGGCGCTTACAATTGCATGGCGCAACTGACTCCCGAACAGCTAAAAAAAGGCGTGGTAACGGCCTCTGCCGGTAATCATGCACAGGGCGTGGCTCTGGCAGCTAAAAAGCTCGGCACGCAGGCAACGATCTTTATGCCTGTCTCCACTCCACAAATGAAGCAGCTAGCGGTTAGAAAACACGGCGGTGATCAGGTTTATATTCGTTTGATCGGTGACAGCTATGATGAAGCCAGTGCTGCGGCACATGGCCACGCTGATGAAAACGGGCTCACCTATATTCACGCTTACGATGACCTTACGGTCATGGCAGGTCAGGGCACGCTGGCCGACGAGATCATCATGTCCGGCAAAGGTCCGTTTGACATAGCCTTTCTCCAAGTAGGCGGTGGCGGTATGGCAGCCGCGACCGCGACCTGGTTGAAAATGAACTTTCCAAATATTCGTGTCGTCGGCGTTGAAGGCATTCAGCAGGCTTCAATGGCTGCAGCTATCAAAGCGGGACATCCCATTGCTTTAGAAAAGGTGGACATTTTTTGTGACGGCACCGCGGTGAGCAAGGTCGGCGAGTTGACTTACAAAGTCTGTTCCGAGGTGATTGATGAATGGATAACCGTCAGTAATGACGAAGTTTCGGCGGCCGTTCAGTTCCTTTGGGAACACCTGCGCTGCATTCCAGAGCCTTCCGGTGCCATGGGAGTTGCCGGTATCCTGCAAAAGCGTTCCGAGCTAGCCGGGAAGCGTGTTTTAAGCGTCCTCTGCGGCGCAAACATGGATTTTGAACAACTGGCACTAATCTCTCGACGCGCTGCTGTCGGTGCTTCACATCGACGCTTTTTGCAGATTGCAATCAATGAAAAGTCCGGCGCTATGCACGCCCTTCTCAAAAACCTGCCTGAAACAGTCAACATCGTGGACTTTCAATACGGCAAAACACATCTGAACCGAGCAAAACCAGTTATTGGCTTTGATGTGAATACTACGGAATTCGAACGGCTAAAGCAGTCGCTTGCTACGAACGACTACTCGTATGAAGAGGTAACTTCTGAGGCAGATGTCCTGTTTCGTCTGATACCGTACGAAGCTTCATTGCTGCATTTACCATACTTTATCACGCTCGAATTCCATGAGCGTCCGGGGGCATTGTCCGATTTCTTAAGTAATATCAGTCCACATGCCAACCTCTGCTACTTTAACTACGTGTATTCAGGCGAACGTGTTGGACGCGCCTTACTCGGATTTGAATTTGAAACCGCTGAACAGCACGACAGTTTTCCTGAGGCGCTTGCATCTGCAAAAAAAGCTTACCGGGCTTACGAGACTATTTCCGAAACGACTTTAAAACGTATCTTGAATTAATTAACTATGGAAGCAACCTATCTAATTTTACTAGCGATTTTACCTGTTTTTCTGGTTATCGGCTGTGGTTCAATTGCGCGTTTGCTTGGCTGGCTGGATACAAATGCGGATGCCAGCCTGATGAAACTGGTGATTAATCTACTCTACCCTGCATTGATATTTAGCAATATTCTTGGCAACGATAGCTTACGCAAACCAGCCAATTTAATTACCCCACCATTGTTGGGCCTGGGTACTGTGATCATCGGTTTCGCAATAGCCTGGATTTTTATCAGCAAATTTAAAAAAGAATCTCAACCAGACAAGCGAACCTTCATCTTCATTACCGGTATTCAAAATTCGGTCTATTTTCCGCTGCCGATTATTATGCTGTTATTTGACAAGGAAACAGTTGGTCTTTTGCTGGTTTACAACCTTGGGGTGGAAATTGCAATCTGGGTGATTGGTGTTGGATTCATACTTTCAACAAAAGATTCAATGTCATTGTTAAAGCGTCTCGTCAGCGCACCGGTTGTTGCAATCCTACTTGCTACCTGGATCAACTTCATTGGCTTTGACCGTGAACTGCCGGATTTTGCATTTAAAGCAGTTCAACTGTTAGGGCAATGCGCCATCCCTGTAGGTCTTGTTTTAATTGGGGCAATCTTTGCCGACCTGAAACCAAGCGTCAAAATATTTACCCAGATCAAAATCCCACTAATGGCCATCATAATACGACTGGCAGTACTACCTGCAATTATTCTTCTCACTGCCTCTCTGCTGACGCTGTCAACCGAACTTGAAAAGGTAATTGTTATTCAGGCTGCAATGCCATGCGCTGTATTCCCAATTGTCCTCACACAGCATTTTGGCGGATCTTCAGATGTCGCTTTCAAGATAGTGTTCAGTACTACCCTTTTAAGTTTACTAACAACCCCTTTTTGGATTCAGGCCGGAATCAAACTGTTTGGGCTGTAGTTAAATAAGACTAGATTGCTCTAGAATTAGACTTACATGGCCTCAATTGGTGTAAGTTGTACTCAACGCGACTGCAGACTGATCTTGTTCAGTTGATTGCTGCGGCAAATATCCATCACTTCAGTCACGTATTTCAATGAAACAGCTTCATCTGCAATCAATAGGACAGGCAGCTCCGGCGTTGCGTCTCCAATCAGTTCAATTGATTTCTCAAAAGCAGCTAATTCAAGCAACTGGTTGTTTAGATAGATCTCTCCGGCCGCACTTAGAGCAATCACCACGCGCTCTTTGATCTCATTTTTTCCCGCTGTCTTGATTTCAGGCATGGTGATGTTTAATGAACTCACCTGCTTGAATTGCATGGTTACCATAAAAAAGAAAAGCAATACCGTCAACACATCGACCAAAGGCACGATGTTGATAAAAGGCTGTCGACGTCTTTTGGAAACTAACTGCATTTTGTTTGTCTGAAGGTCCAATACACAAAGATCTAAACTTGTATACGTGATTTTAACAGGCACTCAACACCCATGCCAATTCGCGTGGCAAACAACTCGACACGACGCTGGAGATAAAGGTGCGCGGCCAACGCTGGTATCGCAATAGCGAGGCCTATAATCGTCGTATTCAGCGCCATTGCGATCCCACTGGTAAATGCATTTGGATCCGTCAGACCGCTCTCAGCAAAGAAATTGCCGAACACCTGGGTCAGCCCTGTAACCGTTCCCAACAAACCGATTAATGGCGCTGCTCCGATGACAGCTTCGAGCAGGAACAAACCGCGCTCCAACTGACTCACTTCCATCCGGGCAAATGCAACCAGCGCTTCCGTGTTTGGATCTCGTTCACGATAGAAACGAATAATGCGGCCCATGACTGAACGTTGATCACCCTGTAAATTCTGCAAATCTCCGTGAATAAGTGTATTGATGATATCCGAATCAATCACCCTGGAAGCACTCAGTGAGATAGTTCTCTCTACAGTAATGAAGACTGCTACTAACGAACATATTACCAATGGGTATATGAATACACCGACACTTGTTGCTAAATCCATAAACGTTTTGATTAACAAAATTAACCGCTGGCAAGTATTTTACTTGTCAATTACTCATATAACTGTGATCAACTACTGTGTTTTAACCTGCAAGATTAACCTGAGAGCTATAACGAACTATGACTTGGAGAAGACCTAATTTCCCTTCGAAACTATCAGTTGGCGTAGTTGGCGCTGGTTTTAACAGGATACAACAACGTGAACTAGGCGATACAGTAAAAGCTATGCTTGCACCCCTGCCGAATCAAAGTCGGGCCATTAAGTGGGCGGCGCTCGAAATGAGAGACTTATCACGTCATCGAGTAATTGATCGGTTCGATCAGGATGCTTTTCAAATGATTTTCGACGACGCAAGAGCACTCGTAGATAACGAATGTAAAGCACTGCATGACGAATTATTAAAAGTTAATGATCAGATCCTCTCGTTAGAGAAAGAATCTGATAACGAAGGTGCAAAAAAATTGCTTCAGGAAATCTCTGAACAACTGGTTTTATTTAGCCAAGCCTTGAGTAAAGAAACGTTAGAAGAACACATTAAAAATACTCGCGAACAACATATGGCTTTCTTTAAAACTCAAATAGATCAACGATTTAAAAGATTAAAAGACGCTTTCGCAAAGATTGTAAAAGGTATACAGAAGGTCATTGAGCTTAAGTTTGATGCGAGTTCAGAAGCTGAATCAGTGAATGATGCTCTGACATTTGGCTACTCTTTGATTCAAAATTACATCAAAGACTTTTCAACGTATGTAGAGAAAGGGTTGTGGGACATTGATATTGAAACGTTTAAAAACGATTTAGAGCCGATTACTAAATTTGCTGGCGATGAAAGCCTTTTCGCTTTCAGCGGATACAGTGAAATGTATGAAAGAGATATAAAAGTAATTGCCAGCGATGAAACTGAATCCGAGGACGTCAAAAAACATTGTATCACAATCCTTCAAGCAGTCAGAGCACTGCCGAGCAGGTACAAAGAGTAATGCGGCTATTCTTTTAAGCGCTACCAAGAACACCTGAGTGCAATACTAACTGTCTTTCGGTTTTTTGAGCAAATTCAGGATTATGTGTTACCAGAATAAGGCTCTTTTTCTCGCTCTCAACCAGTTCAAGTAAGAGCTCCATAACTGCCAGGCCGGTTGACTCATCCAAATTACCCGTTGGCTCATCGGCGAGAATCACAGGCGGATTATTAATCAAAGCACGCGCAACGGCAACCCGTTGTCGTTCACCTCCCGAAAGCTTTGTTGAGCTGTGCTCCATACGATGAGCCATACCAACACGTTTCAAGAGCGATTTTGCGCGTTCGACAGTAGAGCGATTCATTCTACCCGCTATGCGCGCACCCAGTAGGACATTCTCCAGAGCATTCAATTCAGGAGCTAGATAGTATGCCTGAAAAACAAATCCGATAAAATTAACTCGACGAACAGCCAATCCAGAGAGCGACTGATTGGAAACCTTCTGGCCCTGCCAGAACAAATCTCCGCAATCAGCTGTCTCCAAACCTGAAAGCACGTTTAGGAGCGTTGACTTTCCACTACCCGACTCTCCTCGTATGCTGACACTTTCTCCCTGGCGAAGTACAAAATCAATCTGCCTTAAGACAGCTATAGACTCGTCCGATCCCGGAAAAGATTTACTCACTTGTTTGGTTTCTAGAATTATGTTGTCTGAATCACTCACTTCGCAATGCATCCGATGGTTTTAGTCGAGCAGCTCGCAGTGCCGGCAGAAGCCCCGCCAACGTTGCCGTAATAATTGCAAAAAGGGTAACCTTCACAAAATCGGACATCAGGTAGTATACCGGTATTGCATAGACATCATACTGTCCGAGAAAACTGACTTCTGCACCGGTCAGCCATGCGTAGCCAAAAAGGATCTCACCACGATAATACAAACAAACCAGTGCCATCGAAATACCCAGCAATGTGCCAATCGTACCGATAACGAACCCTTGCAGACAAAAACTGTATGCTACCTGATGCGGTTGGGCACCCATGGCAACCAGCAGACCAATTTCACGCATTTTGCGCAGTACCGCCATCATCAATGCGATTGCGATCGAAAAGGAAGCTACGAGGATTATAAAAATGATGATAAACGAAATAACACGCTTCTCATTCTCGATCACAAATAGAAACTCCCGGTTCGACTCCAGCCAGCTAACGGCAAACAAACCCGGTCGCAATACTTCCGTTTCCAGTTTATCTGCAAAAACATCTGCCGGTTCACCGGGAACCAATTTGAGCACCAGACCATGGACTCCATCCTCTAACCCATATAGCTCCTGCATCACGCGCAGCGTTGAAATCATCATATTGCTATCCACCTGTAGTGAACCCGTACGAAAGAGTCCGATCACTTTAAACTCTCTGGGCAGCAGTACCTCGTCTTTTTTAAGGTGCTCCAGCATAAGCGGTGTGAACACCTCAATCGTCGAACCAGGGCCAGCTCTCAAGGCTTGCGCAAGACCCTCGCCCAGAAACACACCTTCATCATCAAAGTCTTCAAGACTGCCATACGTTAGAAAAGACTCCAATGGAATCACTGTTTCCTCCGCAATCGGATCCACCCCTCGAATCATCGGAAACTGAGGCCGGTTCTGATGTTGCACCATGACCACACCTTCAGCAAAGGGAGCAACTCCCAGAACTTCATCCTGATTCTGAATCTGCTCCTCAATGATTTCCCAATCATAGATAACCTCATTAGAACGAATTCGGATATCACCCTGTGTTTTAACCAAACGCTTGCGAATCCCTTCGCCAAAACCATTCATCACACTTTGCACGATGATGAGAACACAGACACCCAACATCACACCCACGATTGACATAATCGAAAAGAAGGAAGCAAAACGGCCCGAGGGAAACAATTGTTTCCAAGCATGATAGAAATACCAAGGCATTGCTTAGTTCTTCCCTTATTCAGCCGCAAAAGAAAAGACAAAAATCAAAATAAAGCTTTACAATAAAATTATCCTGTATTCTCTCTATCTTTTACTAAAGTTACTCCGGCCATCAAATACCAAGTTTATTGCAGGGTGGAGCAGTCCGGTAGCTCGTCAGGCTCATAACCTGAAGGTCCTAGGTTCAAATCCTAGCCCTGCACCCATTTGAAAGCCCGTTACTCCAAGTGACGGGCTTTCTTTATGTCCGGAGCAGCGGTTAACCCAGACTGGAGTGGAACCACTGGTGTCCATTGATCAGCAAAGAGTTCAGAGTGATTGCTGCGCATATGATGAAAGGCACTTACATCATATGCATTATAGGCTTTGAAAGTATCGGTATATACAATGCTGTCAGGCCTAACTTTCTGTTCGATAATTGGCATTTTAGCATTGGGAATAATAGCGACACCTTTCCGACACCTTTTAACAAGCCATAGATAAACGCAGATTTGCACAGATTGTACACGACGCCAGAATGGTGTTCCGAGCGAAGCGACAAAACCGGATGCGAAGCATGCCGGACCCTATGATTTAGATCCGAAAACCTTTATTGATTAGCCACTAACTTCCAACTTCTAACTCCTTTTTTTAAGGTTATCCAGTTTCGGATCTAATATTTGACTTCATCAGGCAGCCCAACGCGTGGACTGCCAAGCGACTCATCCAGTATGTTACCGGCACAGCTACGACCCTTTTGGGATGCCTGTTTAATCATATCGACGCTGGTGTTCGGCGGGTAAGTCGGATCGTTAGCTGCATCAGCCATGTAGATCGTTTGAGTTGGGAAGGCAAATTCGACGCCAATACGGTTAGCAAGTCGAAGAACGTTGACAAAGAAGCGCTGACGTTCACGCAACTCAATGGCCCAGTCGTCGGTATCAAGGAAACAATACAACAGTATATCCAAAGACGCGGCGCTGAACTGATTAAAATAAACGTGATAATAGTCCTTACGCATATAAGGATGCTGACGAATTAACTCACGGATACCCTCACAGAATTCTTCAATTTTCTCCGGTGGCGTACTGTAAGTCAATCCCAGATAAGTCTTGATTCTGCGATAGGAACGGCGGCCGTAGTTGTCGACTTTTGCGTTGATAAGAGCGGAGTTAGGCACACTTACCAATGAGCAGTAGAAAGTACGAATCTTTGTACTACGTAAACCGATCGACTCTACAGTACCTTCGACACCATCCACAACAATCCAGTCACCAGTCTCAAATGGCCGGTCCAGGACCACGGTGATAGAGCCGAAAAGATTCTCAACCGTATCTTTGGCAGCCAGAGCAAAAGCCAAACCACCGATACCTAAACCAGCGAGCAGACTGGCAACATTGAGATTTAGGTTTTGGGCAATAAAGATTAAACCGACAACATACAGTAGGATTTTTAATGCCTTGCGAAGTAAGGGAATAACGATTTCATCAATTTTTGTCTCTGTATTTTCAGCCTTTTCAATCAGAACTTGGCAGACAATGTTGATCACGTGATTCAATACCCAGATACCGCAAACTAAAGCTACCAGTTTAGTGCCCTTGCTCAGAATCGTATCGAACTTGCTCGGAAGTCCCAGCAAAGGCAGCAAAACATACCAGGCAAGTGACATGGTAAACATGCCAACCGCCCGATTCATTCGCCCCTTGGTGTTAATCGCATCGATCTTACCAGAAAACTTTTTAATAAAACTTTGGAAAAAGATAACGAATACCCATTGAACCAGAACACCGAGAAAAATCAGGACCAGCATGCCAAACCACTGCCAGTTCCGCAGAATCAGAGTTTTGCTATTAGACCAATCTGGGAGAATATTCAGTTTACCGCCGACAACTACAGCATCGTAAGTCTTACTGATATTACGACGAGTAACCGGAGTAAACTGCCAGTCATCTGCCTTACTACGATAGAGAAAGATGCTCTGCCCTTTGGTAACAGGTAGTTCAAAAAGCGGTCCCGATTCTACACCCTTAGCTCCCCGTGAACGAGCTACTTTCAAAACTTTGTAAAATTGCTCGAGTTGGCCCCTACCCAGTGATTCAAGAAATGCAGATATCTGTTCTGGATTCGCCGGCGGGGCAAAACAACTCCGGGCCCTTTCCACATCGTTTTCATCCATCATACGGATAAAGAAATTGATTGTAGCCTGAGGGCTTAAATAAATCTCGCCGACAGCGTAAAGCTCGGCGATTTGACTCCGTGTATTGATCGTAAAACGCCACTCGCCATGGCGATTTTCAATCAGATTAACACTATGGCCGCGAAACTTGTAAGTACACAAACCAGGCGTCTCAACCGAGCTTGTACTCCCATCAAATTCAAGTTTGCGCAGCACTTCGAAGAATTGACGTAGAGTCAGATCGGAAAGGTCGACTGTTTCCCCTTCCTTACGAACAAAGAGGAAGTTACAATTGTCCTTATTTTTGATCTTAGCTTTGTAGGTGCCATCTTCCTGTTTAACGCGCTCGAATTGTTGGCTGTACAACTCAATTACATCCTCAGGCGTATTGATGTCGCTGCCATTGATGGTCAATTCTGCAAAGGCCGAAAAGTTGACTAGAAATACGGCTAAAAATGTAACAAATCTGATCATGATCCCAATTTAATTGATTGATGGAAGCATTATGAGTAACAAGCAAGTATGAGAGTTCAAGAACAACTGATATAGAAAACGAAGAGCAGATTTAGTACAGATTGTATTATTTTCATCTCTATGCCCCCGTGAATAAGTGTGGGAAAGTTGATCCATTTATGCTTAATAACTTATGAAATTTCATACAACATCATCCTGTTCGTTATCTAAATCCTGTCTAAATTTATTTTTAGCGGTCACTCTGCCGCCCTATGTGAATTCGCATGCATTCGAGTCAACATTCAGCGTTCGATGTTCAAAGAGTTAGCGCGTGTGCCTCTGGCACCGCATAGAAGGTTCCAAACCCTT
>CAWUII010000066.1:0-14286 GCA_963922575.1 uncultured Opitutia bacterium
TCGTGCGGCGCAGGGACGCGCCTGCGCTACCATTTTGGGTAAGAATCATGTGTCTAGATGATTACATACTTAGCTATAGTAAATCCTAAGAAGAGGCGTCGCTACCGCGACCTTTGAAAAGAAGTTAGAAGGAGAATCTTTGACGGATCATTTTGCGCTAAGGATTATTAGACATCTCTTTGAGCACTGCTACTTTTTTGTACTGGATGTTTTTTTCGCAGGGCGTGGCTCAAACTCGAAGCCAATCTTTCCCTTCTCAAAATCGAGCGTTAGATGAGCGTTGAAGGGACGTTTGGTGCGTTTGGAAATAAAGCCTTTCAGCAGCGGTGTCTTGCCTTCGGTCAGCAGTGTTTCGACTGCATCCGTTTCGAGCTTTTTGTTGAGAATCACTTTGCCAAGGCGAAAGCCTTCCGGTGAGTCAACGGGTTTGAATTCGGGAAGAATATATGCTTTTTCCGTGTCGTAGAAATTCACCTGCTCTCCGTTTTTCAAAGTGATCGCTTTGATGAGTCTTTTGTTTTCAAGGTCTGCAGCCAGATCCAGATCATCGTCGAATACGAAGTTGGTCTTCCACTTGCCGAGCTTG
Organism: uncultured Opitutia bacterium; assembly: GCA_963922575.1. GTDB lineage: Bacteria > Verrucomicrobiota > Verrucomicrobiia > Opitutales > Coraliomargaritaceae > Lentimonas. The sequence goes on from CAWUII010000066.1 coordinate 587, forward strand.
CCTGTTTTTGAAACAGTTTGCGTAAGTTCCAGCCCGGCGCTGAATGGCTTGTTGAACCGTGAAACAAATCCTTCTTTTTCAGGCAGCTTGCGATTTTTAAACAATTCAATCGCTTCTTCTTCGTTGAGCCTGCGTCCGGCAATGTGCTTGGACAAACGGAAATTGCAGGATTCGTTTGTGCATTCGTAGGTTGCATCAGTTTGTTTCAGGGGCGCGGTTCCACAATCCGGACAGGGGCATTCGAGATCTGGAAAAGAGTGATTTACCAGTTTTTCCATGTGCCCCTGAGCTTTTTTAACAACATCTTTGGTAAACGTGACGATTTCGTTCATAAAGGTTTCGCGCTCGATTTTTCCACGTTCCATTTTATTGAGCTTCGCTTCCCAGTCACCGGTCATTGAGGGTGACGTGAGTTGGTTGATGTGCATTTCCTCACAGAGCTCAATCAGGCGCAGGCCTTTGCCGGTCACGTTGAGTTCACGTCCATCGCGAGCGATGTATTTTTGGCGCAGCAGACCTTCAATAATTGCTGCCCGGGTAGCCGGTGTGCCGAGTCCGCGCTCAGCCATGGCCTCGCGCTGTTCATCGTCGTCGATGAGTTTTCCGGCACCCTCCATTGAAGAGAGTAGTGTTGACTCGGTATAGCGTGCCGGCGGAGTCGTCTCTTTTTCCAAGAGGTCTACTGTCTGAGCCTGAGTGGTTTCACCTTCAGTGACGGCAACCAGTTCGTCCTTTGCAGCGGCAACTCCGGCGACGCGACCGTAAACTGCAAGATAGCCCGGATTGACCAGTGTTTTGCCAGTGCTCAGGAATGTGTCCGCTTCGTTGCTATGCTCGATCTTGGTGAGACGACGGGTTGTTTGAAATTCCGCAGCGGGGAAGAATGCTGCGATAAAGCGTTTGACGATCATATCGTAAACTTTGGCTTCCTGATCGGAAAGCTTGACGATCCGACCGGTGGGAATGATGGCAAAGTGATCGGACACTTTGGCATTATTGAAGATGCGTTTGGAAAACTGGACATGTTTATTATCGATAGCATCCTTTGCCCATTTGGAGATACCCAGATTTGAGCCAGCCAGTGAGCGGACGGTTTCGTGGACTTTGGCTATGTAGTCCTCGGGCAGGTAGCGGGAATCTGTCCTGGGGTAAGTTACCATCTTGTGGCGTTCATAAAGAGCCTGCGTAATTCCGAGTGTGTTTTTTGCAGTAAATGGCGCCTCCCGTTGGAGTGTCGTTAGGTCGTAGAGCTGTGGCGCGATTTGACGGGATGGTTTGGTCTCTTCACTGACTATACCCGTCTTGCCCTCGCACCTCTGGTGGATTGTCTCGGCCTGGGCCTTGTCCCAGATACGTTCGGCGCGGCCATGTGGTTGAGCGGCGTCTTTTTTGAACGCGGTATCAATCCACTTGCTCGGGTACACTCCTTTTTCAGCTGCAAAGTCAGCGTGTACTTCGTAATAATCTTCAGGCTTGAAGGCTTTGATCTCGCGTTCCCGGTATGCGAGAATCGCCAGAGTCGGAGTCTGGACGCGGCCTGCAGCGGTAATGTTGAACCCGCCATGCCTGGATCGGAAGCAAGTCAGAGCACGCGTAGAGTTCAGGCCCACAAGCCAGTCGGCCTCGGAGCGACATTTTGCGGCATCTGCCAGGTTCTTCATTTTCTGGCCATCAATTAGTTTATCCCAGGCTTCGACAATGGCGTCTGTAGTCATGGAGCGCATCCAGAGGCGTTTTACTGGGGTCTGGATTTTCCCAATTTCCATAATGTACTGAAAGATGAGTTCGCCTTCGCGTCCGGCATCGCAGGCGTTGATGATCACATCAAATTCTTTTTTGCGTGCCAGCCCCAGAACGTGTTTCAGGCGATTCTCGGTTCTTTCGACGGGTTGCAGTTCAAATTCATTTGGAATGGCCGGAAGTACATTGAAATTCCATGGGAGATTCTTGCCGTTTTTGCCAGTCGGCATTTTTAATTCTACCAAGTGGCCCACTGCTGAAGTGATGGCGGCAGCCTCATTCTCAAAGTACTGTGCATCACGGGACTTTCCTTTTTTTTCAAATTTACCCAGCCGCGTTGCAAGTGCCTTGGATAGGTCAGTTGCGACGGAAGGTTTTTCGGCGATAATTAAATATTTCATATATAAACTGAATCTTAAAGGCTTTGCGGAGGCAGGTAGGTCAAGCAAACAAAAGTAGTTGTGGAAGTTCGAAAAGAGATTTTTGTAAAAAAGGTGATTAAATCTGGCGTCAATCTTGTTTCTGGGTTTGTGGTATCTTTTCTTTTTATTAAGACCACTCATTTATTATGATCCGTCAATTTTTTGATAGACTAACACAAAAGGCTAATAGCTTTACCCAGTTTACGGTCGATGTCATTTACGATCGAAGGCAGGGTAAGGCGGCTGAGTGGTATGCTTTCTTCCTGAATCTGTTGTCCTACCTATACAGCTTTGTTGTGCGGTTGCGACTATATTTGTATAAGCATCGTATTTTGCGCAACAAACCACTGGGTTGTCTGGTGGTGGTGGTGGGTAATCTGACCGTCGGCGGGACTGGCAAAACACCTATTGTGGAAAAGTTTGCCCGTACGCTGACTGAGCGTGGTCGTAAAGTTGCTATATTGAGTCGAGGTTACAAAAGTAAGAAAGAGCCTTTGCTCAAAAAGTTTTGGCGCAAACTAACCCATGGTGAAGAAGCGCCTCCAAAGATAGTCAGCGATGGTAAAACAGTTTTGCTGAATTCCGAGGTAGCCGGTGACGAGCCCTACATGCTCGCTAAAAACCTGCCCGGGGTTGTGGTGCTCTGCGACAAAAATAGGGTAAAAGCAGGATCGTTTGCGATTCGACGTTATGGCTGCGATACGCTGATTCTGGACGATGGATTTCAATATCTCCCGCTCAAAGGTCGCTTGAACCTGCTGCTGGTCGACAAGACCAATCCATTCGGGAACCAACATCTCCTCCCGCGTGGAATTTTGCGCGAACCGATTCGGCATTTGTCTCGTGCCAGCTACATTTTTATCACCAAATCCGATGGCGTTCGCGATGATGCTTTGCTTGAACTGATCCGCGAACACAATCCCAAAGCAGAAATTATTGAGTGTTCCCACCAGCCACAGTTTCTACAGTCAATCGAAGATGGTGAGCGTTATTCGCTGGATATTTTGAAGGGTTCCCGGATTGCCGCGTTCAGTGGTATTGCCTCGCCGGAAAGTTTTGAAAACATGTTGAGCAGCTTTGGCGCGGTAATCGTTTACAATCGCCGTTTCCTGGATCACCATCGATTCACGCGCTCGGAAATAAAACATCTCTACGATCAGGCGTTTGAGGCAGGGCTTGATATGATTGTGACTACAGAAAAGGATGCAGTACGTCTGTTTGAGGACATCAAACCGAAGCTGCCTATTTACTTCCTCAGGCTTGAGATCGATATTTTGTCCGGTGAGGAAGATTTTGAAGCGGCAACCGCGCGAATCTGTCTTCCCAGAAACACCTCTACATCAGTGCCAAATTCACAATCCAAACAACCCGCGATAAAATAATCGTTGGCAGCATGGATGGTTCTTGAACAATCAATTCTTTTTTGCAGTCTAAATGACTTAATTCAAAAAATCCGCATAAGCTTATGTCCACTTCAACAGTCGATGCTAAGGGTAATCCTAAAAACAAAAAACTGGACGACCTTGAGGTCAAAGACGCTCACTTTATCTTTAATTCAGTCTGGATAGCGCTTCAGGATGAGTTTGGTGAAGAGAATCTTCATTTTCCAAAAGAAATTTTTTGGCTCAACGGTGCCCCGGGTGCTGGCAAGGGAACCAATACGAATTTCATCATGCAATTTCGTAATCTGACTGCCCCTCCTCTGGTGGTCAGCGAGCTTTTGAAAAGCCCGGATGCGCTTAAGCAGATTGATGCCGGAATGTTGGTTGGCGATCGCGAAGTGATACAGGTAATTCTCCGCAAACTGCTGGAACCGACTTACAAGTCAGGCGCCGTAGTCGATGGATTCCCAAGGACCAAAGTCCAGGTCGAGTGTGTTAAATTGCTCTACAACAAGCTCACTGCCCTGCGCAGTAAGTATGCTTCGACACCGCACGAAGGTTTTTTCAAAAAACCGCACTATCATATTGTCGTGCTTTTTGTGGATGAAAAGGAAAGTGTGAAACGCCAGTTACACCGCGGCGAAAAAGCCAAGAGATATAATGAAGAAGTGCGTGAATCCGGTATCGGGAATTTAATGGAAGTGCGCGCCACGGATCTCGATCCATCTGCTGCGCTGAACCGCTATCGTACTTTTAAAGAAAAAACATACGAAGCGCTCAAGGATCTGAGGGAAATATTCTTTTATCACTTCATTAATGCACACGGTACCCTCGAAGAGGTTCGTGAGCGCATTAACAAAGAGCTGCGTTATCAGGGGTCGCTGGAACTTGATGAAGCCACCTACGATGATATTTCATTAATCCCGATTTCCAGTACTTTGGGGGCACATGCGCGCCAGGATCTGGTCGATCGTCTCGACTCCTACGAGCAACATCACAAGAAGTTGTTCAAGCAGGTGATCGAAACGATCAGTAAAGAATTTATGCCGATCATTGTTCGCCATGCGATTTCAGGTATGGCTGTGGTAAACACGGAAAATGAAATTTTCAATGATCCCGATGCTCTGGCTATACTGATCGATGTTTTTTCCGAACGCGGCTATCAAGTAACCATTGACATCAACCGCGAAGAAATCCCCGAGTCGGTCGATCCGGAAACGTTCAAGATCAACTTGCGCATCAAACGTGTGTATCGCGTCCGCATTCAGTTCAAGGGCTCTGAGATCCGGCGCGGGCGATAGGCCATTTTCCGCAAAAAGGATAGGGGGCGATCTCCTTAAACCCAATCCGACAGAGCCGGAACCAAAAGGAACATCGAACTCTTCGAACTTCAAACATTGAATATCCAATGCTCTGCTTTAAACCAAGAAGATACACTAATAGAATACTCTTGGAATGCATCTGTTACTTCTTCAGCTGCGCGCTCTTCGTGGTAAAAACAGAGCCAGTCTGGCAGTAATATCTTTACCAAACATGCACGGATTTTATTAGTAAGATACTAAAAAAGCGTACGTCTATAGAACGTGTAATACCAAATAACAAAAGGTTTGAAAGTATCTTAAGGGTGCAATCTTTGTTATCGAAATCCAAATCGTCATCGAAATCGGAATCGATTTGGATTTCGATTCAACGCTCGCAAACCTTTCCAGAATCGGTGTAAGGAATTCACTGAAATATTGCCCTCAGTTAAGCAACTTTACCATTTCAGCGATCTTTTTGAATGCTTTGTCCCTGAGCAGTTGTAACTTTTTTGACAAAGCCCGCGCTTTTTCGCGTTTCAGGTTGACTGCGTCAAACGTTAGTTGATCGAGAAATATTTCGATAACCTCAGAAAAGTCAGCATCAACATCGACTCTCCACCCCGCATCTTTAAGCAATGTCCAATTGTCGTTCGACTCGGAGCAGCAAATGTAAATGCCTGAGCCTTCGCAAACAGCACTAACTGCCTTTGACGGCACGCAAATATGGTTCCACTTCGGTAGCAGAGATACCAGATGAACATCGATCAGCTCAAGGTGTTTGCGTGGTAGGTTGTCTAGTATGACGACGCCTTCACGTCCTTTTGCCCATTTCAGAACAGAGCGTGATTTGGATCCGTACGCGACCAGTATGAATCGGTGCCTGGCCGGATCGATGCTAGCAATGAATGACTTGATAAAACGCTCATCATGTGCTTCTCCAACATTGCCAATGTACCCAAACACAATTTTGCCGTCTTTTTCGGCCCACTTTGGAATATCGGATTTCTCCGGAGATTCACTGATTCCACAAGGTAGTAGGACGGTCTCAATCGGGTCACTGTAATTCTGCTGTATGAACTCTGCTTGATTGTTTCCCAATGCGATTAAGCCGTTTGGTGGAGACTCATTTAGTCGTCGTTTTATGTACTTGTAGATCCAGTTGTCTGCTGTGATTAACTTACCGGAAACAAATGCTTCAGGATAGAGGTCCATAGACCAGTACACCCACGGGATCGACCTGCGCTTTGTAAGGCGTGATACCCAAAAATTCAGCAAGGGTGGGTCTGTCATTGAGATCAGAGGCCCTTTATGTAACGACGCTGCTTTTCGAACCATTTTCCAACCTTCGATCAGGCTGGAGAATAAGCGTAGGAGTTTGTTTTTACCACTGTAAATGTGCTTCAACTGGTGGATTGAACCATGAATCTTGGTATCCATCGCGCCGCCGCCACAGTACTCGCCACCCACAGTGATCACATGGACTTCGACGCCTGCCTTTTCGAGATAACCCGCAAGTTCATTGGCAGAATGCCCAGTGATTCCTGAATTGGGGGGATAGTTGCGGTTGAGCAAGGTGCACTGCATGGGAACTAATCTTTTCGAGCCTGCCAGTTACTCGCAATCTCGTGAAAAATATCATCGAGACTTTTGCTTATGTCCCAGTTCGGATAGTGGGCCTTCATCTTGCGGAGATCACTATAATAGCAAATATGATCTCCGTCTCTGTTGTGCTCCGAATAGATGTAATTCATCGGTTTTCCGGTCACTCTTTCAACAAGTGAAAACGCTTCTAGCATCGAACAGCTGTTTTGTTTGCCACCACCTAAATTATACACTTCTCCGCAACGGGGATTCTGAGCAAATTCCCACATGAAACGTGCAACATCAAGCGAGTGAATGTTATCTCGAACTTGTTTTGCTTTATATCCGAAAACGGTGTACTCCCGACCTTCTGAATTGCATTTGATCAAGTAACTTAAAAAACCATGTAACTCGACGCCAGAATGGTTAGGGCCGGTCAAGCATCCTCCTCGCAGACAGCATGTAGGCATTCCGAAGTAGCGACCATACTCCTGGACCATTATATCGGAGGCCACTTTTGATGCTCCAAACAAAGAGTGTTTGGACTGATCAATAGTCAATGTTTCTGCGATGCCATGTTCGTACGTACTGTCATCGAAATCCCAGCGCGTCTCAAGTTCTTTAAGCGCAATCTTGTTAGGCGCATCACCATAAACCTTATTGGTAGACATGTGTATGAATGGCGATTCCGGGCAACATTGTCGTGCTGCTTCCAGAACATTGAGCGTGCCAACAGCATTGACATCAAAATCATCGAACGGAATAGATGCTGCACGATCATGTGATGGTTGTGCGGCAGTATGTACGATCACATCTGGCTTTATCTTTGCCAGTAGCGCCAGCACATCCGAGCGATCCCGAATATCCAGCTCGTAATGAAAAAAGGAGCGTAACTCTTTTTCCAAGCGTCTTTGGTTCCATCGAGTGTCTCCCTGAGGTCCGAAAAATATTGCCCGCTGATTATTGTCAATACCATGCACTTCATAACCCTTCTCCGAAAAGTAAATGCAGACCTCAGAGCCAATGAGACCGGAGGAACCGGTAACTAATATCTTTTTCATGGTATGCTTGGTTTTTTGGAAAATAAAAGTCTTTTTGAAATACCAATCGATTAACCGATCGCGAATCGACACTTTTACCTCGTTTCAAAAAATAACAATAAATTCACAGTTATCCCATAGGTATGAACTGAGGGTGGAAAATGGCTGGTTTCGGATAGTTTCCTACCAAAGAAACCAGTATGAAAAAAGTAAAAACCCAAAGCCAACCAAACATCACGCCACTAATTTTCATTAGCTTTGCAAGCTCATTCCTGTGGGGATGGCAGAGCATTACAAAGTCGAGAAAAAGTACCCGCACGTTTTCTCTATAGAGCCACGTTGGCACTTTACTATTACTTCAGTATCCTTATGGGATGATTGTGTAATCGTTTATCCTTTCACTCAAAGTGGCGAAGGCCCACAATCAACTCAAATAGTTATGAATGTATTGGTCGTAGGAGGTGCCGGTTATATCGGCAGTCATTGTGTGCGTCAGCTACAGTTGGCAAGACATCGTCCTGTAGTGCTGGATAATCTTGTCTTTGGACATCGGCAGGCAGTTGATCAGGAGGTGCCTTTCTACGAATGTGATTTGGGTGAGCAAGAAACAGTTGGGCAAATATTACGGAACGAAAAAATAGATCTAGTAATGCACTTCGCGGCATATGCCTACGTTGGTGAGTCCGTCACAAACCCGTTGAAGTATTACAATAACAATGTGTTGGCCACTGTACGACTCTTGGAGTGCATGCTTGAAAACGATGTTAAAAAATTCGTGTTCTCTTCGACCTGTGCAACTTATGGAGAGCCTGAACGCCTGCCAATCGTTGAGACTTCCCCGCAGGCTCCAATAAACCCTTATGGGCAGACAAAGCTGGACGTTGAAAATTGTCTGAAGTCATTTGCACATGCTTATGGGCTCAGTTTTGCTGCGTTTCGTTATTTTAATGCGGCAGGTGCTGCTGAGGATGGTTCAATTGGCGAAGATCACGATCCGGAAACACATTTGATTCCTCTGGTGATTGATGCGGCAACGGGCCGCCGCAACTCGATCACCATCTTCGGTACCGATTATCCGACTACAGATGGCACCTGTCTGCGCGATTACGTGCATGTCGATGATCTATCAAGGGCGCACATTGCGGTCTTTGAACAATTGGAGGCACCGGGAGCCGACCTTTTTTACAATTTGGGGACCGGGCGGCCCACTTCGGTCCGTGAGGTGATTGCTGCAGTTGAGTCTGTTACCAAACTAAAAGTGCCCGTTGTCGAAGGGGATCGGCGTGCAGGCGACCCGGTCTCTTTATATGCGGATGCTACAAAAGTAACGAAAGAGCTGGGATGGATATTGAAATATCCAGACATAGATTCGATTGTTGAAACCGCCTGGCGTTGGCATAAGGCGCATCCGGATGGGTTCTGATATTTACGCTAAATTTGTTTTGCTGAACGTTATTTGTTGCAATCGTGCTTCAAACTACTGTGGATGCTTCAACTTATATAAAACAAGAAGCAAAAAACATGTGAATTAATGCTTGCATCCGATTTTACGGGTGCTATTTTCCAGTGCTTTTCTAATTTTGTGACTCAATTTTTCAATGCCAACAATTAATCAACTCGTTCGCAAGCCGCGTACCGTGCAGAAAGAGAAAACCAAATCTCCTGCACTGCGCTCTAATCCATTCCGTCGTGGAGTCTGTGTACAGGTAATGACACGTACACCCAAAAAGCCGAATTCTGCTATTCGTAAAGTTACCAAAGTTCGCCTGACCAATGGGATTGAAGTGATTGCATACATTCCCGACGAAGGGCATAAGCTTCAGGAACACAGTATCGTTCTCGTCCGCGGTGGTCGTGTTAAAGACCTTCCAGGTGTTCGTTACCACATTGTTCGTGGGACGCTTGACTGCGTAGGTGTTGAGAAGCGTCGTCGCAGTCGCTCAAAATACGGCGTCAAACGCCCAAAGAAAACTGAAGATTAAAATTTAAAAAAGGATATATAAATCATGTCACGTAGAAGAAGAGCCATCAAGCGTCCACTGACTCCAGACCCTCGTTACAATAGTACTTTGGTCACCAATCTGGTAAATATGATCATGGAGCGCGGTAAGCGTATGCTAGCCCAGCGTATTGTGTACTCAGCGTTCGAACGCGTGAGCGAAAAAATTGGTAAAGGCGACCCAGTCGATTTGGTTATGGGTGCGCTCGAAAATACCCGCCCGAAGCTTGAAGTGAAGAGTCGTCGCGTTGGTGGTGCAACTTACCAAGTGCCTGTTGAAGTGACCTTTGAGCGTCAACAAAGTCTCGCATTTCGTTGGATGGTTGCATCTGCACATAAGCGCAAAGGAGTTCCGATGAACGAAGCACTTGCCGATGAAATCGTCGATGCATACAACAACACCGGTGCTGTCGTTAAGAAAAAAGAAGAAATGCACCGAATGGCGCAGGCGAATCGAGCATTTGCGCATTTGCGCTGGTGAGGCTTTAGCTTCCCACTCGTCCCCCCCCCCGTTCTTTTCCAGTCTTTCCTCTCAATGTCCACAACCGCAACAGCAGCTGCAAGCGCGTCGAAGCGCAAAGTGCCTCTTGAGTACATGCGAAACATTGGTATTGTTGCGCATATTGACGCTGGAAAGACGACAACTACCGAACGTATTCTATTTTATTCAGGAGTCGTTCACAAAACAGGTGAAGTCCATGAAGGCAATGCAGTCACTGACTGGATGGATCAGGAGCGTGAACGTGGCATAACCATTACATCTGCTGCAATCTCCTGCAATTGGACTAATCGGGAAGGGCCCTACTCAGGGATTCAGAACCGAATCAACATCATTGACACGCCGGGACATGTTGACTTCACCGCAGAAGTCGAACGTTCACTACGGGTTCTGGATGGTGCCGTTGGCGTTTTTTGTGCGGTTGCCGGTGTACAGCCACAATCAGAGACGGTATGGCGTCAAATGACCAAGTATCATGTGCCACGCATTGCATTTATTAACAAAATGGATCGAGTCGGCGCTGATTATTTTGCTGCAATTGATTCAATGCGCGACCGACTTGGTGCAAATGCACATCCGATTTTTCTTCCGATTGGAGCCGAAGAGAACTTCAGGGGTCTCATCGATTTGACTTCGATGCAGGCGATTGTTTACGACTTATCCGATAATTCCGGCATGACTTTCGATACGGTTGAGATTCCAGCCGATCATGCAGATCAAGCAAAAGACTATAGAGAAAAGCTGATTGAAGCGTTGGCGGATTTTGATGATGCGCTGGCTGATAAGTATCTTGATGGTCAGGAAATCACTGCAGACGATATTCGTTCAGCTATACGTACAGCAACGATTACGCTCAAATTTTGTGCAGTCATCCCCGGTAGTGCATTCAGGAATAAGGGTATACAGTCATTGTTGGAATCAATCGTTAACTACTTGCCATCACCACTCGACCTGCCACCTATGACTGGTGAAGACTCGAAAGGTAGAGAGATTTCAGTGGAGCCTGATGACACTGCAAAACTGGCAGGGCTTGCATTTAAGTTGATGAATGACGGGTATGTGGGTAAGTTGGTGTTTTTCCGCATTTATTCCGGTTCCATTTCAAAAGGAGTCGCTTTACAAAATATGCGCACCGGCAAGACCGAGCGCATTTCCCGCCTTTTGCTAATGAAGGCAAATGATCGGGAAGACCTTGATGCCGCTTATTCGGGAGACATCTGTGCCTTGGTCGGCGCGCGTGATGTGGTGACCGGTGATACGCTTTGTGCAAAAGGGTATGATGTACGCCTCGAACCACCAACCTTTCCCGAGCCAGTGATCTCAATGTCGATTGAGCCAAAAACAACTGCAGATCAGGAAAAAATGTCATTGGGCTTACAACGTCTTGCCGAGGAAGATCCGACATTTGTTGTGAGTTCTGATGAAGAAACGGGTCAGACGCTGATATCAGGTATGGGTGAATTGCACCTTGAAATTATCAAAGACCGTTTGTTTCGAGAGTTCAAAGTGAGCGCTGAAGCGGGCAGGCCACAGATCGCCTATCGGGAAACGATTACAGCAAATACCGAGGCCGAAGGTAAGTTTATCCGTCAATCTGGTGGGAAGGGGCAATATGGGCACGTACGCATCCGATTAGAACCTCTTGAGCGTGGTGCCGGCAAAGAATTTATCAACGACATCAGCGGTGGAGTGATTCCCCGAGAGTTTATACAACCTGCGCTGGATGGCATCAAAGAAGCCGCTTGCAATGGAACGGTAGCCGGTTATCCGGTGGTCGATTTTAAAGTGACGCTCTTTGACGGATCCTTCCACGAGGTAGATTCCTCGGAACTGGCATTCAAAATAGCAGGTATCTTTGCATTTCGTGAAGCCATGCAAAATGCAAGTCCGATACTGCTGGAGCCAGTCATGCAGGTAGAGGTGGAAACACCGGAAACCTATCAGGGCGACATTATGGGCGATCTAAATCGCCGGCGCGGCCAGATCCAAAACATTGACGCAAAACCTTCTTTTGTATCTATTTCAGCGCTTGTCCCACTTGTGGAAATGTTTGGCTACTCAACGATTGTTCGCTCGCTTAGCAAAGGCCGTGCTTCTTTTAGCATGGAGCCGGCAAGCTTTGAGCAAGTTCCATCCAATATTATCAAAACTATTCTTGAAACATCTCACCGTGCTCCGGCACACAACTAAAAATATATTATGAGTTCACCACGTATTCGCATCTGCCTTAAAGGTTTCGACTACCGCGTTATCGATCAGTCATCATTAGACATTGTTGAAACTGCAAAGCGCTCTGGCGCACGCGTTTCCGGGCCAGTGCCACTGCCAACACGCATCGAGCGGTTTACAGTCAATCGTTCACCACATGTTAATAAAAAGGCTATGGACCAGTTTGAAGTCCGCACACACAAGCGTCTGATTGACATTCTCGAGCCTACCACGGCAACGGTGGACGAGCTTAAAAAGCTCAATCTGCCCGCTGGTGTGGATATCTCGATTAACGTGTAAACGTTGTTTCGTAAAAGCTCAATCTCGCATGTCTTAATGGCATGCGAGGATTGGATCATAGGCCGAGCTTTTTCAGTTTTGGTTGGATAACCATTTGGCAATAGGGAGCTTTCTTATTCAGTTGATAGTAATCCTGATGATAGTCTTCGGCTGGATAAAAGGACGAAGCAGTTGTAATCTCAGTAACGATTGGGTCGTCAAAATACTTTTGAGCCTCTGTCTTTGACTTTTCAGCAGTCAGACGTTGATCGTCATTGTGGTAAAAAATAGCGGAGCGGTACTGAGTACCACGATCAGCTCCCTGGCGGTTGAGTGTTGTTGGGTTATGTGATCGCCAAAGCCAGTCCAGCAGGGTTTCGTATTCAATCACTGTAGGATCAAAGCTGATTTGTACCACTTCCGCATATCCGGTGCTGCCGGTACACACTGCTTCGTAAGTTGGATTTTCAACATGTCCACCCATGTAACCAGAGGCAACGGATTGTACGCCCTCCAGATTTTCAAAAACGGCTTCGACGCACCAGAAGCAGCCTGCGCCAAAAGTGGCAATTTCAATCGAAGATTCCTGTAGATCAGTCATGTTTAGTTTATTAGGTGATGCTGTGCTTTGGTTTTCAGATGCATTTGCGTTTAGCAAAAAGATGAGTGTGCAAAAAATGAAATTTGTGAAAAAACGGATATTTATTACTGGCATGTGAATTTGAGCAAACAGACTTAGAATTATTCCGTCTTTTAGAGAGAAATAACATCGGGAATCTGAGCGACACGCTGATAGATGGCAATCACCTCGTCACTGGAGTGTACAAATATTTCAAGCGTAAAAGCAGTGAATCGGCCAGTTGAGGATCGCTTTTCTCTAAAAAGATGAGTCGACATAGGGTTATGTTTTATAAGCCGCTTCCGATCGCAGCGACACTCAACCGAAGGGCGAAGCCAATAGACGTTGATTTACGCGGATACTATACAACGCCAAAAGGGCGACGAGCTTCAAATTTGTAACCCACTGATGATCAGCAATTCACTCTTCACTACTCTTCAAGGTTAAACTCGGTTTACGCAATAGGATGAGGCGTGTGCTTTACAACTGAAGTACAAGGGAGCTTATAAGTGGTTCTTCGCTATTTTCTGTGGAAAGGTAGCTTGATAACTATTTCCCTTGTTTTTTAAAAGAAGTTGTAGCCACGGCGCTTGTAGGTTACCTGGCGATGAGATTTACGATTTTTGAGCC
>CAWUII010000067.1:0-14058 GCA_963922575.1 uncultured Opitutia bacterium
CGATCTGTACAAGTAATTATAGGCTTAGCTATAAATAAAATTAATCTCAGAGAGGGCCGATTGTATTGAGTTGAGACTGAAGCACTCTAGAGGAGATTTTATTGGGACTGAATAAAAACCCGAGCCTAAGTCCGAAACTCCCTTTTTTGATTTGGTATTATAGGCAGTAAGCTCGACGATTTCATTACAGCCCATCCGAAACGCTGCCAGACAGGAGTCTGGCGCTCCGGGGTCAACTGTATTACAAACCTTTTGCTACTTTTTGAAATTACACTCAGCGGTTTTGATTATCCTAAAAAAAGAGTCAGGCTAAGGACCTGCTTTAAGAACTAAAAAAGGCGCTAAATAGAGTTTACCAAGCGTAATTTGCAGTCACACCATACGTGCGTGGTGCGGCGGGCGCTTCATAGCGCTGTTCGCCAAGTCCGTTATCAAAGAAAAATACACGTTCTGCGTATTCCTCATCGAAGAGATTTTTCGTCCACAGTGTGATGGTCCACTGTTCCCATCGGTAGCCGATTGAGCCATTAAATATAGCATATGCATCACGCTTTTCGTTATTACTGTTGGACTCGAAGTAATCATCGCTGCCGACGACTTCAATGCCGGCAAAGAGGCCTTCCTTTGGTTGATAGTTAAGTCGAGCTGTGTAGGTATAGCTGGGGGCGTTGGAAAGGTCTCTTTCCTCTATCTGATTTGTTGAATCGCCGGGATCCGCATAGCTGTCACGATCCGTTTCAAGAAGTCCAGCGGAGACATTAAATGTCCAATTCTCTGATATATACCAGTTCGTTTCTGCTTCCAGTCCGTAATGCTGAGCACTGGCACCATTGACTGTAAAGTAGGTAAAATCAATTCCTGTGCCGGCAGAGTCACGCAGCTGAGCTTCGTCGCGATCCAAGTAGAACAGGGTGATTTGTGATTGGAGCTTGCCATCCATCCAGTCTGCACGGAAGCCAATTTCGTAGTTCCAGAGATCTTCAGTATCGTAATCGGTTGGTAGGGATGGGGCGAGAAACGGGTAAATATTGGCACCACCTGCTTTATAGCCACGAGTGATCGAGGCAAAAACGGTTTGATCTTCGTTCAGGTTGTGTTCGAGCGTAACTTTGCCACCGAAAAGCCAGTCGTCAAAGTCCACATCTGGACGAATATTGGTCACGTCTTCGGTTTCCAGATCGAAGTATTCGGCACGAAGTCCAAGCGTTATGCGCGTTTGCTCGCTGAAAAGATGCGTTCCTTGTCCGTAGAAGCTGAGTGTTTTGCTCGTGTAGTCCGTTTCAAAATCACCAAATCCAGTTGTAACCGTGTTTTCATCCAGATGTTCGAAGTAAATGCCGGTGGTCCAGCGGTCAATAAAGCCAAGCGCGTCTTCGTCTTTTGTGGAATCAAAGCGAAGGTCATTCGTATAAACTTCGCGGTCTCGGTCGATTTTGAGGAAACCATCGTAAGCGCTGCCAAATGGAGCTGGTTCGCCCGGACCCGCACCCCAATCGCCATCAAAACTATAAAAGGAATTGGTTTTGATATGGCCAAACGTATAAGTCACTTCGACCGGATCTAATCCGGAGTAAGTTGCCTTCAGGCTGGTGCCGGCTGTTTCCTGTTCATCGCGTCCGGGGCGATCACTAAACGTCGATGTACGTGCGTTATTGAGCGTGAACTCGTCGTAGCCGTTGTCAAAATTTGCGTAAATAAAAGATCCGTCGATTTTAAACTGTTCACTGAGAAGCCATCGAACCTTGAGCCGGGTGGTGAACTCATCGCGCTCATTGGTATCATCTTTGCCAAGGGTGCGATTTTCTCGAAAACCATTTTGTGAAAGACTATGAGCGGAGAAACGAAAGGTAAGTTGTTCAGGAGTGCTCCCGAGGATCGGGCCACCCACCGCAATACCTGTTTCAAAGAGTTCATCGTTGCCGATACTTTGTTCGACCTGCCCAGTCCAGTAAGGCGTTGGATCGTTGGTCACGATTTTAACAACACCACCGGCTGCATTGACCCCAAAAGCACCGGCCTGAGGTCCTCGCAGTACTTCGACCTGACTGACGTCAAAGAGATTACCAATTGTTCCCAGTCCGGTGACATCCAGATCATCCACCAAGAAACGTACTGCCGAATCCGGGGTCTCTCCTTCAAATTGTGAATTCTCGCCAACGCCACGAATCTGAATAAAGCGCGGACGTGAACTGCCACCGGTCCAGGTGACGTTTGGGATAGCGTTCACGATATCTTCAAAGTGCTGTACGCCGTTGAGTGCCAACTGTTGCTCGTCAAGCACGCTAACGCTGGCTGTAACTGCCTGAAGTTCCGATTCCCAGAGGTATCCGGTTACAATAACCGGCGCCATGACAAAAACATCTTCATCCGTATCCGTGGCAGATAAGTCTACTTCTGGCATTTCAGTTTCCGCAAAGGTGCAGGCTGCCAATAGCAGGCCGGCGAGTTTGAAAGCAATTTGTTTCATCATGTGATCTCTTGTTTAATAAATGAGATCCGTTGCGCGGCGCGGTGGGGAGGGTAGAACCAAATAAAAAGCTAACCGTTCCTTTTCCTACGCCGGTATCAACCGGATCAGGTTCGAAGGGACCATTTCTGTGCTTTCGCAAGGAAAATATCTCAGACCAGATGCCAGGTCGCCCCTAAGGAAGATTACAGAAAAGAATTGTTCTGAATGTTGTGTCAAGAGAGTTTTGGACATCAAATTTTGAAATTCAGAAAGAAGAATTGGCTGGTATTGTAAACGGGGAGGTCATTGAAAGAGTCAATGGACATTTTGATGTCTTAATCATAGCCGATAAAAATTTGAGATATTAGCAAAATTTGTCATTTAGAAGCATAGCAATTGTAGAATTACCCACGAATAGATGGCCAATACTCAGACAGATTGTTGTCCAAGTCGTAAAAGCTGTCGAACAAGCGGACGCTGGTTCTTATGTGATTGTTGAAGAGTAGCGAATAACTCTGGAAAAATTAGAATACGATATAGCCAATCAGCCCCAGAACCAGGATCAACAGTAGTATCGACAGACTGAATCGTTCTTGTTGTGTGAGGCGCATAAATGAGTTTTTTGAGGGGTTTAGTTTTCAAATACGTCGCTTACCGAACGCCAGTTTTCAATCGATTCGATTAACTGGCGTAATTGCTTAGACAACCGGTAATCAAGGTCATAGGGATGGAGCGATATTCGCAGCGGTTTAGTGGACGATGCCAGCCATCGGTTCAGGCTATTCCAGGAGCGCAGGAAGTTTTCGCGAAGCCACGTGTCTGCTTCAAACCCTACCAGTGGCAGACGTTTGAAACGATCAGTCGCACTGTCGTACAGGCTCTGAGTCATTTCATAATAGCGAAAGGGCAGCATTTTGAAATCTTCACGAGTTAGTTTGCCCATTGCCCAGGCAGGTGGCACGTACACTTCCGGCATGGGTAACTTTTGCTGCTCAAACCATTCATAATTGCGCTGTAGCAGCGCATACAACTCTTTTCTCGTGTAGCTGAGATGCTCGGCGACCTGTCGGGACACCAGCAAACTATGGATGCGGTGGTAGAAGCTGCGAATATAGGGTGTTTGATGGTGCCAGCCGTGGCCTGCAAGTGCAAAGCCATCATCACAAAATTGCTTCAATATATCGATCTGTCCGGACGACCACTCAAGTCCGGGAACAATCAGCAGCAGTACTTTGGATTTCTGCTGTTCCGGAATTAATTCTACCAGTGATTGCACGCCCGAGAGCGTGTGTGGCATCACATCATGGATTGATACAGTTGCATGCATGGGCGTGGATGTTACTAAAGTTCGTCGGCAGCTTCGGTGAGCAATTCCTTCCACTGATCAAGATTCCACTGATTTTGAGCAACGGCGCACTCACGCGCCTTTTCGGCCATGGCAATCCTGCTTGCATCACTTTCCTGTCGCAAGTTATCAAGTGCATCGGTCAGCGTCTCATCTTTTTCGATAACGCAAAGCCCGGGTCTCAAATCCGACCACTCGGAAATACCACAATTCTTTGAAACCAGAGCCGGCCGCTGCCGGGACATTGCTTCCAGTGCTACCGTACCAAATGATTCCACGTGCGAAGGTAGAACCAGAATGTCGTTTGCATCTATCAGTTTGAGCAGTTTGGTCCGGTCTACCCAACCGATATAGTGGAGGTTTTCCAGCTCGTCAGCAGCCTTTTGTATCATTTCCTTCTCAGGGCCGTCTCCGGCAATGTTGAACTGTATGTCCGTCAACTTGCGAGCTGCTTCAATGACAGCTTCCAGATTCTTTTCTGCTGCCAGACGACCGACAAACAAAACTTTTTTCAATGCTCCACTATGTGGAATGACTGGGGAATAAATAAAATCATAAGAAACCGGAGTGCCCACCAGTCGGGTCGTACACTTGCCAATTTTCCTGGCTGTTTTGGCCATAAACTCAGAGTTTACGAGGACCAGTTCCGAACCGGCGAAAAGAATTTTGTTGGAAATATCGAGGTAGGTCTGGTTGATCCAGCTTTGCCATTTATTCCAGTAAAGTTCGCTCAGTTTTTCGTACCAGGTGTGAAAGCCGGTGATGATTGTAGCGCCAAGCAATTTCCCCAGAAGCAAACCTGCAAACCCATAGGGTCCCGGAGTCGGGAGAATAATCACAGTAGGCTTGAAATCTTTTAACTGGCGACGAAGTTTAAAGATATTAGGCAGCATACACTTTTGTGTTGAGTCGCCAGGCAAGGGGAGTGCAATACCGCCCGACCATTTGCCATCTTTGATCGTCGGGGAGAACATGGTGATCGCATCCACCTGACTGGCGAGGTGTCTCTCCAGATCTTCGTAGTAAGCGCCGACTCCATTCCTGTGTGGTGCTGCATCTGAAATAACAGCAATCCGAAGCTCAGGCTCTGTGGGATCGATTTGAATTTCCGGCATCGGCCAGACATCTGCAAAGCGCTCTTCGATCATTGCTTCATCAAGATCGAAATCACTCAGTTTGTATGCGTGGTTGCTCTTGTAGTTTCGCGATTTTTCAAACTGTTTCTGTAAAAATTGGGCAAAATCCGAATCGATTTCCCAGCCCCAGCGATGGTAAAGACTTTCAACAGTGGCTTTGAGGTCTGAGTGAATTTCCTTGTTAAGCAGCAGGGGAGCAGTATCCGTGGCAATAAGACTTCGATTCAGATACGCATAGTAGTGGTGCAACATAGAAACACATTGTGCAACAAAGCCCTTGGGCAATTGTCGATCGCCCAGCAATTCAAATGCGGGTTTGAGTGAGCTGATTTGCGAGGCAACTGTTTTCTGAGGACTGCGTGCACAGACAATGAATTTTGCTCCTTTGAATGTTCGACGCAAAGATTCTGTCATCGAGGCAAAGCTAGGATTTTTGGAGAGATAGACCTGCTCGTTTTGATTCTTAAAGTGATCTTTGAAATAGAGGTGTTTCTGTATGCAGGCTTTGTAGTAGTGCATGATCAGCTTACGTTCCCATTTCGGCAACGACTCGTCAAAGCGGCTTAGACGCCAGAGTCCTCTTGATGAAGGGAAGAGTGCGATCAGGATGAAACATGCGTTTAGTTGCAAAAGAAACAAGAAATCTTCTTCCGGTTCATCCAGTTTAAGACTATGGATTGCCTCCATTTTTGAGAAGAACTTCCGGCGTTCCAGAAATTTCCGTAACGGTTTGATGAATTGACCGACCTTCGTCCAAAGCAGTTTCTCACTGATGCTTGGCGCAAACAGCAGCTCCCAGGTAGCTGTCGATGTGAAACGTTTATCCTGTGCCAGTGTGCGTTGCAAGAATGTAGTGCCGCTGCGAGGGATCCCTGTTATGAAAACAGGTGATTTCACTTTTTTCTTTTTCCAATCTGCAAAAAGAATTGCATCTATCGCCATCCCAAACCAATGCAAAGTCTGCAAACTCCAAAACAAGGGGATGCCAAAAATAAAGATCATCAGACGCTTTGGGACTGCGCTCCAGCCGTGTGCAATCAGTGCATTGGGAATCCAAACGATTAAGCTCAGGAATCGTAACTGACTGTATAGAAAACATCGAACCATAGAGTAGGATTTAATTAGAGCTTACTTAAAAGGTGTCAAATGCCCTCTGAAGAGATTCCAACCAAAGGCGTGATTGGAGACTGTCGCTTCGCCCGGTACGATTGATGTCAATTTACGTAGCGCGATGCTTCAGCAAGCGTTTTAGCGACTCTCTGTCCGAATGAATCATCGCTCGCTATAAGCACCTGCGCTACAAGTAATCTTTATTCGGCCTCATCAATCGTATCGTTTGTATTGTTCGATGGCGGCGAGATGGCTTCATTTTCGTTTGGATGGGGTGGTAGGATTCCTTTTTCCCTGAGCGCGGTCTGCCGTTCTTTCGGTGTCATGGTTCTCAATTCAGACCTTAGCCTGGCGCGTTCTTCCGGAGTTGCTTCCATCAAACGGGCGCGCATTGCTCTGCGCTGTTCTCTGGGGATGGCTCTGTATTTTCTACGCAGCTCGTCAACTTTGTTCGGCGGCATTTGATTGATTTTGCTGATACGTGCGCGCAATGCAGCTTTTTCCTCCGGTGACATTTTTTCAATGCGTTCGATAGTTTGCCTCAGTTGGATCAATTCGTGATCCTCCATTTGCAACAAGCGATGCAGGATGCGCGTTTCTTTGCTTGTGTGGGCTAAGTTTTCAGCTTCGTCGCTTGCCTGCGTACTGACAGTTATCAGTAAATAACAGAATGTGATCATCAATGTAAGTAATTTCATGACTGAATATCTGAATCAAGGAATGTGAGTGCGTCGAGAAGGTCGATATTGTTTAGATCTGCATCCTGAAGGTTGACAAGGCCGCTAAGCCCTTCCTCAAGTACGAAGATTTCCTGCAATTCGATCGTAGAAAGTACGGGCACATCGGAATTTGCCGACTCGTTTGATGCCAGTTGGACAATAACAAAGGCGGCAGTTAACAATGCCGCAATCGGCAACACCAGTCGCAGCCATGGATGTTTCGTATCAGGGCTGTCTTTCTCAGAGGCTGGTTTTTCGATTTCTGCAAGTACGCGTTCGGTGAAATCTACGCTCGGTTTCAAGGGTTGACTGGCAAGGAGTTCGTCAAGCCTGTTATCCAGTGGATCGGGTGGGTTTGGTGTATTCATAGTAAATTGTTAAACAAAATCTTTAAGTTTCTGGCGTAAGTGAACGCGCGCTCGATGTATCCAGGTTTTGACTGAGCTCAGGCTAGTATTTAGCAATGTAGCTATCTCGTGGTAGGAAAGTCCTTGTTGCTGTAGTAGTAATATAGCACTCCGTTGATTTTCCGGTAGCGTGACCAGAGCTCTTTGAAACGCATCTTCTATCTCGATCAAGGCATCGGGCTGCTCGCTGTATTGTTGTATAAAGGAATCTGTCGGGTCGAAAAAATCGAGCGGACGGCGCGCTTGTTTACGATAACGATCGATCAGACGCCTGCGTGCAAGTGTGAAGATGAATGCCTTGAAGGTGCCTTTGTTTTTGTATCGATCAGCGGATTTGTAGAGTTCGAGAAACGTTTCCTGCGCGAGGTCTTCGGCATCGGTTCTGTTTTGTGTTGAACGGTAGAAAAAGTTGATAAGTTGCGTTTGCCAACGTTCGATAAGGCCGGGAAACAAAGTATGGTCGCCTGCTGTCATTGCTTCCAGGCAAGCGCTGTCAATGTCTTGAATTGTTTCTGAATCACAGGAGTCCATTCGGTCGGATTTGATCTGCGGGGCAGCATTGCATTTTTTGGACGGAGTTGTCCAGATGGAGTTGTTTATTGGATCGCAGTGAGTCATCTCTGCATATTGAATCGATCGGTTCGGGGGAAAGTTTCAGAAAGTTTGTAAAATATCGCCGATTGAGCTCAAAATATTCAACGTTCCACATTTGATATTTACTAAGTTATTCACAGTCTATTGCGAATAACTTGTTTACAATCACTAGATCTAGTGCGGTTTTTTAAAAAATGTACAATATATAGACTGATTTGTTTGACAACATATTCGAGGGCACACATTTTGCTGATAAATAAATAGCTATTTCTATAGCGAAAAAACTCTATCTTATTCCTTCACAAAGCTTTCGGTTTTTTGGCACCAGCCAACAAATCAAACGCTTTTTTTTACTCCGTTTCACACTAAAACCTTCAACTTTCTCAGAAAGACTCATGGAAAAAACTTACAAAATCGGTAACAAGACTTTTGTTCTTGATCAGACGAAAGCCGAAGAGGCATTTGCTGCCAAAAAGATCATCAACGGTCGCGACACGATGTTCTTCAACATACTACCGCTCAAATATCAGTGGGCTTACGATCTGTACAAAACGATGAAGAACAATCACTGGGAGCCGGAAGATATCCCTATGCAAAAGGATGTGGAGCTTTGGCGCAGTGATGAACTCCCTGAAGTTGAACGTTGGATTATTAAAATGGCAATTGGCTACTTTTCGGCAGCCGAAGGTATTGTTGGTGATAACATCCTGCACGTGATCCGCGAGCTGGTAACTGCTCCAGAGCTAAAGTTGGTCCTTGGTCGTCACGCTCACGAGGAAAATATCCATGCCGATTCACTGGTCTATATGATTAGTTCGCTTGGAATTAATCCACACGAGTGCGAGTCCATGTTCGAAGATATCCCAACCATTGAGAAAAAAGCCAACTTTGTGGTTAGCAATTCTCGTAGCTTGCGCCGTGATATGGATTTAACCTCAGTGGCTGATAAAAAAGAATTGGGTAAAAATATGTTTCTTTTCGGTCAGTGCATGGAGGGTACTCAATTCTACGGGCTGTTTGGTATGGTACTTTCGCTCTATCGTCAGAACAAATTTCCCGGCATTGGTCAGATGTTTCGTTACACGCTGCGCGACGAGTCCAACCATATCGAGTTGTTGCGCAATTTGTTCATGGATCTGGTCGCTGAGAATCCGGAAATCTGGACCGAGGACTATCGCGAAGAATTGCGCGGTTTGATGCGCGATGCAGTCGCGTTGGAGAACGAGTTTATAAGTGACTGTTTGCCAGTAAATTCAGTGGGTCTGAGCGCGGAAGAATTCTGCCAGTACATTGACTACATTGCAGATCGACGCCTGGAGGGTGTTGGACTCGAGCCGCTTAATCATGGCGTGACTAACCCATTCCCATGGCTTGCCGAAATGATGGATATCAAGAAAGAGCAAAATTTCTTCGAGGGTCGCGTAACCGAGTACCAGAAAGCATCCGCTTTGGGTCAGGTTGATGATGACGAGCTCTAACCTTTGCTTACACTCAACAACAGATTACACAATAAACAAGTGCGAGTACATTTAAGGCTTTTGTGGGTACTGACAGTCCCACAAAGCCCTTCTTGATTTGCCAGTCTCCCACAAATTATTTTTCTCACAACAATTTCAAATTAAATTAGTATCCAATGTTCCAAAAAATTTCATTCGAAGAAGACCTTGAGTTAAAGCGCTATGTAACGACTCCCAAAAGTAAAAAGCCTCGCTTTGACTGGGCCGCAACGATTACTGAAAACGGTCTGAAAGATCCTGAAATCAAGATTAAAGCCGAAGACGGCGAACGTGATTTTAATCTCGCAGAAATTGCCGAAACCATCGGTGAAGCCCTTACGGATTTGTTGCTTTCGCGCCAGGAAAATGAGATCTTCACAGATGTAAACCAAAAGTTTGTTGCGAGCGTTGCGGAGAGTGTTGGTCAGGTTCTGGCTAAATCCATTGATCAGGGAAGGGCAATCAAGCTGTCGTCGCACGATATTCATCTCTTGATCGAGAAAGCGTTGATCGAAAATGACGCGCACGATGTAGCTAAGAGTCTGGTTTTTGGTCGCACAAATGGTAATGAAAATGAGCGGCCTCCGGTCTCTATCCGTTTGATTCGCCGCAACAATCAGGTTGTTCCCTGGAGCGAAGCAAAAATAGAAGTTGCTGTTCGAAAATCCTTTCTTTCGCTACAGATGGACTCAACACCTGCTCTGGAAATAGCACGAGCGGTCACCGATCGCCTGAATGAAGCAGGACAGGCATTCATCAATATAGAGAATGTGCAGGATGCGGTTCAGGAGGAGCTAATGCGTCAGGGTTATTTCAAAGTCGCGGAAGCTTACATCCTGTATCGTGCGTACCGTTCACGTTTGCGTGAAGAGAGCGTTACGCCAGCGTCCGATACAACCACTCAGGAGTCAATGATCGTCGTCACCGAAGAAAGTGGTGAAAACACTTTCTGGGACGGAGTGGATCTGAAAAAACGCATTGAATTTTCATCCATCGGTCTAAATTTGAATATCAGTGCAGACGAGGTTGAGCTGGAACTGCGTCGCTCGCTCTATTCAGAGATGACACGTGCAGATCTTAAGAAAACGATCATTCTCAATGCAAAAGCACTTATTGAGCGCGATGCAGATTTTGCATTGTTTGCCGGGCGAATCCTGCTGACCTACATCTATGAGGAAGTTTTGGATTGGGATATTGTGCGCGACAGTGTCGAGCAACTAAAAGACGCTCACCGCCGTGGTCTGAAAATATACCTGAAACGTGCTGTCGAAATTGGCCGTCTCGACGCGAAATTGCTTGAATTTGATATCGAACAACTGTGTGCAGCTCTGGATCCATCCGCTGACCTCGATTTTGATTATCTTGGAGTGCAGACCCTTTACGACCGATATCTGATTATCGACAAGACCGTTGAAAAGCATCGCCATCTCGAAGTGCCTCAATTTTTCTGGATGCGTGTCTCTATGGGCCTTTTCCATAATGAAAAAGACAACAGGGAAGCGTATGCAATTCAGTTGTACAATCTCTACAAAAGCCGCCGGTTCTGTTCCTCGACACCGACACTTTTCAATTCCGGCACGCTGCATTCACAGCTTTCTTCATGCTATCTATACAAGGTCGATGACAGTATCGAATCGATCATGCACCGTGGGATTGCAGATAATGCGTTCCTCTCGAAATGGGCTGGTGGGCTGGGTGGTTCGTGGACTGCTGTACGTGGTACCGGTAGTTTTATTCGCGGGACTAATGGTGAAAGTCAGGGGGTCATACCATTCCTGAAATTGCATAATGATCAGCTTGTTGCAGTCAATCAGGGAGGCAAGCGCCGTGGTTCCGGCTGTGCATATCTGGAAACCTGGCACAGTGATATTGAAGACTTCCTGGAATTGCGTAAAAATGTTGGTGATGATCGCCGTCGTACGCACGACATGAACACGGCAAACTGGATTCCAGATTTGTTCATGAAACGTATGGAAGCACGCGAAAACTGGACACTTTTCCGCTCGAATGAAACGCCTGACTTGCACGACCTTTACGGCAAGGCATTTGAGGAGCGTTACACAGAATATGAAGCAATTGCCAAGCGTGGTGAAATTTTCGGACGGGAAATACCGGCTATTGACTTGTGGAAATCCATGTTACGGATGATTTTTGAAACTGGGCATCCTTGGATAACCTTCAAAGATCCTTGTAACATCCGCAGCCCGCAGGATCATGTCGGTGTCATTCACAGCTCGAATCTGTGTACAGAGATCACGCTTAACACCAGCGAAGAAGAAACTGCTGTTTGTAATCTTGGATCCATCGTTCTGGATTCACACCTGGATGCAGACGGTAATCTGGATCACGATAAACTGCGTGAAACCATCAACATTGCTGTGCGTGCGTTGGACAATGTAATCGACATTAACTTCTATCCGACCCAAGCGGCCAAAACTGCCAACAGTCGTCATCGTCCCATTGGACTCGGTGTAATGGGGCTGCAGAACACGCTTTACAAGAAAGGCCTCGCATTTGCGTCCCAGGCGGCGGTTGAATTCAACGATGAATTTATGGAGGCAATTGCTTACTATGCCTACAAAGCTTCAAGCGATTTGGCAGCAGAGCGTGGCACCTACAGCAGTTACAAGGGTTCCAAATGGGATCGTGGTCTGATGCCGCAGGATACGATTGATTCTCTTGAGGAACAACGTGGTGTAAAAATCGAAGTACCGCGTGCTGGCAAGATGGACTGGAAGCCATTGCGCGAAAAAATTGCCAAGGATGGGATGCGCAACTCAAACGTGCTTGCGATCGCTCCGACGGCGACGATTTCTAACATCATGGGCACGACGCCCTGTATCGAGCCGACTTACAAGAACCTATTTGTGAAGAGCAATCTTTCCGGTGACTTCATCGTGCTGAATCGTTACTTAGTCAATGACCTGAAAGCAAGTGGACTCTGGACTTCGGAATTGATGGATCAGCTTAAATATTTCGACGGTGAACTGGAATCCGTCGAAGGTGTACCTGAAAGTATTCGTGAAAAGTATAGAACTGCCTTCACCATCGACAACAAGTACTTTATTGATGCCGCTGCACGCCGCCAGAAGTGGATTGATCAGTCCCAGTCAGTAAACCTTTTCCTCGCAAAGGCTGATATCAAAACACTCTCACACATGTACCGTGATGCCTGGCGCAAAGGTCTTAAGACCACGTACTACCTGCGTACACTGGGAGCCTCCAACATCGAAAAAGCCACTGTCAGCGTGAAAAAAGAAATGCGCGGTCGGGTAAGCGAAATAGACGCTGAAACCGCAAAGCCTAAAAAACAGTTTACTGCTGCCGAGGCGCAGGCCTGTTCACTGGATGCCATGATCAATGGCGGTGAGTGTGAGGCGTGTCAGTGATTTTGATGTAATTACGCGATTCAAATATTGATCCCCGGCACTCAACTTTTTTGGGGTATGACGATTTAATTGTCTACCTGGGAGTTAGAATGATCGGGTTTAAGCCTCTAGTACCACCAATGCTGGGCCTAAGGATAAGCACTCCATCGTGCGCTTCTGCAATCTCGCGCATGATATTTGCAAAACGTGTATTGCCCTGCAAAGCACCCAGTTGAAACGGGTCCTGTGAGGTTGGAAAACCAATCGCACTGATGGAGACCGCTCTTTTTTCGGATCCAGGCAGTTTTGGATTAAGCCGGTCCAGCCTAAGCAGAAAACTTTGAGTAGAGCCGCGGAAGTCATCGCCAATTACATAAATACTCATGTAGTCATTGCCTTGTAATTTTGGTTTAAGATCGCTAAGTGCTTTTCGGATACCAGGCTCCGGATCACTGATACTTTGGATCGGGTAGTTTTGCACTTTGTTCAACGCCCGTCGTCTCACTCCCGGGGTATCGATCATCCAGAACCCTCTTTGATCCCTTAACATGTAATTGCCGCTGGAGTCCAAAAACTGAATTTTCTTCACAGTCGGCAGGCTGTTAAGCAACTCGGTAATTTGTGCAATCACATTGTAGTGTAATTTTTTTGTTATCTGATTTCGCATGCTGCCGGAAGTATCGATAACAAAGGCAACATGAGTCGCATCGGCGGGCAGTCCAATCGGAGGCAGGTTTTCAAATTCGAAGCTCTGCAATATGCGGTTAGCTTCTGCATTTTCCTTCTGACCAGTGCTGAGAATCGCCTGATTGGCTGCAAGCTCTTGTTCAATGGCTGCAAGTGCGGATTTGAGTTCCTCAATTGAAGACTCCAGGCGTTGACGTTCTTTATCCGTTTGTTGACGATTGATTGCCTGTTCAAGGAATTTTCTTTTTTGTGCCACATCTTCCTCAATTTGAGTCAACTGTTGTCGCATCATTTGCAGCGTTGCTTCATCAACCGGATTTTCGACCCCGGCTTTCCCCGAGCCGATAGACAAAATAAAAAGCAACAGAATTGCTCCAAAACCACAGCAGAGGCAGTCCAGGAAGGAGAGGCTGAAAACTTCAATCTGTCTACGCTTTATCATGAAGAACTCTTCGAACTTTGAACATTGAACTTCGAACGTCGAACTTTGAATTTACGACGATGAGTATCAAACATTGAAGAGCGAATTTCGGTAATTGGTACGTTATAGCTAAGTATGTAATTATATGGACACATGATTCTTATCCAAAATGGTAGCGCAGGCGCGTCCCCGCGCCGCACGACCGTTTGAATGCTCAGGCTTACGCGACGCCATTTCGACAAGCTCAAGACCCCCCAGGCAGGTGCGCACTGGGGGACGGTGCTGCGCTACCTGAATGCGATCTGTACAAGTAATTATAGGCTTAG
>CAWUII010000068.1:0-13142 GCA_963922575.1 uncultured Opitutia bacterium
CATCAAGAACAACTACATTTTTGATGTTCATCGACGAAAACGTTCTTTCAACTGATCTAACGTGTAAAACTTTGCCTCGCCTGATTCTATTCTTTCTTTTCTTTTTTTAAGTATTGGCTCATGCCAAGCAGGTGATTGAACCTCTTCCTCTTCATGACAAAGAGCATCCCAGAGCAACTCCATTGCCTCAAGACGTTCAACTGTAGTCATGTTTTTTATCTCTGTTATGCTCATGAATAGAGAATATCTTATATTATGAGAAAAATCTCAAGTACTTCATTTTACAATTTTTAGCTAACGTAGAAGGTGAGCATGACATGTAGGCGAAGCCGTAATGTCATTGTCTCATCCTGACTTGTTCGACTTCAGTTCTTGGATGATAGTTTTCGGATTCTGTCTCATATCCAAGACACGCCATACAATAGAAGTCTCATTTTTCACATCGTAATAAATAGCGTATGGAAACCTTCTCGCCAGCATACGATAATATCCCATCACTTTTGGATGGATTCCTGCGTACAGCTTCAGCGAATCTATATCTGAAAAAAGGGAATCAAAAAAATAATCACCGATTCCTAATTGCTGAGAATCGTAGAACCAACGACTTTTTGCTAGATCGTCGAAAGCTGAAGGTCGAATCTGAAGCTTCATTCAAATTCTTTTCTTAGTTTTGCTTTTGCCTGTTCCCAATCGATTGGTTCCTCAAGGCCAGAAGCAACACGTTTTTCGGTTTCTTTCAATGCTTCCAGATGCCAACTTGGAGATTCCATTTCTTCTTTTGATGATAGCAAATTTTCCCAAATTGCTTCAATTGCCAGAAGTTTCTCTTTTTTTGTGAGTTGCTGAATTTGTTCTGCTGCTAACATAATTTCAAGCTAGGGTAATATTCTAGATGTGCAATATTTTCTTTTCGTCGAACTATTAGTATACGTAACTATTTTCCTGCGTAATTCACAATAATTTTAAGGGAGTAAAGTGTGATTTTTATTGAAAAACGAGCTTGAATAGCTGGTTTTACGCAGTGTTTACGTTTTACTTCAACAAATCTACCTCCATCTTGATGTCGTATAATTTTCCTGCAAAACAGGACTCATTTTCCTGTACCACTTATTCGACATGAATGACTGGGTTAAAAAAGAAATCGACGGATTGGCAAAGGGAACAATGGGGCACTGCCTTAAACTGGTTTTTTAACGATTTGGTTGCCAGTGATCGTGCCGGGCCTGCGATTCGTCGGCGACATTTGGCTTATGCCACTGAAAAGGCTTACATGAACTGGCTCCGTCGGTTTCAAGTGTTGCTTCATCCCAAAAACACGATGACTGCAACTGAGCAGGAGGTCGTAAATTTCCTCAGCTATTTGGCAGTGTGCGGCATTGCAGTTGGTCAGATGATAAACGGAGAATGCAAAATTATAAACATAACGACACATCCCCTTTTTCAGTTCTTTTCGTCGGCCTCAAAGTGTGCGCCGACCTGACGCTTGGTTGTCCCATGGATGCGCTTGTCGGCAACATGAGTGGTCCACCAGCGCAAATGCGCGTTTACCTCCGCAAGGCTGGTAAAGTTGTTGCCCTTCAGGGCGTTGTTTTTGACGTATTTGACACCTGCCTCGACCTTGCCCTTGTCCGTGGGAGTGTAGGGTCGTCGTGCGGGCATGATTAACGTTCCGTAGTGCGCGGCGAAGGTGAGCAGCTTTGGGTTTACCTCCGGTTCATGCCAATCGGCCTTCTTCACCGCCGCAGCTAAGTTGTCCGGGCACAGCCGATGCGGAACACCGCCAAAATAGCGGAATGCGTTCTCCAGACTCCTCAAATAGCTCTCCGGTCGCCACTATCAGGCAACTAAACAAAACAAACTTGAACTCTGCAATCACAGGCTTTTTATGAATAGGACATGTATTTTGAAGAACTGGTTAAACAAATCCTGGAATGGTCCTACGATACCAGCTATCTGCATCAGTTGAGGGCGGACAGTGCGCTGGATGAACATTACACAAATCTCCTGGATGCTGAACAGTTGCTCAAACAACTTGCGGATTTTTATCCTTCCGAAGACGGTGAAAAAGCCCTACAAAAGCTGACAAAACTCCAGGAGGAGGTAATCGATTTCTACCTTTCGTCCTTTCAAAACTTCGCGCATATCGGTTCGGAGAAGGCTTACGGGAATCCCGACCTGATCATCGGCCTTGGCTGCAAGCAACCGAATCTGGAACTACGCGGAGAGGGGCTTGTAAGACTGGCAAAGAAACACCCGCAGGTTGACCTGCTTCTCTCCGGTGCCGGATATGCACTGGATAATGCTGAGTCGCGCTGGCTGGGCGCATTTTTGACTGATTCAGGCATTTCCAAAGAACGTATGTTCTACGAAGAAGATGCCATGGATACGATTGGCAATGCTGTGCTCTCAAAGTTGTACCTAAAAAAGCTCAAGCGGCTTTCCTCAATAAAGCATATCATTGTTCTTACCTCCGGCTTTCACGCGAATCGCACCCTCAATATTTTCAATAAAGTTTTTGATTTGGATACGAAGATCGCTGTCGTTGGCGTCGGATCCGATAGTGCATCGGAGTTGATACGGCGTCGGGTCATCGGTGAACTCAAGAGCGATGCGGTTTCCAGCGAGCAGATTTTTCGTAGCCGCAATTTTTTCGAA
Organism: uncultured Opitutia bacterium; assembly: GCA_963922575.1. Taxonomy (GTDB): domain Bacteria; phylum Verrucomicrobiota; class Verrucomicrobiia; order Opitutales; family Coraliomargaritaceae; genus Lentimonas. Next base: position 2,656 of record CAWUII010000068.1, read on the forward strand.
ACCAGTTCCCTGCAATCCGAAGATATTCCGGAAGGGGATGATGTTGCCTTGTTCTATCAACTGCTCATCTACCATGGCTTGTACAAGCGCCGTTTTGATTTGCTGCGCAAATACAAATCCGTTCTGTTCTAGGATAATTTACTGGCCTTGTCTATTTTTAGCCTTTGCACTTTCAATCGTCGAATGACTGCTTCATCAAACCTCTCCATTCTCGTCGTTGGCTCCGGTGGCCGCGAACACGCGCTCGTCCGGATGTGTTTAAAAAGTCCCCTTACCGGGCGCGTCATCGCTGCTCCCGGCAACGGTGGAATGTCGGCTCAGGTAGACTGCTATCAAGTAGCTGCGGATGATGTTGACGGCATGGTAAAACTTGCCCGTGAGCAGCAGATTGATCTCGTCATCGTCGGCCCCGAAGTCCCACTCAGCCTTGGCCTGGTCGATGAACTTCAGAAAGTCGGCATTCTTGCTTACGGACCAACTGCACAAGGCGCTCAACTCGAAGCGAGCAAGTCTTTTTGCAAAGATTTCTTCAAGCGTAACAAAATACCTACTGCCCGCTACCAAAGTTTCACGGAAATCGCGCCCGCACTGAAGTATTTGGACGATCATCCGGCACCGATTGTTATCAAAGCCAGCGGACTGGCTGCCGGCAAAGGCGTTATTATCGCTGAAACCAAGGAAGACGCTGTCGCTGCAGTTAAAGACATGCTCGAAGGTGACGCGTTTGGAAAAAGTGGTCACGAGATTGTCATCGAAGAAATGCTCTACGGCGAAGAAGTTTCCATCCATGCAATTGTCTCCGGTGAAGACTATATCTGCCTGCCGCCGAGCCAGGATCACAAACGTGTCGGCGAGGGAGATACCGGATTAAATACCGGCGGTATGGGTGCTTATGCGCCGACCCGCCTGGTAACGCCTGAACTTCAGGCCGAAATCGAGGCACAGGTCATTCGCCCGACCCTGGCAGGCTTCAAAAAAGAAGGCATTGACTTTCGCGGCACGCTCTATGCCGGGCTCATACTGACGCCAAACGGCATCCGCGTACTTGAATACAACGTACGTTTTGGCGACCCGGAAACACAAGTTCTGTTACCGATGGTCGATAGTGATCTGCTGCCCATTCTACTCACTGCCGCAAAAGGTGAATCCTTGCCGGATACGTTAAAATTTCATCCCGGCGCGGCCATTGTCGTCGTTCTTGCGGCAGGCGGCTACCCGGGAAGCTACCGCAAAGGAGACCCTATAACACTGCCCTCCGATGTCACCCCTCAAGCAGACATTGTCCATGCAGGCACTCAACGTAACGAAAAGGGCGTCATTTCTACCAACGGCGGACGCGTTTTAGGTGTCAGCGCACGAGCAGAAAACCTTGAGACCGCAGCAAAGCTGGCCTATCAGGTTTGCGATGATGTTCATTTCGAGGGCAAATACCTCCGGCGCGACATCGGCTACAAAGAACTGAATCGCTAGGATCCTATTCGACAGAATGAATTTCAAAGTTTGAAAATTCCCTCAATAAGAACAACCTTTGATTTTGTCGTATGGCTCAAAATAGAAATCTAGTTCTAGTAATCTGTACCGGAAATACCTGTAGAAGCCCAATGGCTGCGGAACTGCTCCAACATGCCCTTGCTGCCGAAGAGTCGCCACTTAAACAGCTTTCTGTCAAATCTGCCGGAGTCGCCGCTATACTTGGTGAACCGGCATCGAGCAACTCCGTCGCTGCACTCAGGAAAGTAAATATCGATCTATCCCAGCACAAGAGCCACCCAGTCACACAAGAGTTGATCGACCAAGCCTTCGTCATTCTGGGCATGACAGAATCCCACCTGCAGACACTTAACTTCCACAACTACCAAAACCTTCCGAAGCACATACACTTATTCAGAGAGTTCATGGCAGCTGACACATCGACTCAGATTCCGGATCCATTTGGTCAGAGTTTTGACGCTTATCAGGAGTGCCTCGACTCGATGCTGGAGGCAATTCCATCATTGATTGCTTTTCTCAAAGAGATACACAAATAGACTTCATTGTTTGAATTTTGAGTTTATTTGAGTAGCTTGCATACTTTAAAATAGAAAGAAAATAATGAATAAATCAGTAGTTGATACTCTCCGCCTTGTCGTCGCCGACTCATATGCCTTGATTGGCCAAACTCATCTATGTCACTGGAATGTCCGCGGCCCTTCCTTTTTCTCGCTGCACCAGGCATTTGAAGAGCAGTACACCGAACTTTTTCAAGCTGTAGACGAAATTGCAGAACATATCCGCGCAAAAGGTTCTTTGGCACCAGGCGGCCTGGCCAAACTCGCTAAAATGGCGGAGATTAAAGAAATAGCCGAAGACACCTCCGCTAAAGGAATGGTCGAAGCATTGATTGACGCTAACGAAAAACTTCTCACAGATCTGAAAACAGCCCGAGACTGTGCTGCCAAAGAGAATGACTCTGAAACAGAAGATTTGATGATTGCTCGCATTCAGGTACACGAAAAAACCGTTTGGATGCTGAAAAGCTATCTTGTGTAATCCATCAATCATTTCATGAAAGCGATCGGTTATGTTAGAACGGGGCATATTTCCGAGCCTGACTCGCTGGTTGAATTTGAAACCAGTATGCCAGAGCCTGGGCCACGCGACCTTTTAGTCGAAGTTTGCGGTGTCTCGATCAATCCGGTGGATGTCAAAGTACGCAATCGATTCGAACCCGGTGATTCGCCCAAAATCATCGGTTATGATGCTGCCGGCATTATTAAAAAAGTGGGCAGCGAAGTGCGCTTTTTTAAGCCAGGTGATGAAGTTTTTTACGCAGGCGATCTAAACCGCCCCGGAACCAATGCCGAATTCCAGCTGGTGGATGAGCGTATTGTCGGAAAAAAACCAAAGTCTCTGAATTTTGCCGAAGCAGCCGGTTTTCCGCTTACCTCCATCACTGCCTGGGAAATCCTGTTTGATTCATTCATGCTGAAAGAAGGCGATGGCCAGGGCGAACACCTACTCATTATCGGAGCCGCCGGTGGTGTTGGCTCAATCCTAATCCAGCTGGCAAAACAATTGACGCAGCTAAACGTCATTGCCACTGCATCGCGCCCGGAAACGGTCGATTGGGTCCAACGAATGGGCGCTGACGCAGTTATCAATCACCGCGAATCTCTGGTCGATCAACTCAAAGCGCTTCACATCGAACCGCGCTATGTTGCCTCACTGAACGGCACAGCAGATCATTTCACTGAGACTGTCGACTTGATCAAACCACGTGGCCATATTGCGCTAATTGACGATCCGAAGGATTTGGAGATTCATACGATTAAACCTAAAGCACTTAGTCTTAGCTGGGAATTCATGTTTGCCCGCTCAATGTTTCAAACAAAGGACATGGACCAACAACATAAGTTGCTGAATCAGGTGTCGGAACTGATTGACAGCGGTAAGCTTAAATCCGTCGTCAACCAGAATCTGGGAAAACTAAGCGCCGAAACACTAAGCAACGCTCATCTCTTGCAGGAGAGCGGCAAAGTCATCGGCAAAAATGTAATCGATGGGTTTTAAACTCCCTGAACTTTGAACGTCGAACATTGAACTTTGAATACTAAGCATCAACTGGTCGCTGACATTGGGGGAACGAACGCTCGCTTTGCTTTGTGCATCAAAGGTTCAAACAGACTTGAAAATGTACAAGTTCTGAACTGCAAAGAATATGAATCTGTAAGTAACGCAATTGAACATTATTTGGAGGCAGCAAATGCCAGCATTGAAACTGCCTGCCTGGCAGTTGCCGGTCCGGTCAATCAAACAGAGGATCGTGTGACCTTAACCAATAATCCCTGGACTTTCTTAAAAAGCCAATTGGCACATCGCTTCAGTATTGGTCGTCTGGTCTGTATCAACGACTTTGTCGCCGCTGCAATGGCAACAACAGTCGTAAATAAAGACGATCTGTTTTTCTTGTCCGATAATAACCGGTTCGATCTTGAGCAGCAACGCTGTATCCTCGGACCCGGAACCGGCCTGGGTGTCGCCGGCATGCTTCCCCATAAGGACAAAACCCTCGTTCTAAGTACCGAAGGCGGCAACCGAAGCTTTTCGCCGGAAAATGAGCTCGAAGACTACATCCTGCACTTTTTGCGTCCTAAAATGCAAACGGTCTCCTGCGAGGTGCTACTTTCCGGCAATGGGCTCGTAAACATTTATCGTGGGATATGTAGCTATCGTAAACAAAACCCAATCTACTCCGAGTCTGAGAATATTTCCGCGGCAGCTGTTAAAGGCGACGAAATGGCACACCAGACCCTTCAGACTTTTTTTGAAATTTTAGGTAGTTTCGCCGGCGACTGTGCACTTACATTCGGAGCGACCGGTGGAGTATATATTGGCGGAGGAATCGCCCCAAGATTTCCTGAAGCGTTGCTGCAAAGCAAATTCAGGGAACGCTTTGAAAGTAAACTGAACTATAAAGACTATTTAGAGAAAATCCCTACTGCCATCGTCATGCACCAATACCCCGGCCTGCTGGGCGCAGCGGCGTACCTGGACAAATTTTAAATTTAACTAGAATTACAAATCCATATAAATAAACCCAAATTTATTTTGTGATCAATTACCGGTAAATTGCTTATGGAAATAGATTCACTTAATACGCTTCCCAAAAACGCCCCTATCGTCATTTTAACTGGCGCCGGGATATCGGCGGAGAGTGGTCTGGAGACATTTCGGGGTGCGGGCGGACTCTGGTGCGGTCACCGCGTAGAGGAAGTGGCTACACCTGAAGCGTTTGAATACAATCCTCAACGAGTTTATACCTTTTACAATATGCGCCGGAGCGGACTTTTTACAGCGCCCGTTCAACCCAATCCGGCTCACAAAGCTCTGGCCAAACTTGAAGAAAAATGGAGTGGTGAAGTCTTGGTCATCACCCAAAACATCGATAATTTACATGAGCGCGGAGGCACCCGAAACCTGCTTCATATGCATGGGGAACTTCTAAAAGCTTTTTGCACACACTGTTCCAGTGGAACGGGCGCAAAAATTGAGTGCCACACGGATCTTTCCACTGACGACATCTGCCCTTCCTGTAATCAGAGAGGCCGGCTCCGACCGGATATCGTATGGTTTGGAGAAATGCCTTACCACATGGACGCAATCAGCAAAGCACTTTCAAAGTGCGAACTTTTTATCGCCATCGGAACATCCGGACATGTTTATCCTGCTGCCGGATTTGTGAGCGAGGCTTTATCCGCAGGTGCCGTCACTATTGAAATAAACCTGAAACCCTCACCAAACGCATCTGCGTTCCATTATTCCATCATCGGCCCAGCCGGGAAAACAGTGCCACAACTAGTGGAGATGCTTCTGAACGTCGAACGCTGAACGCCGAACATTGAACGCTGAATGACTCACGAGAATAATATTTCTAAAATTCCAACCGTTATTACTTTCAGCCATTCGATATTCAGCGTTCGATGTTCGACGTTCAATGTTCGACGTTCGCCGACTGGTTCTTCGCTTCGATCCATCGGCTCATATATTCCGTGCTGCGATGCTGGTGATGCCGGAGCATTCGCCCGGTAAAGTTAAGCGCCCTGCGTTCGGTTAACTGGACGAGTGAAGTCTCAATCAGTTGCGGCAGTTTTTGGAACCATGTATTCGCATCAAAGCGTTTTTTGACAATCTGTTGTCCACATGTCTGCACCTTTGTCCAAAGGTTTGAATTTGTGTATATTGCAATTGCAGTTTTGGCAAATTCCTCCGGATCGTCGGATACTGGACAACCCCATGCTTCGTTGCCAATAATCCCCTCAACGCCAACAGACGTCGTCACGGTCGGTGTACCCGTCTGAAATCCATCAAACACTTTACCTTTCAAACCAGCCCCATAGCGAAGCAGCGCGCAATTCACACGATACGTCTGCATTGTCTCCAGCGCATCCTCAGCGCGCCCTTTATAAAGAAATCCACTACTCGCATCGTGAAACTCTTTTGTGTACTTATCCCCGTAGGCACCGTAACAGTGCAATTCTGCCAGCGGCAATTGCTTCCGGATAAGTGGCCAGACCGACTGCTTGCACCAGCGAATTGCATCGACGTTGGGTGGATGTAGAAAACTGCCGATCATCATGAAGTTTTTTCGTGACTCAAATGAGTTAAATGCGGCGCCATCCAAATCCAGCCAAAAAGGCAGATAAGCTAACTGCTGCTCGGGGACTCCAAACACCTCGATGAGATATCTCATTTCGTAATCAGCAATCATCAAGGTGAGATCAGATCTGTAAATTGCGGCTATTTCACGCAACGCAATCTCGTTGTAAAGATTCAATGCCTCCTCGCTTTTAAGCTGAATCCGACGTGCCTCTCGCAAACAGTGGAGATCGCTTGTGTCCAAAACACGCAAAGCCTTCGGGCAAACGTTTTCAACGCGCCAGCCAAATTGCTCCTCCATAATAAATCGATCAAACAGAACGAGATCGGGCCCCAAAGCGGCAAGCCATTTATCAAATGCAGAATCGTTTGGTTGAAAGGAATGTACCGAGATATCACGTGCTTCCAGATCGAGACTGTACTGAGTTCGCTGCGCAGCCGTGGCAAAAGTGACGCTACAACCACCTGCCTGTAAAGCTTGGACAATACCCAGAGTTCTTCTGCCGGCAGCTGTAGAATCCGGCTCCGGCCAACCTTTGCCGATAATCAGGCAGTGCACCGTTCGCTGTAATTACTTAACAATTGAACCGGAGCTCAGGAAAATGCCTTTAAGGTTCATCTCCAATTGGCGCGGATTCATTGAACTTTTAAGGGCATCTTCTTTAGAAATAAGCCCGGCCTTCAGCAGCTTATACAAATCCTGATTGAACGTCTTCGAACCGATGCCTTCGGAAGCCTCGATCACCGCTTCGATTTTATCAAAATTGCCATTCTGAATTATTTTACGTCCGACCGGATCGAGAATGAAAATTTCGTTTACCGGCAACCGACCGCCCCCTTCCATTGCCGGTAGTAGCTTCTGAGCAACAACGCCTCGTAAGGTACCGGCAAGTTGGCTTTGTAAAAATTCTCTTTGGCCCTGGGGGAAAAACTCGAACAGACGCTGCACAGCCTGATGAACATTTGCAGCGTGCAGCGTCGCAAAGACTAGATGGCCCGTCTCGGCAGCCTGCAATGCAGTTTCGAAAGTTTCGTGATCACGCATCTCGCCAATAAGTATCACATCCGGATCCTGTCGCAAAACAGAGCGCAGACCTTCTGAAAAGCTCATACAATCAATACCCATTTCGCGCTGGTTGATGATTGATTTCACATCTGTGTGAACATACTCAATGGGATCTTCCAATGTGATAATGTGGCTGTCGTAGTTGTGATTGATATGGTTGATCATGGACGCCAGCGTAGAGCTTTTTCCGGAACCAGTAGGACCACAGATGATGATGATACCATTTTGTTCCTTGCAGAGAGCAGCCAAGGGCTTGGAGTCCAGATTGAGCTCTGCAAAAGTCGGTGGATGATCATTCACATACCTTATTGCCATACTGGGAAGTCCACGCTGTAAAAAGCAGTTCAACCGGAAACGGCCAACGTTCGGCAACTCGTAGGCATAGTCAACCTGACGATGTTCCGCCCAGTTTTCTTTGAACTGCTCGGGCAATGTCTGGTCAATGAAATCAAAAATTTCTTCGGGAGTCAGAGAGTCCATTTCAATCGCTTCCAAACCATTGGCCAGCCGCAAGTATGCAGGACTATCTGATTTTATGTGCATATCGCTAGCTCCGTTTTCAACTGCAAGCGAAAGCAGACCGTAAAATTTCTCGATGTTTTCCATATTATTTAAAGATTTAGTTAGGCACAAAAATTGATATTGAATAATAAAATTTAATATCGACGCTTGAAGCACGACAAGTTGCTAAATATACCTTTCCATATTCTCAAAATATATTATGAATACAAATCAATTTTCAGGTGTTTTTACTGCGTTGGCGACACCCTTTCAAAATGGAAAAGTCGCTTACAAAGATATTGAAACGCTTGTAGCCCATCAGCTTAAAGGCTCCATTGATGGTCTTGTCTCCGTAGGTACTACAGGAGAATCACCCACGCTTAGTCATGATGAACATATTGAAGTCGTCCGCGCGACCGTAGCGGCTGCTGATGGGAAGGTGCCCGTAATCGCCGGAACAGGTTCCAATTCAACCCGGGAAGCAATCCAACTTGCAAAAGAAGCGGAAACTGCAGGCGCAGATGGATTGCTAATCGTCGCACCCTACTATAATAAACCCAGCCAAGAAGGCTTGTTTCAGCATTTCAGCGCAATTGCAGAAACAACCGAAAAACCGATTGTGCTCTACTCCATACCCTCGCGTTGCGGCATTGAAATCTCCGTAGATGTAACTGCACGTCTGCACGAAAAACACCCTCACATATGCTGCATGAAAGCTGCTGAAGGATCCTGTGAAAAAGTCACTGAGTATGTGCGCAAGCTTGGGCCTGATTTCAGAGTCATGAGTGGTGATGACGGTTTGACGCTCCCCTTTATGTCGACAGGTGCGACCGGCGTCATCAGTGTCGCCTCCAACCTGATTGTAGCGCCACTCGTCAACATGGTACAGGCGGCCCTTAAAAACGACTACACGACTGCACAAAAGGCTTACCTGAAATACTATCCACTGTTCAAAGCACTATTTCTGGAGCCCAATCCAGTACCAGTAAAATATGCATTGATGCAGGCAGGCATTATAAAATCTGACGAGGTGCGCCTCCCCTTATGCAGCCTTTCAGATCAAACACGTGGTGCACTAGACAAAATACTGGCCGATCTTAAACTCGTCTGATCATCAACCCGCAAACTCTTACAAATTACAAGATGGTGGCTAAAATCAAGTCCCGACTACTCACTCTTTAAAAATTAAATATGGCTCTGAAAATACTTCTCAACGGCGCTCGCGGACGGATGGGCCTGGCGATTGCGGCTATTGCTGAGACAAATGACGCAATCATAACTTCAGCCTGTGATACCGGTGATGATCCTGCCGCACATATCAATCGGTGCGAAGCTGTGATCGACTTTAGCATTCATAACGCGACTCTGGAAATTGCTGAACTTGCAGCCAAGCATAAACTGCCACTAGTCATCGGCACCACAGGACATGCTACGGAAATCAAAAAAAAGATCGTTGATACCATCAAAAAAGAAATTCCGGTTGTTTGGGCCGGCAACTTCTCGGTGGGTGTAAACACCTTGAATTATCTGACGAAAAAAGCAGCAACGATTCTAGGCGAGTCCTTTGAGCCGGAAGTACTGGAGATGCACCACCACCACAAAAAAGATGCTCCCAGTGGCACGGCGGAACGCCTCATTGAAATCCTTGGAAATGCCTACAATCTGGGTACAAGCGAAGTAGTTCACGGGCGGAAAGGCATTGTGGGCGCTCGACCCAGAAAAGAAATTGGCGTTCATGCAATCCGCGGCGGAGACATTGTTGGCGAACACACGGTATACTTCTGCGGTGAAGGTGAACGCATCGAACTCACCCATCGTGCGACCGACCGCAAGATATTTGCACAGGGCGCCATTCGAGCAGCTCACTGGGCCGTCGGCAAGGCGCCCGGAATTTACAATATGGAAGATGTACTCGGACTGGTTGATTAATCTTAAACGCTCACTCAATTGATTGCTCATTTAAAAGGAACTGTCCTCGAAAGCGCCCCGCTCATGGTCGTCCTTGACGTCTCAGGCGTCGGCTACGAAGTGCATATACCCTTAACCACTGCCGAAAAAGTTCCTGCTGCCGGCAACGAGTGCCGACTCTTCATACACGCGGTCTATCGGGAAGATAACGCATCGCTTTACGGTTTTTCCGATAAAGATGACCGCGACTTTTTCCGACTCTTAGTTGAGAAAGTCTCCGGTATCGGCCCAAAGATTGGGATTGCCATCCTGAGTCGCATGTCCGTTGAAAATCTACGCAATGCAATCGCCAGTGCCGATATCACTGCCCTTTCCAAATGCCCGGGCATCGGCAAAAAAACCGCGGAACGCCTGATCATTGAACTCAAAGACAAGGTCGGTTTTAGTAATGACGGAGCGTCTGGCGGCCACTCAGTCACGAGCTTGACTGGTAACAAACCGGACACGTATCAGGATGCTGTAACCAGTCTTACAGTATTAGGATATAAGCAGGCAGAGGCCGAAAAATTGATCCGCAAAGCTTCCAGTCAGTTGCCAGCAGACGCCAGCGTAGAAGCGATTGTTAAAGTGGCGCTTTCGTGATCGAGAACACGAATTTCCTGGAAAAACGCTTCTTGGGGCTCCGTGTGAAAGAACGACCTCGAACCCGGTTTATAGCTAAGCCTATAATTACTTGTACAGATCGCATTCAGGTAGCGCAGCACCATCCCCCCGGTGCGCACCTGCCTGGAGGGTCTTGAGATTGTCGAAATGGCGTCGCGTAAGCCTGAGCATTCAAACGTTCGTGCGGCGCAGGGACGCGCCTGCGCTTGTAGGT
>CAWUII010000069.1:0-13137 GCA_963922575.1 uncultured Opitutia bacterium
ACCTACAAAAACTTAATTATGAGCTTGCTTGAGACACAGTTGCTCTGTCGCCGTGCTTGTCGATGGTATTGCCGTGTGTTTCCTAGCGGCTTTCATATAGCTAAATAGCAAAAAAGTTACATGCGAGTTTTTCGCTGTAATCGTGCCGAGCCAAAAAACACGGCGACAGAGCGCCGTGACTACAACGCACTCAGACCTTAAATTTCAGGCATGGCTGTAATATTCGATTTTGAGACAGACTCCGGAGCATTGTCCTCCAGTTGAGTGCAGAATGATCTCTGGCATTAAGGCCCGACGATCAACCGAACACTGTTTTCATCGTTTAAGAAAGTGTTCGCAAATTTTGCGATCGATTCTGATTTCACTTGGTCCAGTTTCTTTGCGTACTCTGCATCGCTTTCAATCGGCAAACCATAGGCAACCTTGAGCGCTAAATCCAATGCACGTGCATCGATTGTCTGGTTGGCCATTAGACGGCTCGCTTTCAATCGGGTTCTACAGTGTTGCAATTCTTCTTCCGTAACCTGACCAGCTTTCACACGTGCAATCTCGACATCTATTTCAGCAGCGACTTCATCCGTCTGCTCCGAATGCGTGCCTGCATAGAAAGTGAACATACCTGTTTGTAAACCAAGCGTTCTGCTGGTTCCGACGAAGTAAGCCAAGCCTCTGTCTTCACGCACACGCTCAAATAGACGGCTCGACATACCGTTTAATAATTCGTTCAGCAATTCGCCTTTGAGATAATCAGGACTGCAAATACCGACGTCCGGGTATGCCTGAAAGAGAACGGCTTGTTCACGATCCATGGTATCCTTCAGTTTGAGTGCTTCTGCCGGGCCGTCGTATGCAATAGCTTGATTCATCTCGAATGGAGCCATGTGAATTTCCGATTCCAGCAAACGCTTCATCCGTTTGACGACAAGCGCTTGCTCAAAATCACCAACTACTGAAATAACTATGTTTGGCGCTGTGACCAACCGCCTGAAATGGGCCTTTAGATCATCGAGTGTCAGCAGTTCCAGATCTTCACATTGCCCACTGGAATCAATCGCAAGGGGATGTTTTCCGAAAAAATGCCGACGCAATGCTCGAAACCCGCAATCAAAAATATCATCCTCTTCCTCTTTTAAGCTGGAAATCTGCCCCTCTAACTCCGTCTGAAATGTGCTTACCTCAAACGTCGGGCAGGTCAGGGCATCGCTCAGCAGTTCAAGTGCGATATCAATATCAGATGGCAAGACTTCCATCGCCAGGCTTATGGTATTATTGCCACCATTAGTGGTAAAGCTACCACCGATCCGATCGACCAGCATTGAAACTTCGGAGGCACTCCGATGCGCAGTATCTTTGGTGAGCAGCTCGGCAAGCAGTTCGGAAATACCTCGCCGGCCCACTGGTTCATAGGCAGGCCCCCCAAGCATCACACAGCGAATATGTACCTTGGGCAGACGGGTATCTTTTTGTAGTAACAGCCGTGCTCCACTTGCAAACTGAATCAGCTCATGGGTCTTTGTTTTTGAATTTGTAGATGCTGGGGCAAGTGCTTTGCCATCCGCTTCTATTTCCGGACGAAGTACGGCGGAAGACATGCGTTCTTCAACCAGATAGCGCTCTGCAACTGCTTGCACATCCTGCAATCGAGTGGTCTGCAGCTGCTTAAAGTAACGATATCCATAGCCGATATCACCGATCACTGTTTCAGCAAATCCCAGGCGCGATGCTTTTCCACTGATTGTTTTTCGTCGATTAATCTCATCTTTCAACATCTGAGCGCGCGCCTTTTGCAGCATTGATTCAGTCAACCCGGAATCACAAACCTCATTGAAAACTTCAAAGATTGCAGGCTCTACCTCAGACTGCTTATTGTGATCACAGATGTAAGAAATCTCAAAAAGACCAGCGTCATCGGGATTCCAGTTGCAACAGTCAATATAGTTTACAAGCCTCTTCTTATTACGCAGTTGCTCCCAAAGCAGCGAGCTCTCACCTGCCCCCAATATGTAAGCAAGTAAATCCAGAGCCGGCGAATCACGGTGACTCAAACAAGGTGACTTAAACCCGAAGGAACCACGAGAAACCGCATAATTGCCGCGAATTGCTTCCCTGCGAAGGGACAGTTGCATCGGTTCTTCAGGTATCCGTTTTGCTGCCAGCCGACCGCGAGGAACCTGCCCAAAACTTGCTTTGACAGCGCTTTTGCATTCGTCCAAGCCGACAGCACCGACAATAGATAAAACCATATTGTTGGGCACATAATGCGTTCTGTAATAGTCCAACAGTTCGTCGCGTTTGATTTGCTCGAACAGATTGCGATGCCCGATCACCGGCTCTCGGTATGGATGCACACGAAATGCTGTTCGAAACAATGCCTGACTTAGCTGACGATCCGGATCGTCCAGATCCATATCAATCTCTCGAAGGATCACATCGCGCTCAGATTCAATCTCACCCGCAGGTAAAACAGAGTGCAGGACACAGTCGCAAAGCAACTCAACTACCTGTGCAAAAGCGGAAGAAGGGGCATCTATGTAGTAAACCGTATGGTCAAATGTCGTGTAGGCGTTCATATCTGCACCGAGCGCATTTAATTCGCGACTGATCTGCTTTCCTTCACGCCGCTCAGTACCTTTAAAAAGTAGATGCTCTAAAAAATGTGAAAGTCCTGAACCACTCAAGGTCTCTTCGTGAATACTACCCGTCTTGACCCATACTTGAACAGAAACCAGTTCACTTGAAAAATCCGGTAGATGTAACAGCGTCATTCCATTTGACAAAACACCTCGCTCAAACTGCTCCTGAAACAACTGATCGACTAGTTTAGCTTTATCTTCTTCCCAAGAATGATTTACGAAATTGTCCATGTAAGTAAAAAGAGATTATAATTTATGAATTTTTATTCATGAAAAATTTGACAGTTTTAAATTTCTTATCATAAGAACTCTTGAATCTAGTCATATTCACATAAAACAACTTTTATTAAGCACAATGACAACACAGGAAACAACAACCTTCACAAAGGCAAACACTTCAATTAGCGTAGCGCATGGGGACGGCATAGGCCCTGAAATCATGCAAGCCACTCTGTCTATCCTCAAAGCAGCAGGCGCTCCGCTTGAGTTTGAAGAAGTTAAACTCGGCCTCAAGGTCTATGAACAGGGCAATAGCTCCGGCATCGATACCACTGCCTGGGACTCGATACGTAAAACAGGCATTTTGCTTAAGGCACCCATAACTACACCGCAAGGCGGAGGCGTTAAGAGCCTAAATGTGACATTGCGCAAGACGCTTGGTTTATTTGCCAATGTGCGGCCGACACAATCATTTGCGCCCTACGTGCCAACGAATTTCCCCAAAATTAATTTGGTAATCGTACGTGAGAATGAAGAAGACACCTACGCAGGCATCGAGCACCAGCAAACCGATGAAGTTACTCAGTGTCTGAAACTCATCACGCGGCCCGGCTGTGAAAAACTCATACGATATGCCTTTGAATTCACAAAATCTCAGGGCAGAAAAAAGCTAACCTGCATGAGCAAAGATAACATAATGAAGCTCACGGATGGGCTATTTCACAAAGTCTTTGATGAAATAGCGGCAGACTATCCCGATCTGACGACCGAACACATGATCATTGACATCGGAGCTGCACGACTTGCTGCAAACCCCGAGCAGTTTGATGTAATTGTTGCGCCCAATCTCTACGGCGACATCCTTTCCGACATCGCTGCAGAAGTAGCTGGCTCAGTCGGGCTTGCAGGCAGTGCAAATTTTGGTCAGACAGCCAGTTTGTTCGAAGCAATACATGGCAGTGCCCCGGACATTGCCGGTAAGGATATTGCAAATCCTTCCGCACTCATCCGCGCTGCCAATATGATGCTCGTGCACCTAGGATACAACGACATTGCTGAAACCATTGAGAATGCACTGCTCAAAACGATCGAAGTCGGCATTCACACCGCCGACATTTACAGTGACAAATCTACCAAAAAAGTAGGCACACAGGAATTCGCAAAAGCAGTTATCGAGCGGCTCGGACAACTGCCTGAGCAACTGCCGGTACAGAAATTTACTGCAAGTGCAAAAATTCCTCAGATCAGCAAAAAAGCATTCGATCCTGCAAACCGGAAAACAAAACAACTCCTGGGCGTCGATATCTTCCTCCACTGGTATGATCATTTGCGCGATCCAAACATTCTGGGACCTGCCCTTGAAAAGGCGGCAATAAAGCCATTCTCCCTAAAGATGATCACCAACCGCGGAGTCAAAGTGTATCCTGAAGGACTGAAGGAAACGTTTTGCACGGACCATTGGCGGTGTCGATTTCTCGCCAATCCCGAGGGAAGTTCACAGCCCAAAGACGTAATTAATCTCCAACACGCGCTTAGCGAACAAGGCTTCGATGTCATAAAGACTGAAAACCTCTACAGCTTTGACGGCAAACGGGCATACTCACTCGGCCAGGGTGAATAGTGGAAGAATAAACGATTAACGATCTTTTCTTTTTCAAAAGAAGTTGTAGCAACACAGGATTTCTAGATAAACCATGCTTCCACTGAAAATAGCGAGGCACTTTCTTATAAGTGATATCAGTTTTAAAACAACTATTTATTGCTTGTACATGTTTCTGGGTAAGGTCTTATCTGGACTATGAAAAAGGCAATCTGGCATGAGCTAATCATTGAAAACAAAAACCTGTTTGAGAGTTATTTGAATGCGGCAAATAAGCAGGGCCATGAGTACACGTTTGCCAACTTTTACACCTGGAGAAAAAATAAAAGTCATCTGTATACTGAATATAGGGATCATCTAATTATTGCAGATACTTCCGTCGGTAAAAACTGGCGATTCTACGAACCAATCGGTGAATCACCGGAAAGCATTATCCAAGCAGGTATTCCTATCAGTGATGACTACAACTGGATTCGTATCAGTAGCGAAACGATTCACAAACTGTTGTTTCAGAAAAACATAAATCTGGATCGTGACAATCACGACTATGTTTACTCCGTTGATGAACTCGCTTCATTAGAAGGGAAAAAATACGACGGGAAGCGGAATTTTATTCGCCGTTTCTATGATTCGTATTCGTACGAAATAGTACCGCTCTCAGAAAAGAATATTCAGGATTGTTATCAGCTCGCGAAAACCTGGTCTGAGCAAAAAGGGATGAAAGACGGCGCCGACCTTATCCCGCTCAATGAAGTTACACTCAATTATCATTACCTTTCATTCGATGGTATCGGCATTTATGTCGAAGGCAAAATGGTAGGATTTGCTCTGGGTGAAGAAATATGTCCCGGTTTGTTCGGAGAACGCTATGAAAAAGGGTTCACTGAATTCACCGGCATCTACCCTGTCTTACTCCATGAATTGGCAAAACACCTGAAGGGCAAGTATCACTCCATCAATCGAGAGCAGGACCTTGGAATTCCCGGACTCAGGAAGTCGAAACAAAGTTGGCAACCAAGTCGGTACGTGGCGAAGTATATGCTATCCGGAAGTTCCGAAGAAAAAGTCGTCTTTGAGGATAATCGGGTTACTATTTACGAATCCAAAGTTCTCAACAATCATGCGATCAAGACGCTTTACCGGGCTTGTGAATGGTCGATAATTGACCGTGCGCCTGAAAAGCTTGAACACAGTCTTGAACATTCCGACACGGTTTTGTCTGCCTGGAAAGGGAAACAACTTGTCGGAATAGCAAACGCAATTAGTGACGGTGAACTCGTCGTGTACTTCCCCCACTTGATCGTCCATCCCGACTATCAAAAGACGGGCATTGGAAAATCACTGATGGAAATTATGCTGGAAAGATACGAACACTGTGACCAGAAAATAGTCATTAGCCACGAGCAAGCGACCCAGTTTTATGAAAAGCTGGGCTTTACGGATGCGAGTCCACACGCGGGTATGTGGATCCATAATAGTTCGGACCTATAACGATGATGCACGCATTAGAAATAAAAGAGCTCTCGAAGGCGTATGACTCGCAAACCCATGCGCTGAACAACGTTTCACTGAATGTAAAAGCAGGTGATTTTTTCGCGCTTCTGGGAGCTAACGGAGCGGGGAAATCAACACTCATCGGCATACTGACGGGTACGGTTAACAAAGACTCAGGAAAAGTAACAATTGCAGATTATGATATCGATCAGAATTTTCCTTCGGCCAAAAAATGCATTGGTATCATGCCGCAGGAATTCAACTTGGACAGCTATCAAACAGTCTACAACATACTGTTAAATCAAGCTGGCTTCTTTGGGATTACAGCAAAACAAGCGAAACCGTGGATCGAAAAACTGTTGAAACAACTTGATCTCTGGGAAAAGCGCTCAGAACAATCACACAAGTTGTCAGGCGGAATGAAACGACGGCTGCTACTGGCCCGCGCCTTGGTTAATGACCCGCAAATACTTATCGTCGATGAACCAACTGCTGGGGTAGATGTAGAGCTTCGGCAGGAGATCTGGAGCCTTCTCAAGCAATTCAATCAAGATGGAAAAACGATCTTACTCACGACTCACTACCTGGAAGAAGTCGAATATTTGTGCAACCATATGGCGATGATTCATCATGGGGAAATAATCGCCGAAGGCAATGTGGATGCGATGATGCGTAAACTGGATGATAGGATTTACACTCTAGAGGTTGAGACAGAGCCGACACCATCCACTATAGAGAAGTATCAATTTTCAAATCAGGTACAGAATCGGGTGGATATAAAAATATCGAGCAACCAGAATATCACATCGTTGGTCTCAGAACTTGAAAAAGATAACGTGAAGGTTTTGGACATACGGCCAAAAATGAATCGAGTAGAGCAATTCTTCCTTCAGAAACTGAGCGAAAAAAGTAAATGAATACCACCGAAAAATTAATCGCTCTTAAGACATTGTTTATGCGCGAAGTGTGGCGCTTCGGGCGCTTATGGACTCAGACCATTATCCCACCGCTTATCACCCAGAGTCTATACCTGATGATCTTTGGCACGTTGTTGGGGCAGTCCCTGCCAGACGTTCACGGAGTTTCCTATCTCGAATTTCTGATTCCCGGAATGATCATGATGGCCGTGATCAACAGCGTCTTTATAAACGTATCGATATCGTTGTTTCACATGAAATTTGTCCGTTGTTTCGAAGAACTGATTGTTTCAGGCATGCCTCATTGGACCATTTGGGCCGGATTTAGTCTTGGGGCAACACTAAGAGGATTGATTATCGGAGTGTCTGTTCTGGGAATATCTACGTTTTTTTATCCAATCACGATAACAAATGTTGGCTTACTTCTGTCCGTCACTTTACTCACCTGTCTTTTACTGAGCAGTGGTGGCTTCCTGTCAGGATTGCTGTCGAGAAACTGGGACGATTCTGTCATCGTGCCGACCTTCGTCCTTACGCCACTGACCTACGTCGGTGGAGTGTTTTACTCCATCGATGCATTGCCTGATTTCTGGAAAACTTTGTCGCGCTTCAATCCTATTTACTATCTGGTTGATACCTTCCGAGCCAGTTTCATCGGCCATTCGGAACAGCCGGTAGGAATAGCAATCAGTATACTGGTTTTGCTGAATGCAGTGGCAGCAATCGCCTGTTTATTTTGCCTTAAAAAAGGTTATGGCTATAAGTCATGAGAGAGACGATTGCTATCATCGGAAGCGGAGTAGCTGGATCGGTCGCGGCCTACTATCTGAGCCGGAAACACGCTGTCACAGTGTTTGAGAAGGAGAACTATTTCGGGGGACATGTTCATACGCATACGGTTCAAGATAAAGCGGGGAACGATGTTTGTGTCGATACCGGGTTCGTCTTTTTCAACAAACCGAATTACCCGCGATTTTTGCAGTTGCTCGACGAGCTGAAGATTCCTTATCAACCCTCTAAAGTTTCCTTTGGAATTGGTCAAAAAGAACCGGTTTCCGGAAAGAGCTGGTGGAAAGCAGTCGAAAAAAAACTCGCTGACAAAACAGATTTTCAAAAGCATCTCAAAAAATTTCTGATCGCAGCAAAAAAGGATGTATCCACGATAGACGGTAACAAAAGCCTGCAAAATTATATCGTACACGACCTGGAGCTACCCTACTGGTTTTTTGAAGACGCATTGCTTTCACTTGCCTCCGGCGCTTGGTCAAACGATTTCACCGTGATGAAAAACTACCAGGCCAAACCTGTGCTGCTGTTTCTGCAACAACACGGCTTTTTGGAAATCGAAATGGCCTTTGACTGGCTCTGCATTCAAGGCGGATACGACCAATACATAACCGCTATCAGAGAAAACGCCTCCGCAAATTTTATTTTGAGTACTCCAGTCACCGCCGTGAATGATTTCGGAGACTCCGTTGAGGTAGAAACACAAAACGGCAGGCAGCACTTTGATCGAGTTATCTTTGCCTGTCATGCAGATGTAGTATTACGGATTTTTTCCAATCCAACTTCGCTGCAACAAGAGGTTTTGGAAAAGTTTCATTTCCACAATAATCACGGAGTATTGCACACCGATCAAAGCATCTACCAATTATCCGAAAATATCCCCGGCCTTATTTTCCATTTACCAGAAGGAAGGCCAGCCTGCCTGACTTCCCATTTAAATCCGCTCCAAGCGATCGACTCGGACACTCAATTTTTCTTCACACTGAATCCAACGGTGGAAATCAAAGCCTCCGAAATTCTTAAAAAGATAACCTACCGCCATATCTCAGTCACCCAAGAAATCATAGAGGCCCAAGAACAGTTTCAACATGTAAATACCCAAAACCGAGTTCACTTCGTCGGAGCTTATTGGGGAAAGGCGTACCACGAAGATGGAGTCATCAGTGCCCGGAAACTTGTTTTTGACACTTTGAACTGATTGGTAAAGAAGCTGATCCAGACAGCTCCGAACAGGTGAAGGTAGGCAGGTGGTCTTATACCTTCTCTTAGTGTTCTTATAGCCTAAGTATGTGATTATATGCACACATGATTCTTATCCAAAATGGTAGCGCAGGCACGTCCCTGCGCCGCACGAACGTTTGAATGCTCAGGCTTACGCGACGCGGGTGCGCACCGGGGACGGTGCTGCGCTACCTGAATGCGATCTGTACAAGTAATTATAGGCTTAGCTATAGTGTATCTTCGTGGTTTCAAAAAGCAGAGCATTGGATGTTCAAAGTTTTTTGAATTTGGTCTTAGTCTCCTCCCGGAAAGCCTTTGGGCAGCTCCACCTCCGGTAGCACTATGCGTGCACGGGATTTATCGGTACCATCACCTTCTACAGTAGCACGCCCTTTGCCTTTGTGCAGGGTTATCCGATTTCCGAAGACCTGACCCTGAACATCGGTAAGCACGGCATTGCCTTCGAGCACAACCTCGCCTTCTTCGGGTTTGATCGTGACTTTGTCAGCTGTTGCGGTTCGACCATTTTGCTCAAATAAAATATCTTCGTACGCATTAATGGTTTGAACCTGCATTTGCTTTTCACGATCTGAATCTTTTCCGTGATCAACAAGGATAACATCCATACGATTGCAAAATGCTTTTAGATTGGTGCCCTCCACTGAAACCGAGTCTGTAAAATTGAGTAGATAATGATCCGGCTTTTCTATCATCATCAGTGTTTCTGCTTTTACGATCGTTTCACTTGCGGTAATCTCGGTTTCCTCGGCCGCTGTTTCCTCACGCTCTGATATCTGCATGCCGTCCATCAGCTGGAGATTATCGGCACCCAGGTCCGGAAGTTCCGGCAAAATCACCTGAGCACGCTCTTTGTGCGAACCATTTACAACAGCAAAACCTCGTTTTAGCTCCATAGAATATCCGCTTATAATCGCTTGTTCATGCTCTACCCTGGGACTTCCAGTCAACAGCGCCTGCTCTTCCCGTGGATAGAAGACGACGCGATCACAGGTCGCCACCTGATTTTCCTGCTCGATATAGACCGAACCGTTTCCAATCACGCGGACTACCTCACCGAGACGAAAATCCGAGACTTTATCGCGATTTTCAGTAGCAGCTGATTCCGTATCATTCGCCGTATCATCAATCGCAGGATCCAGATACAAGTCCAGCAGATCCGCACGCACCCGCATCGATCCGGACGTTGCCTCAACAGATCCTTCAAATGTAAACTGATTTTCCGTCTCGAGTTCCTCCATCTTTATAGTTTCAGCAAACACTTTTGTCTCCTGGTCCAGAGATACTTCACTGGAAACTCCCAAACCACCTGCTTTATGGACGATCATCTGCGCGCGCCCGAATACTTCGCTGCCGTTTACAATTACTTTCCCCCTCTCGCTGCGAATGAAATGCCCTGCAAGATAAGCACCGGATGTTTCTATACTTGGATTTCCCTCAAATTCTGCACTTTGTTCCCGCAGTGAAAACGTGGCCTTTCCTGCTTTTAGTAAATTACCGGCCTGTGAGATCACAACCTGTTCTGTTGCAATGATCTTATCGATCGAATCAAATTCTAACTCTGCCACTGACGCATCTTCCGAGCCGTCCCCCGAGGGAGCATCTGCAATAGCGACGAGTAATTCGCACTTTAAACGGGTATCGTCCGAGATAACTTCAACTGATTCAATAAACTGGAAATTATAAGCCTCAGGTGTTGTTTTCAGTAACAGGCGATTACTGGCAATCTCAGTCATGCGCTCTTCACCTGCTCGATCTTCTTTATCAACTCCATCTAAAGCCCTGCCTGACAGCATCCCAACAACTTCCTGGGAAAATTCGACCAGAACTTCCGATTTCACCTCGATTTCCTTGCGGGTACTATCCCACGTCCATCCGACACCGGAAACTTTGAAATTAGCACCAACAATCTCAATGGAACTATCGGAGTCCGCTCGGTTTTCTTTAGTAAAAAAAGTTGCCTTGGGGCTATCGATCGTCATTTCAAGCGCCCTCCGCTCATCTCCTGAATAGACTCGCAGCGACATCTCTTCAACGCGTATCTGCTCAGCGCTATCGTACATTCCCTTTCCACCATTTAGAATCCATTGTGGATAACCATTTGCGGCAAACCGGGGCAGCCGAAAATCAAGTACCGGATCGCTGGGCATGATTTGCGCCAGCAAAGTACAACAGCTCAGCAAGCATCCAATCAGGCAAAGTAAATAACCGCGCAGCATAAAGTATTACATGAGAGAAACCGTAAAGTGGGTCCGGGTTCCACAAAAAAGTGAAGAGCCGCGCTCCAAAATTATTTTTGCACTGAATCTTTCTTCGGCAGATCGGTCTTTATGTGTAAATCCCGGAGTTGTTTCGCCGTGGCAATACCTGGACTCGCGGTCATCATCTCCTGACCTTTCTGATTTTTCGGAAAAGCAATGACGTCCCGTATACTAGTGCGCTGTGTCAGAATTGCTACCAGACGATCCAAACCAAAAGCAATGCCGCCGTGTGGTGGAGCGCCGTATTCGAAAGCCTTCAGCATATAACCAAAACGACTTTCCACGACATCTTTCGGGATTTTCAACACCTCTTCGAAGACCTTCTTCTGCAATTCCGGCTGGTGAATACGGATACTACCGCCACCGAGTTCTACGCCATTCAAAACAAGGTCATAGTGTTGCCCACGAACTGCCTTGGGATCGGAGTCGAGCAGTGGTATATCTTCGACAACCGGAGCTGTAAACGGGTGATGCGAAGAGACATAGCGGCCCTCATCTTCGTCGAATAACATGAGCGGAAACTCGATCACCCACAAAAATTTATAGACACTCGGATCGATGGTCAGCTTGCCACGTTTGACCAGTAATTGAGCTGCATCCAGACGTACGCGCCCCAGTATGGTACACGCACGCTCCCACTCGCTTGCTGCAAAGAAAACAATATCGCCATCCTCAATCTTCAGCATCTTGGTCAAAGCCGCCTTTTCTTCGTCTGAGAAAAACTTAACGATGGGAGATTTCCACTCACCGTTTTCGCATTTTATGAATGCAAGCCCCTTGGCACCTAACGTCTTTGCAGTATCTTCAAGCGTTCGCAGCTCACCCTGGGTTATGTCTGCCAGACCTTTCACATTAATCGCCTTAACCGCACCACCGGATTTCAGCGTACCCGAAAAAACCTTAAATCCAGACTGCGCAAATATTTCACCACAATCCTGAAGTTCCATCTCGAAACGCATATCCGGCTTATCCACACCAAATCGGTTCATTGCGTCAAAATAGCTCATGCGCAGGAAAGGAGCCTTCAGCTCGACGCCAATAACATTTTTCCAGACAGATACCATCAAGCCTTCGATCAACGCGTACATGTCCTCGCGATCGATAAACGACAACTCGATATCCAGCTGGGTAAACTCCGGTTGACGATCCGCACGCAGATCTTCATCGCGAAAGCAACGTGCTAATTGGTAGTAACGCTCCACTCCGGCCACCATCAGCATCTGCTTGTATTGCTGAGGCGACTGTGGCAAAGCGTAAAAAGCTCCCGGATTCATACGACTCGGTACCAGAAACTCACGCGCTCCTTCTGGTGTGCTCTTAAATAACATCGGTGTCTCTACGTCGAGAAAACCCTGGCCATCCATGTAATCACGAATTGCGCGACTGGTCGCATGTCGCATTTTCAGCATTTTCAGGTTAGTAGCACGCCGCAGATCGAGATAGCGGTGAGTCATGCGTAAGTCTTCACCTACCTTGTCGGCAGAATCATCCATTGGGAATGGTGGCGTCTTTGACACGTTTAGAACCTCCATATCCGTGGCATGTACCTCGATCTCACCGGTTGCCAGTTTTTCGTTGGCGGTACCTCCCAGACGCTCCTCAACCTTGCCGGTTATCGAGATTACCGACTCCGGCTTTACCGAACCGAAATGCGCCTCCAAATGTTTATTGGAAGGATCCAGAACAATCTGGGTCATTCCTTCACGATCGCGCAGATCGACAAAAAGAATACCGCCGTGATCGCGTGCAGAATCTACCCATCCACTAAGAGTGACAGTCGATCCGGTATCCGACTTGCGTAATTGTGAGCAACTGTGTGTTCGCTTCATCCGAATACCTGAACCAGCTTTCGCAACTGAAACAAGCCTGAAAATTCCAAATGCCGTTTCAAAAGACAAAAAATAGCCCAAAATGCATTAATTTGTGATCCGCCAAGGATTTTTACCCACTTAGTGGGGCTGGCAAAATGGCTGCTCGGGCTGGGATCG
>CAWUII010000070.1:0-13123 GCA_963922575.1 uncultured Opitutia bacterium
CAATTTGCACTTGCAGACCTCCTCAGATGGCTAGATTCAGAAGTTGGAAGTTAGGTATTAGAAGTTAGCCTTTTATGATTAACAAACGAACCGAGTTTGCGCTCCACAACATGAAGCCATGCATAAACTGTATACCATCCATGTCCTGATCCCACCCATCCACCATTCAAAGTTCGATGTTCAAAGTTCAAAGAGTTCACCAAATCACGTGCCCTTGCATCCACTTTACAAAAAATACACCTAAATTGCTGACTGAGTGGGCCAGCATGCAGGGAAATAGGGAGCGTTCGGAGTTCCAGACTCCGAATCGAAGTGCATAGAACCAAAGTGAATTTAAAAACAGGATAACCGTGGTGAAAAACGCTTTGGGTGTTAGCACAAGACTAAAATCTGCCTGCCAAAATTGCCAGATGGCTACCTCCTTTGGATGATCTAGCTCCCATAGGTAAGGATGCATTAGCGCAAATAGCATTGAAAAAGCCACGCAACTGGCAATCAGCACTTTGCGACCCCGATTTTCCAAAACAAGAAAACCTCTGAATATCACTTCTTCAACGATTCCGGCAGCAAGGCTTGTGAATACAAAAAACCAAATAACATCGCTCTGTTCATCCACAACGCCAAGAACCATCTCTCCGAATGTTTCTAACGCCAGAATCATCAGCGCACCTGCGATACCAACCATATAAAGACCGACCGATGCCCGGGTCGCACCCGGCAAGGCCTTAGGATGGGGCTGACCAGACTGTGCTGCCAGTAAATCAACTCGATACAGATAAATGGTATAGAGCGCTATCGCAAGATAAAACAAATTGACTGGCAATGACTCATTCATGACTTAAAAAAAGATGGGTTCAATCAGATGTGTCGAGAGTCATCCTCATCTTTTTTTGAGTATCCACTATCCTGGCGATCATGATTCACCTTGTTCTTCTTAGTGTAGATTTCATGGACGTCTTCAGCAGTCATCCCCAGCACCTGTGCCAGAGATATGAGAAAGTGGAAGAGATCAATCACTTCAACCTTAGCATTCTGCTCATCAAACTCCTGGTACTTTGCCCACCACTTCCATGGAACAGAATCGACTAATTCCGACAATTCCTGTTGCATCGCACGGGTATAATTCAGAATCCATTTGGCTTTATCTTCGTCAGACAAGTCGTCAGTGCTAACACCGATTCGTTTGTTGAGATCGGACTGAAGGTCAAAAAGTTCGTCAAGTTTATCCATAATAAATTGCTTACTGAAGACTATTGATTGATCAAGTTCATTCTGAAAAGACGATTCGATTGCTTGCACAAAAAATAATTCTTGCCGTATCCGAATTACCTTGTTGTTTTCCAATGCTTTAGTACGCGGTAAAATACATGAGTGGTTCACCCAATGTAATCGACATTTCTGTATCTGCGAAATATCTCACAAACAGATGCGTACAAAACCTCATAATATCTGCTTTTGCTGTGACTGTTCCGGCTGAAAGCAATCCATCATCAAAAATCAAAAAATCAAAATACATTATGCCAGAATTCGAAGAATCCGATTCCCAGCCAGATCCAACACACAGCTACACACCAGGCACAGGGACCCCTAACAATAAAGGCGGCCGTCGCAGAAGCGGTGGTTTCAAGTCTGAAGTACCGGTCAGCAACTCGAAAATAGGTGAGGTCGATCCAGTCGAAGCTTTGAAAACAGAGGTGCAAAAGAGCACTCCTCCTTCGGTCGATCCAGTCGAAGCTCTGAAAACAGAGGTACAAAAGAGCACTCCTCCTTCGGACAATGCAATCAAACCTCAAAACGACTCCTCAACCAAGGTAAGGGAAACAAAAAAGCCCTCAGGCGAAAAGGCTCAGCCGAGCCAGGCGACGCTTGATTCTATCCAAAAAGTAGAAGAGAAAATCGCTCAGCGTCGTGCTGAAATCGAAAAAGATAGACCCAGCAAAGAGAGACGCAGCCCTAGAAAACCCAATGGCCCAAAACGTAAAAATGGCCAAAATGTTGAAAAAGGTGGTTTAATAGCTTCGATCGGCCGATTCTTTGGTTCGCTTTTTGGAAACAGTGCTCAAAGCGATCCAAAGGTAGATACAGGTCTACCTCCCAGAAAGCATAAGTCTCAAAGTAACAATCGATCCCACCGCAATGGCTCAGGGAGAGAAGGCGCTTCCGGAAAACGGTATAACAATCGTCGCAACGGATCTAATAATCGTGGGAAAAATACTTCAAAGAATTATTAACCAGGCCTTCAACCTTGTAACAATTTCATGTAACTCTGGATTGTGGAGCTCTTAAAAGTTAATAAAACCGATCCTCTAAAGGGTGAGATCAACGTCGGAGGCGCCAAAAACGCCGCCTTGCCGATTCTTGCAGCATGCCTGCTCACCGAAGAAACGGTGACCCTCAAGAATGTACCCGACTTGAGTGACATCCGTTTTATGATCAAAATCATAAAACAAATTGGAGCCGAGGTCGAAAATCCAGAGCCCAATACCTGGAAAATCACAGCAAAAGAAATCACACACACCGCGCCTTACGACCTGGTGAGTAAGATGCGCGCTTCTGTTTGTCTGCTAGGCCCTCTTGTCGGTCGCTTGCGCCGGGCAGAAGTATCTATCCCGGGAGGATGTGTAATCGGGCCACGGCCAATTGATTTGCATATTAAAGGATTAGAGAAGCTAAACTGTAAAGTTGAGCTTTCAAAAGGATACGTGCGTGTCGACGCTAGCAAGATCAAGGCAAATTCATTATTTCTGGGCGGACGCAATGGCAGCACGGTCACTGGCACAGCCAATATTGTGATGGCTGCCGTCCTGGCTCCGGGAACAACACATCTCGAATTCGCAGCCTGCGAGCCGGAAGTCGTCGATCTTTGCAATTTACTGGCCAAAATGGGTGCCAAGATCAAGGGCATTGGCAGCCCAAGTCTTGAAATCACTGGTGTCCAGCAGTTACACGGTTGCAACCATTCTGTGATTGCAGACCGCATCGAAGCAGGAACATTCGCCATTGCTGCTGCAATTACACGTGGGGATGTAACGATTAAAGGGATTGATCCTAAACGATTGAGCGCGTTTCTGGACAAGCTCGAAGAGACCGGACTGCCAATAGAACTGGGTAGCGACTTTATCCGCGTACTACCCTACACGAATGCTCTAAAACCAGTAGATTTGATTACGTTGCCGCATCCCGGCTATCCAACCGACCTACAGGCACAGATGATAGCGCTGATGACCCAGGCTGAAGGCATTTCCATCATCACAGAACGCATTTACCCAAACCGATTTATGCATGTGCCTGAACTTCAGCGAATGGGCGCCGTCATCTCTATCGAAGGAGCCAGCGCAATCGTCAAAGGCCCGAAAAAACTGTCTGGCGCGCCAGTCATGGCGTCTGACTTACGCGCCTCCGCAGCACTTGTATTGGCTGGATTCGCTGCTGAAGGCGAAACATGGGTGCAGCGCATCTATCACCTGGATCGAGGCTATGAGCACTTTGAAAAAAAGCTAAATGCCATAGGGGCAAATATTGAACGGCTGGATGAAAAAGACATGCCTGCTGAATTCAGAACCTAATCCGGCAGAGCCGGAATGAACATTGAACGTCAAACATTGCACGTTGAACACTGAATTGGAAATCTGAGTCACAGCCGTCCCATGAAAATCTAACCGCAGAGTTCGCGGAGAGAGCAGAGACATTTCATAGTCACTTGGTTACGGACCCTATGGGATGATAATGTGGGTTCTCCGCTATTTATTGTGGGAAAAAGCTTTTAGAGTTTGTGGCATTTGAAAATGCATGGGGCGTAGCGCGACGCTTCAGCGAGCGTTTCAGTGCCTCTCAGTCCAATCATCCAGAGAACGCTTGCTAAAGCTGCGCGCGCTACGTTGCTCCAGCCAACGCTTGCGACAAAACTCAACTATCATACTGATGTTTCCACTGAAAATAGCGAAAAACCATAATGTGTGTACAAACATTTAACTCAAAAGAATAAAAAATTAAATAATATGCTTGGGCTCTGTTCGCAGAAACCACAAAGAGTAACAAGGTATCCTCCGTGCTTTCTGTGAACCCTGGAAATATTCAACGTTTAATGTTCCTTTTGGTTCCGGCTCTCCCGTCAGCCTTCCGATCGCGAACTGCCTGATCGATGGTACTCAGGACATAAGCAACCGCGGTCTCAACACGAAGCACATTGGCGCCTAAACGAACCGGGCTAAATGCATTTTGCCGCAACAGTTCGTATTCCGAGTCGGAAAAATCACCCGCAGGGCCAACTGCAACGAAGATCGCATCCAATTCGCCAGAGGATGCTTGGAGGACGCTGAGTAAGGGTTGGCTACCATCTTCCAGACTGGCGACCAAACGCAAAGTCCTTGATTGCACAGTGTTTGACCGCAACCAATCCTGCAAATTGCATGGTTCGTATAACTCAGGCACATAACTCAAGCCGCACTGTTTGCATGCCTCAATCATCACCAGTAGACGCTTCTCACGGTTTCTTCGCGAATGCTCTCCCTGCTCAGTAAAAATAGGCTGGATTGCAGAAACACCGATTTCTGTGGCCATACGCAGAACAAGATCCATCGATTTCGTGCGGGACTCTGATTGCAATAGGACAGTACGAGGCGTTACGACCGGCACTGTTCTTACTGAATCGACTAAAACGCTAACTGCCTTGGCGCCTACGGACTGAATCGTTCCAGAGTAGCGGGTGCCTTTCCCGTTGAGAACTTCAATCGTCTCACCCTTTTTTGCTCTGAATACGCGAGCCAGATGATGGCTTTCCCGGCTATCCAGTAAAATCACATCGTCCTTTAGGACAGCTTCTGGAAACAAAAACGATCGATAGCGAGTCACTTTTCAAAGTTGTTGTAGAGAGGTCTTCTGAAAAAGTCCAGCAAGCGGCCTTAAAAGATAATCACCCGAAAATGGATACCAAAGCTATATAGTGTGATATACATCCTCACCGACTAAAACATTATCTGCCCGGACAACACGCTTATTTCTCTCTGCCAAGACAAGGACTCTGGGCCGAAAGTCTTTGGCTTCTTCCAAATCAAATTGCGCGAAGGACATGATAACCAACAAGTCGCCGATCTCACCCTTTCTGGCTGCAGCTCCATTCAGTGAGATTAACTGAGACCCTGCAGGTGCTTCAATCGCATAGGTCTCGAAACGCTCACCATTGGCAATATTTGAAACAAGTATTTTTTCATAAGGGACCAGACCCACTTGTTCCATCAAGGATTTATCAATTGCAAGGCTGCCCTCATAATGAAGCGCGCTATCGGTGATTTCTGCCCGAAGTAGTTTGGACTTTAAAAGTGTAACTTTCATTTAGGTGGTTAACAAAATCGTATTATTTCTTTGAACTAAAAATTAAAGAGCGCCAAGCCTGCCAGTTTGACAAATCGTAATTATTTTTTACTTCTTTAGCTCTTTAAGAAAAGTAAAAGTAAATCAAACACAAGCTATCAGTCAAAAGATTATGGATTCCCCTGAAACGTCATCACCCACAAAAATGGACAAAATACGAGTTGTTGTTGAGTACAACGAATTGATTGAAAACCAGAAGGCAGAATTTCTTAAAAAGAATGGTATCGACGAAAAAACCCTGAAGAACTATCAAAATGAAGCTGCCTCAATACTTGGTATTCCTGCAGCTGCGGCCCCTGCCGCACCGTCAAAACCCAAAACTCGCTGCGAAGAACTCATTGAAGAACTCCAGCATCATAATGAAAATATTCGCCGGGATGTAGTTAAAGAACTTGGAAAGATGAGATATCGAGCGACGGATGCGGTCGATGCGTTGATTGACAGAATGTTAAACGACCCAATTGATTTTGTAAGATCTTGGTCAGCCTGGGCACTGACGCGCGTGGAACCACGAAACCCAAAGACGATCAAAGGTTTCCTGAAAGGTCTCGCTGAAGACGAAGAATCAGTCAATACACGAAACTGGTGTGTCGTAGGACTTTCCGTTTCTGACTGTGACGATGCAATGAACAGCCTGATTGAAATACTACACGCAGGCAAACCGTACGCGCAATTTGCTGCCATTGAAGTGCTTTCAAACGTAAAAACGAATTCACCGCAATTCATTGCAGGACTGGAAATTGCACTCCAAAGTACAAATCCGTCGCTCAAAAAATTTGCAGAGGAACAGCTATCCGAACTTAAGTCTGAAGATTAGATCCAGTCGTACAGAAGACTTAAGAAACCTTTACGATCATCTACATGCACATTATGGCCTGATTTCGGCAGTGTGCGCTGTTCGAGATTCGGGAACCAGGACCGCATCGCATCCGTGTCCCCGTTCTCGATAAATTTGGATCGGCCGCCGGCAATGACAAGTACGGGGCCATTGAAACAGTCCTGCTTATCCAATGGATTTTGTCGTAAACCCTGCAAGTTGGCATGGAGCACCTCAAGATTTACCTGCCACTTAAAGCCGAACTCACACCGAACAAGGTTTGTCATCAAAAACTGACGCATCCCCCAGTCCGCAACAAGTGGCTTTAGTAATTCCTCCGCTTCCGCACGACTTTCCACGGAACCAGAGGGGATGCGCTTCATCGCACGAAATTCGCTGTCAAAATGAGGTGGGTATGGCTTTGCTGCAATGTCGATAATGATTAGCTTTTTCACAAACTCTGCATGATCGCAGGCAAACTTCATCGCGATCTTCCCACCCAGGCTGTGCCCCATCAAAAAAACTTCATTCAGCGAATTGTTCTTTAGATAAAGCTTCAGATCTGCAACCAACTCTGCCCAGCGCATACTGTCTGCATGCGGTGAATCACCATGATTGCGTATATCCAGAGCGTGCACATCAAACTGTTTCTGCAAGGCTTTGCCTGTCGTCGTCCAGTTGCGCGAGGCACCCAGCAGACCGTGTAAAATGATCAGTGCAGGAGCACTCGGATTGTTAAATCGAAGGGAATGAAGTTGGACAGGCATAACTCATCTGCATTTGTTCATGAACAAAACAACTTTGTCACGAATCATTTTACGATTTTTTATTCGCATTTATTCCTTTAATCCATGGTCTCTATTGTCTGAATATGTCCGCCGACGAATCAAAAAAAACAACACCGATGATGCAGCAGTGGCACGAAATACGTGGCCGGCTCGCTGAGGATACGCTCATTCTATTCAGACTGGGCGACTTCTATGAAGTTTTTAACCAGGATGCTGAACGGGGTGCCAAACTGCTGGGGATCACCCTGACGCACCGACACGGCATGCCCATGGCCGGGATTCCGTTTCACGCTTCGGAGACTTACATTCAGAAACTACTCGATCAGGGCATCAAGGTCGCCATTGTCGATCAGGTTGAGACGCCGCAACCGGGCAAACTGGTCAAACGGGCACTCACGCGAATCATCACACCGGGCACACGTATCGCAGATACTCAAATTGATGCGCAACGAAACCATTTCCTACTGGCGATTCATCTGAATAAGAAACAACTCCATGCCGCGTGGCTCGATTTAACGACCGGTGAGTTCTATCTGTCCTCTGAGTCTTCACCGGAGAATCTTTTTGCTGCCTTTGAAAGCATCGACCCGCGTGAAATTATTGTCCCTGAAAACGCCTCTTTGAACTGGCCGCACGCCAAGGATAACGAAAAGTTTAACGAATTTTATACCTACCTGTGCGAAGGTCGCGCAGTTACCCGTATTCCGGATTACCACTTCGACAAAATTGCCGGCGCACAGTCCGTAATGGAAACACTGGGGGTTCTCAACCTTGAGGGCTTTGGTATTCAGCACGATCATCCCTCCATAGGATCTGCCGGAGCTCTTGTTTACTACGCAACGGAAACACTCTGCGCCAAACCGGAAAACCTCAGCAAACTGCGTGAGTATAAATCCGAGAGGACATTGCTTCTGGATCCCTCAACACTTCGCAACCTGGAGATCTTCAAATCAGCAGCAAATATCCGACAAGGCTCCCTGCTGGCTGCAATGGACAGCACCGCAACTGCACCCGGAGCACGACTGCTCGAACGCTGGCTCTGCGCACCGGAGCTTGATCTGACCGAGATAAAACGACGACAGGATTGCGTTGCCGAGCTTGTTTCCAATCCAGGCCTCTCCAGCGAACTGCAAAAAAATCTGCGCACAATTCGCGATATCGAACGCATCCTTGGTCGTTTGCAAAACCGGCTGCGCAATCCACGTGAACTGGGTGGTGTGCGCGACACTCTTGTAGCTCTGCCGTCAATTAGCAACCTGCTGCTTGAATTCTCGGACTCTCCGATCGCTGCGATTGCAAAACGAATTCACAACTTTGAATCGCTTACCACCCTGCTCAAAAGTGGCCTTGCGGAAGAATTGCCCAGCAAGATTGATGATGGTGGAGCCATCCGAGATGGTTATGATGTCGAGCTGGACCGCATACGCAGCCTCACCAGAGACAGTCAAAAATGGCTGACCGACTTTGAGCTTTCAGAACAGAAACGTACGGGGATTAAAAATCTGCGCATTCGCTTTAACGGCGCTTTTGGCTACTTCATTGAAGTAACCAAAAGCAATGTCGCGCTGGTACCCGAAGATTACGTACGCAAGCAGACAATGAAAAATGCTGAGCGCTACACCACCAGCATACTCAAAGAACGCGAACGTGAGATCATGCAGGCCGAGGAGAAAGCGCTTAGCCGCGAAGAAACTCTGTTTAATGAATTGATTAACGACATTCTCAAACACGCAGATGCACTTAGAGAAACAGCCGCCGCACTGGCAGAAATTGATGTGCTGACCGGCTGGAGTGCACTGGCACGTGAGTGGGACTATTGTAAACCGCAGATCGATAATTCCAGCACGCTGACAATTGATCAGGGACGTCACCCTGTGGTCGAACAAATGATGCGTAATGAGCACCTCGGACTTACCGGCACCCATGCCTTTGTGCCAAATGATACCCAACTTTCCAGTTCCGGCAGTGATAAAGATGCTCCCCAGATCGCACTGATAACCGGCCCCAACATGGCTGGTAAATCAACCTATATCCGCCAGGTAGCCTTGATTGTGCTAATGGCTCAATCCGGAGCCTGGGTACCGGCACGCAGCTGTCAGATAGGACTGGTCGACCGCATCTTCTCACGCATTGGCGCCAGTGATGAACTCGCGCGTGGCAACTCCACCTTTATGGTCGAGATGAATGAAACAGCAAACATCCTAAACAACTCGACGGATCGCAGCCTGGTGATACTCGACGAGATTGGTCGCGGCACTAGCACCTACGACGGACTTAGCATCGCCTGGGCAGTGATCGAACATTTGCACACCAAAGGCCAGCAGGGGCCACGGACACTCTTTGCAACTCACTACCACGAGCTCACTCAGCTCACTCAGACACTTTCACGACTCCAGAATTACTCTGTCGCCGTTAAGGAGTGGAATGACGAAATCATCTTTGTACGCCAGGTAATCAAAGGAGCCGCCGACCGTTCCTATGGGATACAAGTCGCCCGCCTTGCCGGCCTCCCAACAACGGTAATCAACCGCGCCAAAGAAATCCTCGAACGCCTGGAATCCGACGACTCTTCACATAATCTGCTGCGTAAGCGTCTACGAAAAAAGCAAACCGGACAGAAAACAGACAGCGAGGACGAACAACTGGCATTATTTTAACCCGTTTTAGTACCTTACTACTAAAATACGTGCATGTTTGGCACAGATATTACTGCCGGACTGGCTCTGTTTTT
This sequence comes from uncultured Opitutia bacterium, assembly GCA_963922575.1. Taxonomy (GTDB): domain Bacteria; phylum Verrucomicrobiota; class Verrucomicrobiia; order Opitutales; family Coraliomargaritaceae; genus Lentimonas. The sequence goes on from CAWUII010000070.1 coordinate 9,707, forward strand.
AACACAAAGAGCATGAAGCACACAAAGTAACAGATGCATTCCAAGAGTATTCTCTTAGTGTACCTTCGTGGTTTCAAAAAGCAGAGCATTGGTTATTCAATGTTCGATGTTGGAAGTTCAAAGTTCGATGTTGGAAGTTCAAAGTTCGATGTTGGTTCCGGCTTTGCCGGATTAAATTGATCCCTGAATGCACCAAAGAAAAAGTAAATCAGTGGAATCAGAGTAAAAACTGCCATCGCTGCCCATAGTACCGTCCAGCCTTCAGGTGATTTCAGTACGGTACGCCTATAGACCAGTTCACAAAAAAGACTACCTAGAATGCCAGCCAGATTGATCGTTAACAAACTATGCAAAGCCTGCGCCTGTCCACGAACTCCAAGTGAAACACTGCGATCAATAAAAATCCGTCCGGAAATTGTCATAAAAACGTAGATTGGACCATGTAGGGAAATCCCCAGCCAGATCATCGGCAGTAACCCGGTTGCTCCAGACAGTGCAAAGAAAACAAAGCGCGAAAACCCGAGTAGCATTGAGACGATCATCAGAAATCGTATGCGATAGCGCCCGGCCAGAATACTGAGTGACAGCATTGCAAATATTTCAGTTACCTGACCAATTGTCATCTGGGCGGCTGGATGCTTGCTCCCAAAGGTAATTAACATTTCGGGAACCAACATAAAAAATGAAACGTAGGGAACCGCAATGAGCATCGAAGCAATGTACAAAACGCGCAATTCTCTGTTTTTTATCAGACTGAATGCCTGGAGACCCAGCGCTGCCTTCCACCCGCGACTGATCTTGTCTTCCGGCAGGGTTGCTGGAAGAAGAAAGCAGACAAATCCCAGCAAAACTTGAACATAGGCTGCGATGCGTCCGGTATTCGCAGAGATATCGAGACCTAGACCGCTAACGATAAGACCTCCGGACAACCAACCAATCGTTCCGCATACGGAATACAGTGGAAATGATTTCTCAGGATTTGAGAGATTTGCCAGTTTGACTTTGGCAATTAATGGTATCATGGGCGCGGAAGCCAGAGCCCAACAGCATTGAAGAAGCAAGTACCAGCTCGGATGCCAGCCCCACACAAGCGTTGAAAACGCCAGCCACAAAAATCCTCCTCCTATAAAGCTCAGGTAGCCGAGAAGCTTCTGCGCCTCAATCTTGCGATCCGAAAGCGTCGCAAACAGGAGCGAAGAAAATACTCCCATAACTTGGATGAGAACAAACGCAAAAGCAACTGCCCATCGCGCATCATATGCTTTAAGGATGTTGGCTAATGAAGGCAGCCACATACCCATCGGCAGGTACATTAAGAACATGGCCACGCCCATTAAATAAATGCGATGCTCCGCGAGTATCTTCATTGTGCGGGGCTTTTGCCTGCGTGGGATCCTACAACTTCAGGCCAAATCAATGGCTAATGGAACTGTTTTGGCTACTTTACACTGGTTGCAGTACCAGTCGGTTCGCCAACCTTTTAATTTTTTGGGGTATTGTAGTTCACCCTTAGAACCTTGTTGCCTAAGGATGAACTACAAGAGAGATTATTTTACGACTTCTTATCTAACAACTTATTCTGCAAAAAATGGGTCATTGAAGTCTCTTTCAGCAGAATAGTTAAAAATACTGCTAAGCATACCGCCAAGCATAGAGCGTGGATCATCCTGGCGATGACGCTCCTGAAGGTTTTTGTCTGAGCCAAAGTAATAGCGAAGACCGACTATCCCCTGTTCATAATCGTCATCAGCGAATAATCCCTGCGCGAATAGACTAAGTCCACAGCCAGGAATCGCATATTCTGCTTCAACACGAAAAGCAGGACTGTCGAAACGATATTCGAAACCTGTAAGAATGCTCAGGTCCTCGATCGGATACAACATTGCGTAAACAAGCCCGAATGCACCCTCTTCATCTGGATCAAGTAAAAATATAGGATCATTAAAATCAATTGAAGCAAAGCCTGCTTTGGCTCCAAAGGTTAACAATCCATAGTAGTATTCACCCTCCAGGCTGATTTCGTAAGTGTCAACATCACTCCCCCAGATACCACCTGCGGAAATGCCAAAGAGGCCCACTTCACTGTCTCTCCAGAAAAAATGACCGCCAAAGCCGCCGAACTCAGTATCACCAACATCTGAATACAGTGCATCCAGCTGTACTCCAAATGCATCTGCAACGGGAACAGAAAAACTGCCCTCGTTGATCCATGCATCAGTCGAGTTAAGATTACCGTAAGATGAATCAATCTTACCGTTGATTTCAGAAACGGCTGTATTTGCGTGGGCAGTTATTGCCAATGCAAATAGTAGTGAAAGTATGTTAAATTTCTTGTTCATAATAATAAAAAAGGAAAGATTGAATGAGTCTCATTAAAAATGCAATGCATAAAAAGTAATTCTTAAACGCTTAATGTCTTTTGAAAAAACATACTGGGAACATGATTTGAGCCCTTTCCTGATCCGCTTTCCGGAAAACCCGCTTGGGCTTGAGGGAGTCCGATACTACGGGCTGTCTTACTTGCTGGGATTCGTAGTAGCCTGGATATTGCTGCGTGTTTACAATTCCAAAGGCAAGTTTGAGATCGACGCAGATGCGCGCTCAACACTGATGACAGCTATCATTATCGGTGTCATCGCAGGCGGTCGCATCGGGTATGTGCTCTTTTACAATCTTGGTTCCTTTCTACAAAATCCCCTCTTACTGATACGTGTGGACCAAGGTGGTATGTCTAGTCACGGTGGTTTTATTGGCGTCTTTGTTGCAGTTATCTGGTTCGCCAGAAAATACAAACTACCGTTTCTGAAGCTCGGCGATGTGATTGTAACGCTCGCGCCTCTGGGGCTTTGTTTTGGACGTATTGCAAATTTCATCAATGGTGAACTCTGGGGCCGTGTGACCGATGTTAGCTGGGCTGTTATCTTCCCCAATAGCCCTGTAGTATACGACATAACTCGGCATGTTTTTGCGCCTGAACCCAGGCACCCTTCACAGCTATACGCAGCTTTCCTTGAAGGACTTCTACTTTTTTTGTACACACAATGGCGCTTTTGGCGTACACAATCCAAACCGGGAGTACTCGGTGGTGAGTTCCTGATTGGCTACGGGATCCTGCGCATTTTGGGCGAACTCTTTCGCGAGCCCGATGCAGCCCTGATCATGGGCCTGAGCCGCGGGCAGTTTTACTCAATTTTCATGATCATTGCCGGCACCGCTATTATCTGGATGGCCAGTCGACGAACAGAGAAAACTATCACCACGAAGAGCACGAAAAAAATAACTTGAAGCTGTTGTAATTTCATCCATTGCTTCGTGTCATTCGTGCTCTCTGTGGTGATCCATATTGGATGCGTAAATTTGTCTGTTATGGTGTGCTATAGCCTAGGCCTATAGTTACTTGTACAGATCGCATTCAGG
>CAWUII010000071.1:0-12734 GCA_963922575.1 uncultured Opitutia bacterium
GGCTTTGACCGCCGCAGGTAGCAGCCGCTTTGCCAGTTTAACTCACCTTTTTAGGCTGAACCAAGTGTAAAAGTCTGCGTAAGCATTACCAGCGAATTTTTGCTAAGTGTGATCGTATAAGTGCTGTTACTGGGAAATTCAGCATCCAAGTCACCCTTACTTTCATACTGTTTGTCGAATATCCACTCACCGGCATCCCAAGTCATGTCAAGACTGCCAGCTATTCCACCACCAGAGATCGATGCCTGATCAGCATCGTTCGGATAGTCATCCATCTTAACATAAATCTCGACGGCCCAGGCACTTTCAGCTCCAGCAACTCCATTGGTAGTTTGCGTGTAGCCAATTATTTTTTCGAACTGCCATTCAACTACTGCCCCATCCAAGCTGGCAGCGATGAAACAGGTAAAAACCAGTAGCGAACTGAAGAGCCCGTGCTTAGAGTGCGTTTCAAACTTTTTCATAACGATTTTATTGGATGGTTTGGATCTTGAAATATACTTTCTATTAAAGATCTTAAAAGTTATTTGTGGTATTCCTTATTAATCGCGAAGTAAATCCCAAAATCCCAAACGCCTCATTTTCAATATTTGAAGTTTTAGACATGAATCTAAAGCCGTCCGACTTCACGCTGTTCAAAAGACTAAATTCTAACTCCTGGGTTCTTCGCTATTTTCTGTGGAAGAATGTTTTACGAAAGAACTCGGTTAAATGTACTTTTATGAATGACCATCCGTTGTAGAGACGACGCAGGAACAGATAATGCAATTAATCAGTTTTGCCACTCTACCGAACACGGCGCAGATCCAGAGTCATGGGAAACTCATAGGGCTGGGGGTGGGGATGGGCTGGAGGTGCTTTGCCGGGAGTCTGGCTGTGTGGATCAAACTTGGCCCGCCAGCGTCCATCGGCTTCGAGGGTGTTGATTGGGCTGTCGTCGAAGGCGCGTCCGCCGGGATGGCCGACATGATAGCGGCAGCCGGCTACTGCCGTGTCGTTCCATGTGTCGATAAGATCAATCCGTAGTGGTGTATCGACTGGAATCGTAGGATGCATGCAGGAAGGTGGTTGCCAGGCTCGATAGCGTAGACCTCCGACGAATTCTCCCTGACGTCCGGTCGGAGAGAGTTGCAGCGGGATGTCGTTGCAGCGTAGTTCGAAGCGCTCGGGGTTGTACTGACTTGCTTTGATCTGGAGACGTTCGAGTGAGGAGTCCACGTAGCGCGCAGTTCCGCTGCTGGCAGATTCTTCGCCGAGGGTGATCCATGGCTCAATGGCCTGACGCAGCTCAATCTCGATCTCCTTGTATTGAAATTTCCCGTTGAGTGGGAAGCGGAATTCGAAGTGTGGCTGAAACCAGGTCTCGCGGATGTCGAGCCCGTCGTTTTGCAGGTCTGCAAGCACGTCGAGAAAGTCCTCCCAATTGTGTAAAGGCAGCATGAAGCGGTCGTGCAGTTCGGAACCCCAGCGTACCAGGCGTCGTGGCTCGAAGGGTGTTTTGGCGAGTTTGGCAATGAGGGCACGGACTAGCAATTGCAGGGCCAGGCACATGCGTGGGTGCGGAGGCATTTCAAAGGCTCGGAGCTCGAGTAGGCCGAGGCGTCCGCTGGAGCGGTCAGGGTTGTAGAGCTTGTCGATGCAGAATTCTGCCCGGTGCGTATTCCCGGTCAGGTCGGTGAGCAGGTGTCGGAAGATGCGATCCACCAGCCAGGGTGGTGTGTGCTTCTGCTTTTTCAACTCCTTGAGGGCAATTTCCATCTCATAGAGTGTGTCGTGCCGGGCTTCGTCGATCCGCGGGCTCTGGCTGGTTGGGCCGATGAACATGCCGGAGAAGAGAAAGGAAAGCGAGGGATGGAGTTGCCAGTAGGCAATCATGCTGCCAAGCAGTTTCGGATTATTGAGAAAAGGGCTTTCCGCTGGGCTGGGCCCTCCAACTACGATGTGGCAGCCGCCACCGGAGCCGGTCTGGCGTCCATCGTGTTGAAGCTTGTCGGCCTTGAGTCGGGATTGGGTAGCTTCTTCGTAAAGGGTGTTGATGATGGTTTGCAGCTCGCCCCAGTCCTTGGCAGGCTGGATGTTTGTCTCGATAACACCGGGGTCGGGAGTGATGCTGAATTGCTGTATCCGTGGGTCAAATGGAGGGCGTTCGCCCTCAATAACGATGGAAAAGTCAAGTTCTTCGGCAGTGGCTTCAATTGCGAAGACCAACTCCTGGTAAGCTTCAAAGTTGGGAAGTGGCGGCATGAATACAAATAGATTGCCGTTGCGCAGTTCAACGCAGAGAGCAGTGCGGGCGATGTCTTTGCCGGCAGTTTTGCTGGAATCCAGCTTTTGTCTCTGGCGCTGATTGTCTTCGCTTTCTTCATCAGCGGCAGTATCGGTAGATGCCTGATGGCGGATCCGGGTAGCAAGTGGTCGGGCAGGATTGATGCCCATGGGGTCATCGACGTGGAGCGGGTCGATGGAGTCCGGAGGCGCGTAGGGAAGCGAGTCAAGCGGCAGACGCAGGCCGACCGGTGAATCGCCGGGGAGTAGGAACAGACCGCCGTTTCGAAGTGGCCATTTGCTGGAGATCCATTTTCCCTGCTGGGGCTGATACTTGATCGGGAGGGTCCAGCCTTTGGGTTCATCCAAACCGCGTTCGAATATGCGTGCGAGGCGGGCTCGTTCTTCGGGGTCTTTCAGTTTGTTGTCAACAGCGTCAACGTTGGCGGGAAGTTTGCTTTCTTTCCAGAGGTAGTATCCGACATCTTCATAGGTAGGAATCAGGTAGTCGTCCTTGATGCCAAGCTTTGCAGAGAGCGTGGCGCTAAAGGTCTTGGCATCTTCGATGGTGTACTTCCCCGCTTGTATGGGGTTGGCAAAGCGTTTGGTATTTTCCCAAATGGGTTTACCGTCTTTGCGCCAGTAGCAGGTAAAAGACCAGCGTGGGAGAGATTCGCCGGGGTACCACTTGCCTTGGCCGTAGTGGAGTAAGCCGCCGGGGGCGAAACGCTTGAAGAGTCGTCGGAACAGGGTCTCCGAGAGTTGCTGTTTTTCTTTGCCGACGGCATCGCCATTCCATTCCGGGGCGTCGGGATTGTCGCAGGAAACGAAGGTGGGCTCGCCACCCATGGTGAGTTTGAGTCCGAGGGCATTGAGCTTTTTGTCAATTATGTAGCCGGCATCTACGATTTCCTGCCAGGTGGACTCGTCGTAGGGCTTGGTCGCTCTGGGAGGATCCTTCAGTCGGGTGATTGACATTTCAAAGGAAAAGTCGCTGGCCGGCGCGTCGGTACTGCCGGTGATCGGAGCCGCAGAAATAGGATTTGGCGAGCAGGCTAGCGGTATATGGCCTTCACCTGCGAGCATACCTGAAGTTGGGTCGAGTCCGACCCAGCCAGCGCCGGGAAGATAGACTTCGGCCCATGCGTGGAGATCCGTAAAATCTTCTTTAGGACCGGTGGGGCCTTCAATTGATTTTTGGTCAGCGGTGAGCTGTATTAGATATCCGGAGGCGAATCGTGCGGCGAGACCAAGGCCTCGCAGGAAATTGATGAGTAGCCAGGCTGAGTCACGGCACGAGCCACTGGCTTTTTGAAGCGTTTCTTCAGGAGTCTGAATTCCCGGTTCGAGGCGTACCGTGTAGGTGACGACATTTTGGATGCTTTGATTGATCTGGACGAGGAAGTCTACAATATGCTTCGGAGATTGATCAATCGTGTCGAAGTGGGCTTTCCATTTGAGACCGGTATCCACCGGCGCGTCAAGATAAGGAGCGAGTTCGTCGAGGAGATGCGCTTCATAGGTGAAGGGGAATGTTTCCGCGTACTCTTCAACGAAGAAGTCAAACGGGTTAATGGCCACCATTTCGGCGACGAGACTGACTTCCACCTTGAACTTTTCAACTCGTTCTGGAAAAGCGACACGAGCGAGGTAGTTGCCCTGCGGATCCTGCATCCAGTTCAGGAAGTGTTCGGCGGGGGAAATTTTAAGCCCGTAGCTCAGGATGGGTGTGCGGCAGTGCGGCGCTGGCCGCAGACGGATGGTCTGCGGTGAAAGGCTAGCGGAGGGCTTATAGGCGTAGCTAGTGGTGTGATTGAGTACGACGGTGACGGGCATCTTTTAAATTCAGGCTTTAAGAATGCAGAAGGAAGACTTTGCTGCGTGGGGAACGGTGGTCAGGAACTGGTTTGGGATTGGGAGGTGACGGAATCGTCTTTTTTTTCTTCGGTATCGAGAGCGGGATCAATGATTTCAGAGAACATATAACGCTTATTGATTTCGATTGCAATCGCAGCGAGTTCATCTTCGATTTCCGTGATCATCTTAGTGGCTCCGTCTCCTTCCAGATCCTTATCGGTAGAGTACTTGATAATCGATATGAGGCGCCCGACGAGTCGCTCTGCTTCGTTGGAGAAGTGGGTGATCGGGCATTGTGAAATCGAGTGTAGTGCGTTCTGTAATTTTTGAATACAGAAGAGGACAGAGCGTGGAAAATGCCGGGAGAGTATAAGAAACTTGCGTACATTGGCTGCCTCAATGTCCGCCACGAAGATTTGGCGGTATGCATCCAGCGCGCTGCAACCTTTGAGCAGTGCTGCCCATTGGGCATAGTCGAGCGAGTCGGATTTTTGATCATCTGTCGTCTTCATGTAACGCTTGGCGTCGAGAATGCGGCAAGTTTTATCAGCGCGCTCAATCTGGCGTCCGCATTCAATGAATTCGTAGCCCAGTTGATGTGGAAAGGTCGATTCAGTGATCCCTTGAAAGAGAAGGGAGTATTCCTTGATTTGCCTGAAGAAGTTAAAGTTAAGCTCGTGGCATACCTGCTTGGCATCCGTGTTTTTCAGATACAGATAGAGCTTATTGATCACTTCCCACATCTCGGATGAAATCTGATCCCGGATCATACGAGCATTCTCGCGAGCAGCGGCGATGCTGGAGAAAACGGAGCTGTGATTGTCGCGACTGAATATGAGGAATTCGGTAACGTGATGACTGTCGTGACTGTCGTAGAGGTCTTCGAATATCTCCTGCTCGCCCAGGCTGGCGAGCAACGGCTGCCAATGACTGTAGCTGATGTCGTCCTGAGCGTGCTCGGATTCGAGCAAAGTCTGTAGCATGACGTCAGCCAGGCGAACGGTATTTTCGGCGCGCTCTATGTAACGGCTCATCCAGAAAAGTGAATCGGCGACTCGGCAAAGCATTTTTTGATCGATTAAAGTGTTAGGCTGTAGGTTTCAGGTTTGGCGGTTAATTCACTGGTCGCTATTCAGGACCCAGGTATCTTTGCTGCCGCCACCTTGAGAAGAGTTCACGACGAGCGATCCTTCGCGCAATGCGACCCGGGTTAAGCCGCCGGGAGTTATTTTGATCTTCTCGCCGCAAATGATGTAGGGTCGCAGGTCGATGTGGCGTCCACCGAATCCTTTATCGCCGCAATAGGTGGGGTGACGAGAGAGGGAGATTGGCGTTTGAGCAATGAAGTCGCGCGGTTTGGCTTTTACCTTTTCGCGAAATTCCGCGAGTTCCTCCTTGCTGGCCGCAGGGCCTATGATCATGCCGTAGCCACCGGCTTCATTGGCGGCTTTTACAACAAGGTTTTCCATATTTTCCAATGTGTAACTGAGATCCTTTTCACGGTAGGGCAGCCAGGTTTCGACATTGGGGAGGATCGGTTCCTGATCGAGGTAGTACTTGATCATGTCCGGCACGAAGCAATACATAACCTTGTCATCGGCGACGCCGGTTCCGATCGCGTTGGCCAGGCCAAGATTGCCGGCGCGGTAGGCACGCATGAGACCCGGGACGCCAAGCAACGAGTCCTTGCGGAATGCTTCCGGATCGATGAAATCATCGTCAATTCTTCGATATAGGACGTCTACCTTCTTCAGACCTTCGGTGGTTCGCATGTAGACGCAATTGTCTTGTTGGACCACAAGGTCGCGACCTTCGACAATTTCGACACCCATCTGACGGGCGAGAAAACAGTGCTCGAAATAGGCGCTATTGTAAACACCCGGAGTTAGCACGGCGACAACCGGATTGAGGGTGTTTTTGGGGGCGATATGCTTGAGTGCAGAAAGCAGGTGATCGCTGTAGTCCGTGATTGGGCGTACACCCATTTGTTGGAAAAGTTTTGGGAATGCCTTTTTCATCGCCTGGCGATTTTCAATCATGTAGGAAACTCCTGAGGGGGAGCGTCCATTGTCTTCAAGGACTAAATAGGCCCCTTTGTCGTCACGGATAATGTCTGTCCCGCAAATGTGAATGTAAATATTGTTGGGCACGTCCATGCCGATGATCTCTTTGCGGAAATGCTTGGCTGATTCAAGAATCTCTCTAGGCACGATTCCATCCTTAATGATTTTCTGCTCGTGGTAGATATCGTGTAGAAAAAGATTTAGCGCCTGGATTCGCTGTTCCAGGCCAATCTTAAGATGATGCCACTCGTTTTTGGGGATGATGCGCGGGATAAGATCAAAAGGAAAAATGCGTTCAGTACTCTTCTGATCTCCATAGACGGTGAAGGTAATGCCCTGTTGAAGGAATGATAAGTCGACGGCTTCCCGTTTTAAATTAAACTCTTCGGCAGTGAGTTCTGCAAAGCGCTCCAGCAGATTACGATAGTGTGGACGGGGAACTCCAGGAGATGCGAACATTTCATCGTAAAATTCGCCTAAGTCATATTTAATTTGCATATTGGTCTCCGAGTTATGAACAGACATGCGGTGTGTTTCCAGAGAAAAGGCCTCTATGCGCCAAATTAATTCGGAGGCATTTCATCCTGGGCTTTCTTTTGGGCCTGGATTGTTCCGCAGTTAAGATGAACCTAAAAACTATCAAGATCAGGATCCTTGCAAAAAAACGACACTCTTGTTGGGCACCTGCCTCAGGTCTTATAGCTTGTCGAAACGGCGCTGTATTGGCGTAAGTCTAGGAACGCTCGATGCGGTGCGAGGACACACGCGCGCTACCTTTTTCTGAAATTAGTCCATTTGCTTTGCCGCAGCGGGTTTCATTATTTTGCGATGTACAATAATATAAATAACAACAACTCCGCAAAGGCTCATCAATAACAGTGGAAAATGATTTTTAATAGCGTGCGCTCCCGTATGGACCAGTTCACTGTAGCTCATATCACTTGCCAGAGTAGCAAAATAGTAACCGGTAAGTGCTAGTATTGCAGACCAGATGCAGGATCCCAGAGAAGTAAACATCATAAACCGGGCAAAATTCATGCGGGAAAGTCCGGCGGGGATGGATATCAGTTGTCGGATGGCTGGGAGAAATCGACACACAAATGTTGTAACATCACCATAACGGTTAAAAATTTCTTCGGCTCTTGAGATAACCGACGGCGACAGAAGAAAATACTTGCCATAACGATACAAAACCGGCCTTCCGACCTTAAGTGCCAAAAAATAATTAATGCACGCACCCAGAACAGCGCCAGCGGTACCTAAAATGATAACCATAACAAGATCCGGTATGGCTGATTCAAACAGCAGTTCTTCACGATATGCCAGAAATCCGGCCGGAATCAAAACGACTTCACTGGGAAAAGGTATAAATGATCCTTCTATGGTCATTAATACGAAAACGATAAAAAAACCCCAATAGTGTGCGTATTGAACACCCCATTCGATATACTGGATACAAAAATCGGTCATGATAAGAATTTAGGTGATGTGAAGAAATACAAATCAGCCTTTTCTTCCAATCATATTCACCAATTAACCTAAAGAGAAAAATGAAAGTTTTGCGATATCGAGTCGTACCCAATTTTAAAAAGGTGTGTGGTTTTTAAGCAATTATTGTGGCGGGAGCATCTTGCTCCCGAGATCTGAAAAGCGAGCTGGAAGCTCCCTCCACTCTGGATGAGTTCATATAGTTCTGGCTTTGGCATGTTAGGGTTAGGACTACAACAAAGGTCCGATCAGGCGGAAGGTATTCTCGGCGAATCGATGCCAGCGTGGGCGTTTGTTCCATTCTTCCAAATTGATCCAGTTGCAATTTTCGAGGTAGTGTTTCTGTAGACTCTCTAATTTGCCCGTGAATTCTGTTCCATATATAAAGAGAGAGATTTCAAAGTTCAACCAGAGGCTGCACATATCTAAATTGACGGATCCGGTCCTTTGCTTCCTGACGATTTTGGCTCATCATGATTATGGGCGCCTGAATAGCGGCGAGGCAGGACAGGAGGAGATTTAGCAGAATAAAGGGGTAGGGATCAAAGACCTGGCCGAAAAGAGCGATTATGTTGATCGCCATCCAGACGAGGATGAATGAGAAAAAGCATATAATGAACGGCCAGCTTCCCCCGAAGCTGGCGATTTTGTCAGAGAGTCGCTGTCCAAAAGTTTGTTTACCGTCGATTTGATAGATGTCGACAGCGAGCAATTCATGAGCGTTTAGGTTGTCAAGGACGTCTTTTTCGAGATTGCCCAGTTCTCCTCTCTCATCCTCCAGAAGACTGCGGATGTGAGCCTTTCTATAGCGGGCAAGATCATCTTTGCAGATATGCGGGTCCTAAAAAAAGGAGTTAGGAGCTAGAAGTTGGAAGTTAGTTGCTGATCAACAACGGTTTCCATCTTTAAATCATAGGGTCCGGTCTGCTTCGCATCCGGTCTTACGAGTAAGTTTAAGATTAAGAGGTACGACACAAAGACATAGGTAACAGTTAACACAAGGACATCGGTAACACATAAGTGGCAATTATGTCATGGAAAGAAACTAATCCGATGACCGAAAAAGAACGCTTTGTGTCGTACCTTTAACTCGTAGAACACGAAATAAGAGCGTTCCAGCAAAACGACCATGACGGTTTTTGCTGAAAGTCGAGTGATGAGGCACTTTATCCTCCAGGCTTAGCCCACAAAACCAGCGGTAAGCCAAATTCAAATGAACTTCCTGGCACAAACGTCGTTCCGAGGTAATGTCGTCTAGGTAGCCAATGAGATCATACGGATCAAAATTTGGGGATCCACTGAAGGTTGCCCCTTGTTGCTGTAAAGACTTCTGGTTCGCTTATCAATTAAACTGAAATCAATGTGCTTTTCCATTAAACGCACAATATGATCGGTTGGAATCATTGATTCTAGGCTTACCAGCGTCATGAAATCTTCCTGCTGATTGCGTTTGCCTTGCATAATGGTCATTTGACCAGAGAAGTATCGGACTGACGATCATTTTTTGACTTTTTCAACAGCCTCCTTGCTGCGAGGATCTTTTAGAACTGTAATTTTGCATGTGGTCTTTCTGCGTGGTAGCGCGTGTGCGCCTCCGGCACCGCATAGAACGCTTGGACGCTCAGTCTTATACAACGCATGCGCACCTGCACTTTCGATAAAAAAGTTTGTAGCACATTAAATGATAAAAAACAAAAAAATTTATTTTTACTTGACCCAAGCAATAAACCCCATCTTTTATGTCGAAAAATAATACCTCTAACAGATATTTATTGAACAATTTAATTAAAAATAGATTTATGAAAAATATGTACTCAATCCGCCCCGGTATTCTTTGCATCGCATTTACTATAATTGCAACAATGAGCCAATCTGCCACTGCTGGTATCATTCCCCCCAGTAATAGCGATTCAGATTATACTGATCTTGCCAATGAATCTAGGTTTGCACCTGTCGGTGAAATAATTATCAATGGTGGTTCGTCACAGGCTTCCGGGACCGTAATCAATAACAACTTTGTGCTTACATCAGCCCATGTTCTTGATGGTGCAAATAGTGTAACTTTTTCTGTTGACGGCTCAAGTTATACTACAACTGAATGGATAATTCACCACCAATGGACCGGTAATTTTTCAAATGGACACGATATTGCGCTGGTGAAATTTGCTGGTGGACTTGGTGGCGCGTCAGTTGCTAACCTATGGACCGGAGGCACTTCTTTGACGGGCATGGAAGGTATCAATGTTGGATTCGGAAAGAGCGGCACGGCTGTTACAGGCGCAGTTAATCAATCGGGCACCAAACGCGCCGGCAAGAACAACATTGATCTTTATTCTGGAGGACAGTTGTACCAAGACTTTGACGATTTAAACAACGCTGATGGGATTAACTTTTTAGGCACTTCTAATCAACTTGGTTTAGAATATCTGATTGCTGGGGGTGACAGTGGGGGGGGGCTTTTTATTGAGTCCGGTGGAACTACTTATCTTGCCGGTATTCACTCGTATGTCGCCGACAATAACGGGAACAATTTCTATAATGATATCACAATTTCTACGAGCGTTTCAGATTATAGTAGCTGGATTAGTTCAAATACAGTGGCAGTGCCTGAACCTTCAAGCTTCGCTCTTATGGGGATGGGCCTAGCAGGTTTTGCCTTCACCGTCTTAAAGCGAAGAAAAGCATAATTTCGCCTTCTTTCTGGATTTCGGTTTTTAAAGAAAAGTCACCCATATTTTTTGCTCAAGAATAATGAGTATTCAGATCATTAAAGGACTGAAATAACGCAAAGTTCATAAAATTTTCATTTTTTTTAAAAAAGACTTGCATCATAATAAATTTCCACTCTTTTAGCTATTGCTTTAAACAAGCAGACTAAAGCACAACAAATACATACAATGAAAAAAAGTTCACTATACAAAAATATTTTCTTAATTACGTGTTCAGTTTTGAGCTCTAATTTCGTTCAAGCTGCTCCAATCAGAGGAACTATTCAGTTTGGAGGGACAGCCAGTCTCGCTGACTCAAGCGATAATTTAATAACTACTGTCAATAATGGCAGTGGCATTTACCAAACTGATTTCGAATCAGCAACTCAGATAAGATTTGGCAATGATATCGTTGTATCGGCTGATGGAGATTTCTTGACAGAATTCATTGGATTCGGGTCTGGTATGTTTTCATCAATATTTAATGATTTTCAATTTGGATCGATGACTACATCAGGGGTTGTTATAGCAGACTTGGATCCAATACCACACCAGCTTTGGGAGGTTGATAAGTTTAGTTTTGAACTTTTGAGTGTTGTGATAAATAAACAAGACTCTTCTGGAATAAATTTGTCAGGGATTGGTACTATCAAATATGACGGAGACAAATATGATGATGTGCTAGGTGACTGGAATTTCTCAAATCAGGGTAATTCAAATGCAAATGGTGTATTTAGCTTCTCAGCAGATTCGACATCATTCAATGTTACTCCAACAAACAATATTACTGCTGTGCCAGAACCAAGCACATACGCCTTATTCGGAATGGCATTTATTGGACTTGGTGTTGTCGGCTACAGAAAACGTCGTGCAGCATAATTTTTCTAGACAGAACTATTACAACTTATTTAAGAAGCCGTCTTTTCGACGGCTTCTTTTTTTGTCCAAGCATAGCACTTATTCCCGCTTAGCTTCGCAGGAAATGCCTCGGCAAGCACTGATATTGTATCCAAAAGACTTTGAGAATAAGGATCAGAAGAAATAATATCTCGCTAAGCCGCCAAGACCGCTAAGTTTTTATTTTTTTGGCAGATTTTATGCAGTATCATCCTGTTCATCTTGTAAATCCTGTCTAATACCAACTGCAAAAAGGTTTGAGAACGATGACTACTTCAACACCTGAATATAGGTCTACGTTGATAGGGGTAGGAATGAGGGCTTGAACCTCACCCCTCCCTCCGAACCGGACTTGCGGATCTCCCGCATCCGGCTCTCCGGTCAGTGCTTGACTGCATTACGCAGGTTGATGACTTCGCGTTGGGCTGCTTCTAGGCTAAACAATCCAAGCTCGGTAAAGTGCCGATTTGGCCAGAGGTGATGGTCGATTCCTCGACCACGACCGCGTTTCCGATTTCGCTTACGGTAGATCGAACGCAGTCGCATTCGTGTCCATCCATCGAGTTCTATATGCTGCCCACGATAGGCTTGTTTGAAGTAACCAAACCAGCCGCGTAGGATGGGATTTATCCGCTCGATGATCTCCGACATACTATATCGGTTACAGCGGCGGGTCTGACCACGGATACTATCTTCTTAGCTTCTTTTCGCTTTGGGGGCGCACCAATGGCACGATCCGGCGGCGGGTTCGTTTGAACCGATAGCCAAGGAAGTCGAAGTAGTTTCCGTATTCTCCCATATTCACCGTGCGTGTTTTCTCAGGGTGTAGTTTCAGGTGGGCTTGTTGCATCCACTCCTGAACCATTGCCAAGGCGCAATCGGCTTCATCAGCACTGCGACACAGGATGACCATGTCGTCGGCATAGCGTGTCATTGCATAGCCGTTTGATTCCATCAGGTGATCGAGTCCGTTCAGATAGAGATTCGACAACAGTGGCGAGATGACACCGCCTTGCGGCGTGCCTTCATCGCTGTGTTGCCAGACTCCATCGTCCAGAACACCGGCCTTTAGGAAGCGTTCGATGAGTTCTAATAGGCGTCCGTCCGATACGTCTTCTGCGAGTAGCTGCATGAGCCGCTCTTGGTTGATCGTATCAAAGTAGCCTTCGATATCGATGTCCACCACATGGGTGTAACCATCGGCAAGTTGACCATTCACGCGCCGCAGCGCGTCATGGCAACTGCGTCCGGGGCGGAACCCGTAGCTGTGCTGCGCAAAGCGATGCTCGTAAATTGGTTCGAGCGCCATGCGCACCGCCTGTTGCACCACGCGGTCGGTAACCGTCGGGATGCCCAGCGGGCGTGTTTGTTTGCTGCCGGCCTTGGGGATTCGCACCCGTTTTGAAGTGGCCTGAAAAAGTGAGACACGCGATGCTCTTATGTTGTTATATGTGGT
>CAWUII010000072.1:0-11801 GCA_963922575.1 uncultured Opitutia bacterium
GATTTGCACTGACTGGATTGTATATAGTCATGGTCACACTAGCGCAGCACCGTCCTCGGTGCGCACCTGCGTTGTGTGAGAGCCAGGGCGTTAGAACATTCATGCGGTGCGAGGACGCACCTGCCCTACCGACCCTGTAGAAAAATCACACCCTATCTCCATCCATTCCGATTTGGATAACGATTTGGATTTCGATAAACAAAATAACACCCCACCCTGAGAAGACTTTCAAAACTTTTGAGGCGCGTCGTGCTTGATAAATATTCCCCTTGTCTTTTAAAAGAAGTTGAAGCCTTGCTGCTCGCCTGACCTGAGCTTGCCGAATATATTAACAATTTCAGGATTTGCGGACTAAAATACGTCCTTCTCCGGTGGCGACTTGAGCTCATCCTTCCAGCCCAACATACGCGCCTGAGCTCCGAAATGCTCGGCCTTATCTTTGTCGCCCCGCTCAACCCAAATTCGCGACAGACTGGTGTTGATGTGAATGTCGTTCGGATTGATCGCATGCGCTTTTTCCGCCGCTGCCAGCGAGTCGTCGTAGCGACCTTCGGAAAAGTAAATTTCGGTAAGTGCGTGCCAGATCTCGAATGAGTCGGGATCGTGTTTGCTCAGTGCGACCAGTTTCTCAACGGCCGAATCATTGTCGCCCATAGTGAAATCGAAGGTCGCTTCATCAATTTGATCCTGAAGTGAAGTTTTATCGTTTGTCATAGGGTTTAAGATTGCTCTGCAAAAGTTGTAGATTTAAACATTTAGAAAATCATTTAAATCTATGGTCGATCCGCAAATTGAAAATTTACTTATTGTCCAGCATCGTGACATTGAACTGCTCAAAATTCAAAACGATCTGGCCCGACTGCCCGTAGAGCAAAGCGCTGCTGAGACCGCAATCGAAAAGGAAACGGCAAGTATTGAAGCCGCACGCCAGACACTTCTCGCTAAAGAATTAGCGCGCAAAGAGATGGATACAGATGTTAAAGCAATGGAAGCGGCACTGCTCCGTTTCCGTACGCAACAGTATGAAGTGAAGAAGAATGAAGAGTATAAGGCGCTAAGTCACGAGATCGAACGGACAGAGGCGGCGATTTCAGAACTCGAGGAGCGGGAAATCGAGCTAATGCTTGATATCGATCAGGTAAAAGCACAGTTTGAAACTGAAAAAAAAGAGATTCAGAGTCGCATTGAGGCACACCAGCGTGGGATCAAAGTATTAATTGAACGCGAGACACATTTGACTGCCTCGTTAAAAGATGCCGAAGCAAAGGTTGCTGAATCCAGAAAAGATGTCGATGCGTCTTACCTGGAACAGTACGATCGAATCAGAAAAACTGCAAAGCGCCCGCCATATGTTGCCAAGATTGAGGGACAAAAATGCAGTGGCTGCCACCTGAAAGTTTCCAATGAAGTTGCTCGCGCAGTACTCAATGCCGACGAACCGCATTTTTGCGATCAGTGCGCCCGCATGGTGTATGCCTGAGACAATAATGAGTAAAGGTATTGTAAGTTTTTTGGAACTCTTTTGTAAGATTTGTTGTTTTAAAAACAATCAGATGTTTCTGAGATTCTCTTCCATCGTGCATTTCAAATATGTATCTTTATGCATACTGGTGCTCTACGTTTCTGTTTTACAGGGTCAGCCATTATTGACTGGTGCCCAGGCCAGAAAATTAGAATCAGACCAACAGCTCGCCCTCGAATGGAAAACCGATGCGGCAGATCGGCTTTTAAAGTCGGGACTGGCGACGCTGGCTGAAGATCTATATCGTGATTTGCTGAAAACGCCAAACCTGGGAGCCGATGAGACTGCAAATCTTAAACTCTACCTGGCGAAATCACTGATTGCACAGCGTCAGTTTGCAAGTGCGCGGTCAATTCTGGAAGAACTTTCAGCGGATGATCAAAAAGCTGCCGGTCATCTCTACCTGGCAGTTAGCGCTTACGGAAATGGTCGCAAAGTAGATCGTGCACTGTTGACCAACAGTTTAGATCAGGTCAAAGAGGCTGATCTGTCACCGGAAGACCTTCCCTGGTTTTATCTACTAAAGGGCCTTCTAGCAGAATTTGAAAATCAGCCGCAAGCAGTTGCAGACGCTTTTGAAAAAGCGCGTTCAGCGGCGCTAACAGAAACACAGCGAGCTTTTTTTGACGGATTGATCCTGCGTGAAGAACTGATACTGGCACCTAAAGATCAGTCATTAATCAAAAGTACCCAAAATCGTTTGAAGCGCCTGTCAGGAACCGCGGCCGCTTACCCTTTTGTACGTCAGTATGCGATCATTCTGAATGAGAAAGGGCGTGCGGAAGATGCGATTGAGATCATCAATCGAGAGTTGGCAGCAGTCGGTTCCGGATATAATAACCAACAGCGCGAACAATTACTTCTGTTAAAAGGCGTCCTTTACGGCGTGGATACATTGAGTGGACGTGATACTTTGAGAGCGTTGCTGCGCGAAGGAAAAAACCGGGATGCGATGGCGACGGCACTGCAGTTGCTTGCCAGTAGCAGCGATTCTTCCGAGCTGGCAGAGCTGGCCGACTTTCTCAACATATTGATTGCTCAGGAAGAGCCGCATCCACTGCTCGGACAACTGTACTACCTGCGCAGTCAACTGGCGCTGGAACGCGGTGAAATTTCAGTTGCTGAAACGGATGCAAAGCTATTGCTAGAGCAATTTCCGGGACTGAATAACATTACAAACGTCTATCGTCTGTTAGCATATGCAGCTTTGCAGAAGGACCCGCCGCAGTATCGTGCAGCGGCGGATTTTCTAGTCCGGATGCGCGACCAATCTGAAATTTCCGTGGATCTCCCGAGAATTAATCAGCTGATTGGCGACTGTTATTTTCTCAACGAAGATTACTTTAACGCCGTTGATTTCTATGAGCTGGTTGTAGGCAATGATGAAAATCCGAAGCTAAGCAGAGAACTCTTCCTGCGACTGGTAACGGCGGCTGTTCGATCGGATCAAATCGATCTTGCCTTGAAATATGTCGATGAAGCTGATTTTGAAGCGAATATTCCAGTGACCGATCAATGGCAGGCCGAATGGAACCTAGCCTTGGCACTGCAGGCAGACGGACAATTGGAGACGGCACTGGCACGCATACAATCATTGCTGGCAGATACCAGTGATCGTTCAGTGCCAACCGCCCTAAACTTGCGTCTTAGCTGGCTGGAAGTGCGCCTGAGGATGCTTTTGGGTGAGTCAGAGGGATTACAGCCACGCATTGAGGAATTGCTGAATCGTATTGGTTCTATTCCCGAAGCCGCGCTTGAGCAGTCCGAATTAGAACTCCTTCGCACCGAAGTTTTACTGCTGAAAGCGGATTTTCTCATGAAAATTGGCGACTCTTCCGCCGGTATTGAGTTACTTAAACGACTACGAAATGATTTCTCCGGAAGTCTAGCTGCAGAGCAGTCGTATCTTACCGAGGCTGGTTACTATGCCTCGATCGGAGATTTAAAGGCGGCTCAGGAAACGCTGTTGATTCTGGCATCGGACTATCCGGCCAGTTTTCTAGTGCCACAGGCACTTTATGAAGCCGGTATTTACGGCGAACGCCTGGGCCCGGAACAATTCGCTAGCGCGATCCGTATTTTCGATGATTTAACAGAGCGCTTTCCTGAGAATCCCTTGTATTTCTTTGCTCGGATCAAACAGGGTGATTTGCTTCGGCAGATGAATGATTTCGCGGCCGCACAGAGCATTTATGAAAACCTGATCCAGTCATTTCCAGAGCACTCGCGGCGTTATCTGGCTGAACTGTCCCGAGCAGAGTGTTTGCTGGCGCTGGCAAAAGGAGACCAGGCGCAATTGCAGAATGCCGCACTGGAGCTGGAACGGTTGGTTGATTTACCTAATCTTTCAGCGGATTTCCGAGTTGAGATTGGCTTTAAATGGGGATTTGCATTGCAGCAAAGCGGCGCAAACAAGAAAGCACAGGAAGCATTTGCTCTCGTTGCAAGTCAGTTCCTTCTTGATGACGAAACTCAGCTGGGTGCAACCGGACGTTACTGGCTCGCGCGAGTATTGCTTGAGTTGGGTAGCCACCTTACAGAAGCAGGTGAGGTTGCGGAAGCACGTCGTGTGTATCGAAAAATGGTAGCCTATAATCTTCCCGGGCGAAATCTTGCACAATCCAGAGCAAACCGATTATTAGTGCTCGAAGAATAGAAAATTGATGATGAATTATCTGCAAAATACATTTCTTTTTCAGGGTGGTCTGATCATGTACCCACTGCTTGCTGTCAGCATACTCTGCGGGATGCTCTTCATTGAGCGAGCGTTGTTTCTTCATAAAGGACAGGTCAATAGTAACGATTTCCTAAGTGGAATAAAAAATCTGGTTGGTAAAAAGCGCCTGGTTGAGGCCTTAACGCTCTGTGAGGATACACCTGGACCCATGGCTCGTATTGTAAAATCAGCATTGCTGCATTATAAAGAGTCAAGTGAACGGATTCGATCTGCGATACAGGCGGCAGCGATCGTGGAAATACCTCTGCTAGAGCGGCGCATTGGCACGCTTGCTGCCTTGGCACGTATTGCGCCGCTACTGGGTTTCCTGGGTACCCTGATCGCTGCATTGCAAGCCCTGTATCAACTGGAAAGCCTCAACAGCAATAGTAGTGAGTTCAGTCGTTTGCTTGCAGAAGCGATGATCAGTTCGGCCTTTGGATTGGCGGTTGGGATTATGGCAACTCTAGCGCACCACTTTCTGTTCGGACGCGTACGTGCTCTGGTGCATGACTTCGAATGGGCCGGTCATACGCTCTACGAATTGCTGACCGTTGGCGATAATATTAAAGAAGACCTTTTGGAAGAAACAGATGATTCGCAATGAGCTTGCAAGATAAGACAGTTAATGATCAACAGAGTTTGGCGTCTCATGAGTTAACCGCTCCCTTTGGATTAAAGGATTATCTGACGCCGCCCAAAATGAAACTGGATCTAGTCCCAATACTGGATCTGATCACTCTAGCGCTTCTGTTTAGTCTCTTATTCACTCGCTACCTTTTGCTCCCTGGTGTTCAAATAGAGTTGCCAAAAACCGATCTTTCGATTCAGCAGAACGGGTCCAGTGTCGCTGTTCTAACAATCGCAAATGGTGATATGCTGTTTTTCGCCGGCAGCGTCCATGAACAAAATTCCATCGGCAAGGCACTTCAACAATACTTCGACAAAAACTGGTCGGACTCTCCTGTTTTACTGGTAAAGGCAAACGCTTCAATGGATATTCAGCAGTTTCTTGAACTTTGCAAGATGGCTCAGGATGCAGGGTTTGAGGAAATTCAGATTGCGGCTGATCCGAAGAAGGTATTTCAGGAGTCAACTGCTGAAACGCTCACGCTTCCAGTTCAAAATAATGATTTAGTGCTTCCTGTACAATGACGCCTAAGATGCCCAAAAGGTCCGAGGACACGGTGTCGCAGTCGCGCAAACCGATGTCTTTGCTGTTAAAAGTCAGTCTATGGACTGCTGTGGTATTGCACATCCTGGGGCTCTTACTATTCCGTCTGGGAGCTAACTACCTGACAGAGCACAAAGCGGTTGAGACCCAAATCACTTTTGTCTCCGATAGTTCCTTCGCAAATGATGCCGAACTTGAAGAGTATGCCGTGCTCTTTGACTTTGCACCCTTGTTCATTCCAACGCATTGGAATGCTTCACAGCTGGTAGAAGTTGATTTCGAAAATACGTCGATCGGTCAGTTTTCAGAATTTGAGCCCGTGATTGGATTGTTCAACGAGCTGGAACCAGAAGGCCTTTTGAAGACGGATAACTATCGAATTGAGCAGCCCGTGGATCTGCTGAATTCGCGGTTTTGGCGCTTTTTCGATGATTTCGGGCGTTCGGCCGAGGAAATCATGCCATTTGAAGCGACCCGCCCGGTAGCAGAGGTTTCCGTGATTGATAAATTTCAAAATTCACCCATTGCACTCACGGTTAATCTTGAGCCCACGACATCGTTCTCGATCGCTCACCCTGTGTCCTATGCGATACGAAGATCAAATGACGGATTGATATGGAGTGTTCCTACCCTGATAGAAACGTCTGGTAATGAAGCATTTGACCAAGCAGTTGCACAGTGGTTACAACGACCCGAGGTGCTGGCTCAATTACCGATTGGATATCTTATGATACGAGTATTTTTCTGGTGAGATGGAACTTCGCAATTGCGTGTGGAGGCCGTTAGCCTATTAAAATAATCACGATGAATGATGAAACAGAGGCTTCAAATATGCCGTTGGTTAACGATACCAACATGCTGGACCAGTTAGAGTCTTTGACCAATTCATGGACGGAAAGACCATCCTGGGACACTTACTTTATGGCAACTGCACTGTTAATGGCATCGCGGTCCAGTTGTCAGCGACTTCGAGTGGGCTGTGTTATTGTTTCCGGCGGCTCACATAAAAACCGCATCATTGCTGCTGGCTATAACGGATTCTTGCCCGGAGCACCTCATCATTCCCAACTACGTGATGGCCACGAACAGGCAACGGTACACGCTGAGCAAAATGCAATCTGCGACGCGGCCCGGCGCGGCGTTTCACTGGAAAGCGCAACTGCCTACATCACACATTTCCCCTGTATTAATTGTGCAAAGATTCTTTCCGCCGCAGGAATTCGCCGTATTAAGTATCACTCCAATTATCGTAATGATGAACTGGTCGAAGAAATTCTGGCTGAAAGTCAGGTAGCCCTACTCAAATTATAAGCTTATATGTCATGCGCCTGTTTAAAGAATTTTACGAAAGAAATGAGAAACTGTCGTTTGCCGGCTCCCTGTTGATTTCCCATCCTTCTCAGTCAGAGGGTTACTTCAGACATACAGTCATTCTGCTGATGGTACATTCATCCGATGATGGTTCACTGGGCTTAGTACTGAACCGCCCACTCAAACAGAAGCTTGGAGATTACAAACCAGAGTTGTCAGATTCAAAACTAGCCTCCGTACCACTTTTTGATGGAGGGCCGGTCAGTAGAGAACAATTAATTCTGGTTGCCTGGAAACAGGTCGACGAAAAAACTTTAAAATTTTATTTCGGTATCGATGAATCAAAGGCTCTTGAAATTATTGCGAACGACCCGGAATTCGATTTGTGCGGATTTCTTGGTTATGCCGGATGGAGTGAGGGCCAACTCGAAGATGAACTAAAAATGAATGCCTGGGTGCTGAAAAAATCACCTGCCTTATTATCCGATCTTGGTACGCCAAAGGCTTGGCATACATTGCTAACTTCCGAGGGCCCAAAAATGCGATTATTGGCAGAAGAGCCGGATGATCCATCGTTGAACTAGTGTGAAGACTACTCCGTAATCTGTTACAAAGGGCAAAGACCTCAGGGCAAGCTGTGCTTTCGAAAGCAGTGCCTTGGTTAACTCATTTTTTAGGATTATCTGAATCAATCCGGGGTTAAGCTCTCTCTGATTTTTCCATAGAAGGCGCAGACTCCAGCATCTTTACCGGGGATGCCTGCAATTTATCGTAGATGATGTCGCCGTTGCCATCGAAACGTCCAAAGCTCAATACTCCGGTCGGGCAGGACTGCACGCAGGCAGAACAGCGCACGCACTGCGGGTCTTCCATGGGCAACCCCTTATTTGCAAAGTTCATAATGTCGATCCCCTGATGGCAAACCGTGGTGCACACGTTGCAAGAGATGCACTTTTTCTTGTCGGCAAAGATTCGATAGCGAGTAAATCGGGCGTAGATATGCATCAACGCCGCCAATGGACAGGCGAACCGGCACCAGATGCGTCCGGAGAAATGGAAGTAAAAGGCCACGCCAAAAACACCGGCTAGCCAGACATCCACCGCATACTTCCAGTTGAGCAATGGGATTCCTGAAAGCATGGCTGTGAAGGTGCGATCTGCAAAGTTCCCGTCCGGCAGCGCCCAGCCAAGGACCCGAAAGCACATCATCACCAACGCCACTGCTAGAATCACCTGACCGAGCATATTCAATTTGTTCCAGAAGGGCCCATGCGGCATTTTATGCCGGTGCGCATCTCCCATGGTCTCGGCAAGAGCACCACAGCTGCATATCCAGCCACAGTACGCGCCTTTGCCCCATTTCCATACGATGAACGGAATTAGCACAAAAGTTTGCAAAAAACCTAAGATCAACCATCCCCAAAGCGGTTCGGAAGTAAACCAGTTGTAGACAAATAAAGGCCAAGCCAGAATCAGACCAAAGGCGCGCCAGTATTCGCCGTTGGGCCAAAACCAACTGGCGATCGTGCCACCGATCCCCGAATCCCACCAGCCCAGAGCACCGAGCCAGGGCAGCACAATCCAGGGTAACAGAAACAACGGTATGATCTGAAATGCAGACAATGTCAGTGTTTGCAGCTTTACATAAGGCGTCCGACGTCGCCGGATCCTGCGCCAGCCGAAAGCCACAACACAGGCACAATACCCAAATGAGTAGTAAAACCCCGGCTGGTTCATTCCTCCGCGAATGTGATTCAGGATATTTTTAGGATTATCGACCTGCGCCTGGAGCAACCCGCCCAACGAACTCAACCACCAGGCAAGTTTGCTCGGCTTCAGCTCCTGAAACCAGAGTCCCTTCTGCCAATGGTAAAAGACCATAAAAGCAATGAAGAAACTGACCAAACCGACAACCACTTTGGGTGTCCAGTCCCCGGTAACCGGAATTTTTGATTTGCGAAAGAAGTCCAGCGGTGGTTCGCGACCAATCAGTGTGAACACAACATCATTCTCAACTGTCCGATCTTCGTTGTCGCTGCCGCAGAGAATTACATGGTCGGCGTTGATCTCCTGCAAGTTCGTTCCCATGTAGAGCTTTAGTTTTCCGTCATCTGCAAGTGCTTTTACTTGGTCAACATTGTCCGGCTTGGCCCGTGAAAAGGTATCTTTTCGATAGCTCATAGACACGTCTGCGCCCGATTCGGTAAGTGCGATTGCAGCTTCCAGCGCTGAATCGCCGCCACCAACGACCATCACTTTTTGGCCAGAGTGCTCGGCCGAATCGATCAGGCGGTTGTAGACCTTGTCCATCCCCTCCCCGGGTACATTTAGTTTTCTGAAATTTCCGGTACGTCCGATGGCAACGATCACACGCTGCGTTTTAACTGGCTCTTGTTTTGTGAATTCTACTTTCAGCACGCCTCCTTCGCGACTGATATGCTGTACTTTTGCACGTGTAGTCTCGATGCCATGCTGAGCCTGCTGCTCCTTTAGCTCTTCCAGTAGCGCTTCCTTGACGTCTGCTTTAAACCTAAGCTCTCCGGCGTTCTGCATTTCGGTCGGATAGGTGTATATCGGCTTCTTGCGGGGGAAGTTTTGAATGGTTGAGAAACTTTCGTCTGCTTCATAGAGCACGAAGTTAAGGCCCGCTTTTTTGGCTTCGATCGCAGCAGAAATTCCTGAAACACCGGCACCCACGATGATCAAATCGTAAAGACCGGCATCGCTCCCGGCACCTGCTTTGAAATCAGACTCGGCAAGAATCGCCTCGACTGCCTTGGCACCAGTGTCCGCAGAAAATTTCAGCAGCGGGACACCGGTCAGATCGCCCACGACACGTACGCCCTTGAGCGTGGTCGTCCCGTCGTCATTGACTTCGGGTCCTTTTTCAACGCCTCCGGCAGGCCATTGTGTATGCAGCCAGTTGGCATAGTTGGCGATCAGTTTTCGCATTATTCCTCCTTCTCTATTTCGTTTAAAGACCAGTCATAGGGAATCCACTTCACCAAGTAGTTGGTTGGCAGAGCTTCGCGACGGTACTGGTTCAGATATTCGGCAGGGCTTTTATCGGCAAAATCGTCTGAGTACCATTTAAACAGTTCGGAATAGGCAATACTTCTGCCGGCTTCATCGACACGTGCTGCTCGCTCACTTTCGGCAAATAATTCTGTTTGCGCCTGTAATTGCGTTTCCAGTCGAACCCCTGTGAACGGCTCAGCTCTCAAGGGTGGACAGCTTTCGCTTGCACAATTTAAGGCAAAATGAATACGTGGATCGAAGTACTTGTTGAGCAAAATCCCCTTCTCAATGTCGTCCAGGCTGACCTTGCTATCTCCTAGCGTGATCAGGTCTTTTTTAAAAACACTAAAGGGTAAAACCCCAATGGTTTTTACGGATTCGAGCGGATAATTTTCCAGCACAATCTGTAACATGGCTGCGTTGTACAAATTGATGTAAAAGGCAACCTGCGCGACTGCTGAAAGTTCGTCGACAGCCACTTGGCCCATATGCTCAATGAACGCTTCGAGTGTGGCCTTGTCGTCATCATTCTCTGCCCATGCAGAGTAATGCACGCCATCGACTTTAACATAGGTTTCCAGTAATTCTTCATACTTGGAGTAGTCGGGAACATCCTGCGCCTTTGACGATAGGCTGAAAAACAGAAGTGTACTGATCAACGTGAAAATCGATTTCATTCGTAGAGTCATCATTTTACCTGAGGAATTTTTGTTGGTTTGGTTAAAATCGTAATCGAGCTATTGCAAAGCGTGCTAGGCTCATGACTTTAAAGTTGCTTTGTAAGCTGAAGGGCAACGCTCCGCCGTTGCCGCTGTTGAACCATGTTTCGATCAAGAGGCTGATCCCAGCCAACGGCAATGACAGAGCATTGCCCTCCAATTGAATTGAACGAATTTTGTGTGTTTCCATATTAGATGGTTGCGCCACCACAACTGGAGCCCTGTCCAGCAGTGCAGCCGTAACAATGGCTATCGGTTTTGATGGGTGTATTCGACCATATTTCAAGGTCAAGATCCCAGAGATTTACCGTATCTGCGTTTTGCCTGTGGTGCAGCCCAAGTTGCTGATTGAAATCACAGTCGTAAACCCGCCCTTCCCAATCGACGCTGATTGTATCTCGGCACATCAGTCCCTCAACGGAACCGGGATTAAAGTTTTCCAACAGTAATTCCATATAGTCCTGATAGGTGCCTTTGCGTTTAAGGTACGAGGTAAAGCGGGCAATTGGCATATTTGTAATCGCGTAAAGTTGATTGAACACAATGCCAAAATGCTTCTTCAGCTCACGTTTGTAATCTGCCTCAAGTTGACCCTGCTCCGGCGGCAAACTTGCACCCACAGGATTGTAAACCAGATTAAGCGGCAGCTCCGGATTGATTCCATAGCTTAGAGCATTTAAGGTCTGAAGCGCCTTAATACTGGAATCAAAGACCCCTTCGCCGCGCTGCTCGTTAACATTTGCAGGGCTGTAACAGGGCATGGATGCAACCACCTCAATACCATGCTCAACATAAAAATCAGGCACCCACTCATAGCCCGGCTCATTGAGAATCGTCAGGTTACAACGATCCATAACGCGTTTGCCCATCCCGCGTATACGTTCGACCAGATAACGATAATCCGGTACCATTTCCGGCGTACCTCCGGTAAGGTCGACGGTCTCAATGGTTGTACTCTCTAGCCAGTCAAGGATCTGATCAATCGTACCGCGAGTAATGATCTCCTTGCGATGCGGACCGGCATTTACATGACAATGGATACACGTGAGATTGCAGATTTTGCCTGTGTTTAACTGCAAAATCTTCGGTGCTTTGCGGGTTAGCTTCAGATTGTTTTCGGACAATCGAGCCATAAACGAAGGTACAGTTTCCAAAACACCTGAAATACGCATAAGGATAAATTTAGTAGTAAATTCTTTATCTTTTCAATACAGAAGCAAAAAAACGAAAATAAGCTTTAAAAGGGTGTAATTTCAAAAAGTAGCAAAAATTTGTGATACAGTTGACCCGGATAGGGGTAGGAATGAGGGTTCTAACCTCACCCCTCCCTCCGAACCGGAC
>CAWUII010000073.1:0-11626 GCA_963922575.1 uncultured Opitutia bacterium
GGGCCTGTAGCTCAGCGGTTAGAGCAGGGGACTCATAATCCCTTGGTCGTGGGTTCGAACCCCACCGGGCCCACCAGTTTAGAACACTAAAACGACTTTGCACGCTATAGCTAAGTAAAGGTAGATCGCCAGAGGGTTCTATGCCTCACCTATACGTGGGGCGTTTGCCCTCGTGTAATTATAACTTTTTACACTTATTCAGCTCTATTGGTTTTGCGAAGCAGAGTCCAGCGGTACGCTTTCGGTTGGGTTCTGCTGGGCGATTCTTATGATCGCAAACCATGCGCCGATGACGAACAGGAATGCCAGGATTACCGGGATCCAGAGCGACCAGGTAAATCTTGTTTTCTTAGTTGGCGAGGTCATTGGATTGCAGTTCCCTTTGTTTAAAAAGGCGAGTGTCCGGGCCGATGAATTCAACTTGGCGGGTCATCATCGTATTTCCATCGGGTGCGATCAGAGAAAACTCAACAGGGAAGTGGCCGTTGTAGTTTTCCTTGGACACCAGGAGTGCAATCGTGCGGGTTTCTTCGCTCATACCTTCGACCTGAATACTGTCATCGATACCTTTGATTTCATAGGCCTGATTTTTGACTGTATGCTTGATCGTGAATATTCGTGACTTGGTACTTTTATTGATCACTCGAATGATATACTGATTGCGTACTGTCGTATCTGTTAGAAAGTAAGGCGTTCCAGTCATGCGTACCAGTGACATATTTGCGCTGCGCAGCTTTGTTGCTGAGAGCGTCATCACGGTCGCTCCAAGCAGCATGAGCAAGAAGTAGAGCAAAATCCGCGGTCTCAGGATCTGTTTCTTTTTGCCGGCAAAGCCGTTTTGTGAGTCGTAGCGTACCAGTCCCTTGGGTCGGTTGATTTTGGTCATGATCGCGTCGCAGGCATCGATGCAGTTTGCACAGCCGATACATTCGATCTGTAATCCCTGACGTATGTCTATTCCTGTCGGGCATACTTGGACGCAGCGGTTGCAGCTAATACAGTCACCGACGTCAGATTGTGTGGCCTTTCCGCGAGGCTCGCCACGATTTTCGTCGTAACCGATGATAATCGAATCATCGTCTATCAGCGCCGACTGAAGGCGTCCATAGGGGCAGATGACAAGACAAAGCTGTTCGCGAAACCAGGCAAAGTTTAAGTAGATGAGTCCACTGGCTACAAATACAAAAACAAAGGCGCTCCAGTGTTCGCTGGGGCTGTTTTGCATCCAGCTGTACAGTTGTGGGATGGAAACAAAGTAGGCGAGAAAGAAGTGGGCAATGACTAGTGAGATCATGGCAAACAGCCCATGCTTGAGAAGACGCTTGAAAAACTTAACTGCATCCCAGGTCTGCTGATCCAGTTTTTTGCGCTTAGTGGCGTCTCCCTCAATCCAGCGCTCGATCCGTCGATAGACGTGTTCCAGAAAGACGGTATGCGGGCATGCCCAGCCACACCAGAGACGTCCAAAGAGGGCAGTTATAAAAAACAAGGAGAACCCGAGGCCGGTGATGAAGAAAAAAGCCAGCCATAAGTCCTGAGCGGTAAAAGTGAGTCCAAACAGATGGAAACGTCTACTTAGAACATCCAGAAAAACCGCAGGGTTGCCGTTGATCTGAATCCATGGCAGAGATAGATATATGCCTACCAAGAGTAGTGCGAAGAGTCGCCGAAAGCTTGTGAATCGGCCACTGACATCAGCAGGGTGCAGAAAAAACCGCGATCCGTCACGATTGACGGTTGTTAAGGATTCACGGGTTGGTTGATGACGCTTTGGCATCGTTTTTTCAGATGTTTAGTTTGGCTAACGCCGTTTCGACAGGCCCAAGGCTCTGAGTAAGCTGAAGAGCGAAACGGGCGTGAGATTTATTGAACAACTTCAGCCTCAGCAGCTGCGAGCATAGTTTCCTTGTCATTTTTGCTCAGGATATAAGCGACGACTTCAGCGATACGTTTCTGGCCCAGTGCAGGGCCCCATGCCTGCATTCCTTTATTTGGAAAACCTTTGTCGATGGAGACATAAATCTGGGAGGGTTTGCTGCCGTGTATCCACTCTGCATCTACCAGGTTGAAGCCAATGCCTCCCATAAGGTTCTTGCCATGACAGGCGCTGCACTGGTTTTCAAAGGATTTCTTGCCTGCGCTTACAATGGATGCGTTGGCGCTCATGTCCCAGAAAAGATCGTCATTGCTGACGTCGATTGAATTTGCCAGACGCGTCGCCTCAATTGCAGCTAGTTTCTTTTCCAGTTGCATATCCTTGCCTCCGATAAAGGTGCGGTCGTCGATCACCAGCCAGTAGGCGATAGAAAAGCCAATCACTCCAAAAAGTATGCACAGCCACCAGAAGGGCAGTCGCTGGTCGTATTCCCGAATGCCATCGATTACATGGTCGCGGAGGACTACGCCGTCGGGCAGGTCTTCCTGTTTTACCGGGGGCAACTCATTGTCGTCGTTCTTACTCATAAGCTTGATTTCTCCGTTATTGAGTTTTGATCTTCTTCGAGCGGGAGTTGCTTCAGTTCATTGACCGATGCTTTTTTCAGCAGCAGTGTGCGGATGCAAATGGCAATGAATACCCCAAATGTGAGCCAGAAGGAGATGATCGGTATCACACTGGTCCAGTCGTTGTATATGATGCGTTTAAACATGGCTCTAGTTATTCCCGTACTTCAAAAGTCCCCAGTTTTTGCAAATATGCGATGAGTGCTATGATCTCTTTATCGGGTTCAGCAAAGATATTTGCCTTGGCCAGGCGCGCCACGATTTCAGCTGACTGCTCGTCGATCTGTGCCTGAATGTCTTCTTCAGACAGGTCGATGGGATAGGGGACACCGAGCATACGCATGGCATTCATTTTGTTCGGAAGCTGATGTACTTTTATCTCTTTCTTAAAGAGCCAGGGATAGTTTGGCATCGTTGAGCCTTCCGAAATCTGCCGTGGATTTAACATATGCAGGAAGTGCCATTCGTCGGATCGAAGGCCACCCTCGCGGGCGAGATCCGGGCCGGTGCGTTTGGAACCCCACTGGTAGGGAAAGTCGTAAACGGATTCACCCAGATGTGAATACCCGTCATCCTGGCCGTAGCGCATGACGTCTGGAACCAGCGTCCGAATCATTTGTGAATGGCAATTGTAGCAGCCCTCGCTGACGTAAATGTCGCGTCCAGCTAGCTCCAATGGTGTGTAGGGCACCTGCAATCTTCCTTCGATATTGTCCGCACGTTGCATAGTAACCGTCGGTATGATCTGAATTGCGCCACCAATTGCCGCGGCAAAAATGGTCAGCACCGAAAAGGCAAATCCATGATCGAGCAGCTTTTCGTACCACTCTTCCCAGGAGGCACTGCTGAACTCAAAGTGGCCAATGGCAACAATTACAAAGAAGATGGTCAGAAATATCCCGGAGATAAACAGGGCGCCATTGCTGAAGATCGTCAGGCAGACGGAAAAGATAATCAGCAGTGAATAAATGATCGGAGCAGAGCAAAAGCTCTTGGTCCAATTGGGTTTTTCAATGTCTTGCGCAGCGATCTCGACAGTGCCATTAGCAGGAGTGCCACCGCGGGCCGTTTTCCAGATGTTATAGGCCATCAGGATAAAACCGATCAGGTAAAAACTACCACCAATCATACGCGTCAACATGGGGATGCGTATGGCATCGATCGTTTCAACAAATGAAGGATATTTTAGTACAGTACCGCCCTCGATCGTTTCACTCAGCATCAGTCCCTGTGTGATTCCAGAGACCCACATGGACGCGACGTACAAGAGGATGCCAACCATACCCAGCCAGAAATGAACATTTGCCAGCGTGACTGAGTAGAGTTTTGTCTTCCAGAGTCGAGGAGCGAGCCAGTAAAACATACCGGCAGCGAGAAAACCGTTCCAGCCGAGCGTACCACTGTGTACGTGCCCGATGGTCCAGTCGGTATAGTGAGATAGGGCGTTGACCGATTTTATTGAAAGCAGCGGCCCTTCAAAGGTCGCCATGCCGTAAAAGGTAACGGCTGCCGCAAAGAATTTGATAACAGGATCCGTCAATAACTTATCCCAGGCGCCACGCAGGGTGAGCAATCCGTTGAGCATACCTGCCCAGGAAGGTGCCCAGAGCATCAGACTGAAGAGCATGCCCAGCGATTGCAGCCACTCGGGCAATGACGTGTTCAGTAAGTGATGGGGGCCGGCCCAGATGTAAATAAATACCAGTGACCAGAAGTGAATGATCGAGAGGCGGTAAGAGTAAACCGGGCGATTCGCCGCCTTTGGCACGAAGTAGTACATGATGCCGAGCATCGGCGTCGTCAGAAAGAAGGCGACCGCGTTGTGTCCGTACCACCACTGTATCAGCGCATCCTGAACGCCACCGAAGATGGGGTAACTGTGGGTAAAGCTGGTCGGGATTGACAGGTGGTTGACGACATAGAGCATCGTAATCGTCACAATGGTCGCGATATAGAACCAGAGGCCTACGTAGAGTGACCTTTCGTTACGCTTGCCGAGAGTCCAGAAGAAATTAGCAGCAAAGACCAGCCAGATAACCGCTACCAGTATGTTGATTGGCCAGATGAGCTCAGCATATTCTTTGCCACGGGTAAAGCCTGCCGGCAGTGTCACTGCGGCGCAGACGATGATAAATTGCCAACCCCAGAAGTTGATTTTGCTCAGAAGATCAGAAGCCATCCGTACACGGCAGAGGCGTTGCGTCGAGTAGTAGACTCCGGCGAACATCATATTGCCGACAAATGCAAAAATGGCAGCGTTGGTGTGTAGTGGTCGCAGGCGTCCGAAAGTAAGAAACTCAACCCCTTCACTTTTGAACAGTCCGAAAGTAATCCACTCAAGGAACTTGCCGTTCATTTGCCAGAAGTTCAGCTGTGTTGCTATAAACACACCAGCTACCATACTGATCAACCCCCAGAATATCGACGCGATCATGAACTTCCTTACGGAATCATCATCATATACAATAGTAACTTTGTCTGTTTTCATTTGCGTGGAGCGACCTCAGACGTCTCTTCATCCAAAGGTCGCAAAGCATTTTGTTCAGTTCCTTTAAAAGATCCTTTTCTATATTGTAGAATAAAAAACATCAAGAACAGTACTGCCAGCAGAAGGCTTAGGAATACGGTTAGAAGAAGAACTTTCATATTTAATAAAAAACAGTAAGGTTTTAGCAGACTCAAAGAACAAAACTTGATAGTGCGGCAAACCGGCAAGCTTATTTTGCTTCAACCCACTCAAACAGTAGAGCTGATTCAGGTACAGCCATAGCCGAATAAACCCCCGTAACCGTGAAATAGGTAGGCTCTTGGAGTGGGAGACATACAAACACCAGTACTGCACCTAAAGCCCTTGTACATAAGTGAGTGCTATCTTGCACGACCGTGCAAGGGGTCATGTCCTTATGGCACGAACTTAAGCTTACCTATCGAGCTTCAGAGCCGATTCAAAACAACTCAAATGTGCTTCAATTTATTTAACGTTCGTTAGTCGTGAGCGCTACCGTCCATGCTACGTTTTATCAGCAGTAGCATCCAGCGTGGGCTAGGTGAATCCGTTTGAAATGGGCAAGAGCAATGATAGTCTTCAACCCTGATAAATGCTCGTTTCAGCTCCTTAAGTTCGTGCCATTCCGACCCGACCCCATTTTGTGCACCAACGAATTGGGCCTCACGATCCGCCAGCTTCCAGTAAGACGACCCCCAGTCCAGTAGCGCAACCCAGTGGCCTTTATACTCAACAACCTGTAGGAGTTTGGCCCTTGCGGACAGTCGCAAAGGTAGTGCTCCTGTTCGAGCAACTGGCTGGCTCGGCTCTGTTCTTCATCTTTAAGAGGACGAACGGTTAGATCTTTGAGGAGGAAAACGGGGGCCTTTGGGTAAGTTTTTTTGCTATCTTTTGCTCTCCAATGCTTTAAAAATATAAATGAAGTTACCTTGCTGATAAGTTAAACAACACCAATTAATTGTTTACCGTTAACCATTAATTGTATAACATTACTTTTGTATTTAACCTCAAATGTTATTTTATTTGCTAGTGCATTTATTTTTTTTGAATCATCACCACTCATCGCATTTAATCCTTTTTTTTGGATTGATTCTGTTAGCAGCCTCACAAATTCAGCGTCGGCTTTATTTCTGCTAGCCCCTGAAGGTTGACTTTCTTCTTTATCAAGTTCCTCAAAAAACCGGTTAATTTTGTCATTCTCGGAACCTAATATTTTGATTAATGCTGATTTTATTTTAGTTCTGATTGCAGTGTCAGATAGCCAAGTTGGTCGACCACTTTTTTTTATAATTGAAGCCATAACAGTAGATAATTTTGGTTAATCCTTATTAGTTTATATAGCAACACGTACACGTTTTTTTGGGATCTAGTCAATTGCTTTTTTTATTACCCTACATATTCGGGTGTAATTGAAAGGACGTGGAATTTTTTGATAAGATTGCATTTCTTTGTACACGGATGCTCATTATTGTTTCATAAGACTGAGATGGCACATACAAAATCATCCAAATAAAGCGTATCGCGCGATCAACTTGAATCATTAAATTTGATTCTCAGAGAAGATCCTGCGTTATTTGAAAGAGTCACAAAATGGGATCAAACGCAAAATATAAAATAAGGGTAAAAAAGGGTCGTGTCGTTAAGTTTATAATCATCAAATTTAAAGACTTGTGAATTTCTTATCCTATCCTCCTTAGATTCTGACCTAGAGTGGTTTGCAAAAAATTATAACAATAACGGAACGACCCGAATGGCACGGACTTAAGGAGTGTTATTGAGTATTTATGGGGTCTTGAAGGCGATAAGCTATCGTGGTCATATTTTAGATCTCAACGTTTATAAACACTGAGATTCTTCAGAAGTGAAATGATCCAGGCAAAGATTAGTCGTGATTGACGAATTTGGTCGATAAATACCCTTAAGTCCGTGCCATTCGGGTCATGTCCTTATGCAGGTGAGAGGTCTTGCACGATCGTGCAAGGGATCATGTCCTTATGTAGGTGAGAGGTCTTGCACGGTCGTGCAAGGAGTCATGTCCTTATGCAGGTGAGAGGGTCTTGCACGACCATACAAGAAGAGGAGTGAGTGGTGAGTGGTGAAGAGTGAGTGGTGAGTGGTGAAGAGTGAGTAGTGAGTGGTGAAGAGTGAGTGGTGAGTGGTGAAGAGTGAGTGGTGAATTGCTGACCTCACTTCTCACCCCTAACTTCTCTCTTAAGGTTCAATCTTTAGGTCGAAGTCACTGACACTTGTGCGCACTTTTTTCAAAAAACGATTGCCGCTGGTTCCTACCTGTGTACAGATCACTATCTGATAGACACCGGGAGCTAAATCGCTCGGCAGTTGACCGCTGAGGTAAGTGGGCTCGTTGTTTACAAGTGTAGGTACTCTGGTTTTCTTTGAGTTCTGGTCGCGCACATATAGACCGATTTCGTTAGACTGATCTCCACCAATGCGCAGACGTTTGCCAATGATCTCAAACATGCCGCCGGGAGTAAGCTGTGTGTTGCTGGTCTGGCTTTGATAATCGATAAAACGTACTATTCGGGAGCCAAAGTCGGGAGCATTGACGCGTTTCAGTTCGACTGCGGCGCCAGCATCTGTCAAAAGGCTGCCCGCTTTTACATTTATTTCCAGCGGATGATCGTCAGGTTTTCGCTTTGTGTCGATCGTTGCGAAGCGGCCTTTTATACTATAGCCAAGCTTCATCCAGGACAGGTTCAGGGAGTTGCCATCGCGGACGATTTTGACGATCGCTTCTTCCAGAGCAGCCATAGTGGCCTCCAGATCGGGTCTGCTGAGCATCGTGCGCTCACTGAGTATTAGATCGATTAGCTGGCACTCAGTATAGCTTTTGCCTGCAACAACACGGGCTATGTAGCTGTCGTCATCAGCGAGCGTATTCGGTATTAAATAGTAGTCCATAGTCAGATAGGTTTGAAGGTTCTTCGCTACGTATTGGTAATTAACCGCTTAACATTTAGTTTTGTAGTCTTTTAAAGCAAAGGGTTATTGTGGAAAAGTTCGACGCTCTTGCCGCCGAGACCCAACGCCTCGCCTGCATCTACGAGCGAAAGCTCTCCACGCTGGAGGACTTGAAGCAGTTGCTGTTGCACCAGGCTTTCACCGGAGAACTGTGAGCTCGGTATGCAGTCAACAGTTAAAAAGTATTGAAGAATATTACTTAGTTTGCATTGTTTCCTTAGAATGAATCGTAAGGAACAACTATTTACCTTGCTAGAAAGGAATAAAGGTGAACTTAAATCCATAGGCGTTAAGAACATTGGTGTCTTTGGCTCTGTGGTTCGCGGTGAAGATACCGAAGGAAGCGATTGTGATATACTTGTGGAATTTGATGTTGGAATGCACAAATACCGGAACTTTAACAAGCTCTGTGACTTTCTTGAGGAGCATATAGAAGGTGACTGTGATTTAGTTACAAAGGAAGGTTTAAGCCCTTACATAGGTCAGCGAATCTTAAAAGAAGTCGAGTATGCCAAAATCGCATAGTGATCTGCTGCATCACATCTTGGATGAAGTAAACTTTCTGATGAATGAATCAGATTCTCTAACAGAGGGTGATTTTATTCAGGACCAGAGGTTAACGAGAGCGTTTGCTCGAAGTATCGAAATTATAGGAGAAGCGTCCAAGCAGATACCTTTAGGAATTAAGAAAGCATATCCGGATGTTGAAAGGAAGGCTATGGCTCGTATGCGTGACCGACTCATTCATCATTACTTTGGTGTAGATTATGCACTTGTATGGGATACTGTTCAGGAAGATATTCCTCTGCTAAGAGAGCAAGTCACTCAGATCATCAAAGCTGAAAAAGATGGGATGTGACAACTCCGCAACCTCTAAACATATCCGCCTATTGATCCCGCATTGAAGGCGGCGGGCTGGGGCGTTGTGGAGGGCAGCCGCATCCGGCGGGAATATCCGATTGTGCCCGGCCCCATTGAAGGTCGCGGCAGACCCCGCGAAGCCCTCACTGCGGTTATCATCAAAGGTGACGCGTTTTCTGTAAACCAAACCATGCGATCAGGAGTGTCGCAACCGAACTCAGCGGCATCAATACCGCTGCCATCAGTGGATGCATCTGTCCCGCCAGGCAGAGACCCACGGCAGACACATTGTAAAGAACAGTAAAAGCAAAGATGATCCGTACTGTCTGCCTGCGTTTTGCCACAATCGTGAACAACTGTGGCAAGCACCGGAGACTTCTTCCAAAGAAGAAGAAGTCGGTAGACGCTTCAAGTATGCTTTGATCAACTACCGGAGTACCGCGGCAAATAGCTTTTTCAAATGCGAGACGGTCATTGGCACCGTCCCCAAGCATGAGTGCGGATCCGGGAGCATTGCGCTCAATCCATTCAGCTTTATCCTCCGGGCTGCAACGTGAGCGCACGGCATCCGGCGGTATTTGCAGTTCGCTGGCGATGGATTTGACGCGTTCAGGTGCGTCGCCGCTGAGGATAGCGATTTGCAGTCCGCGGTCGCGCAGTGCAGCAATGCTTGTTCTTGCTTCATCACGGATGTCTTCGGTAAATTCAAACGCAGCGACCAGATGACCGTTTTTACGAAGCACGCTGCGTGCATGGTTCGGTACTTCTGTTTCATTGGACAGCCATTCCGGTGTGCCGAGACTCCAGCGGCAGTTTTCGGAATCTTTCCAGAGGATTCCCTTACCGATGACTTCTTCGACTGGCGCGTTGTCCGATAGGTTTTGATCCGCAATCTGTGGATGATAAGCGAGCAGTGCTTCTCGCAGAGCACGGGCCACCGGGTGGTAATTGCGAACAACCAATTGATACAGAGCCAAAACGGATGAAGCATCGAGGCTTTGAATGACCCGGTTGTTCCTCAAGCGAGGTGTTTCCAGCGTAAGTGTGCCTGTTTTGTCGAATACAACAGTTTTCACCCTGCGCAATCGTTCCCAGAGCAGTGCAGATTTTACAAACAGACCGGTGCGTCGCAGTGCCGAGATGGCGAGTTCATTACACAACGGCAGTGCGACTCCCAGTGCACAGGGACACGAGACGATCAGGATGGAGATAAACACCTGAAGCGCTCGAAGCGTATCGTAAGTCGTGAGCTGCCACGTAACTCCACCGGCAACTGCAACCACTAGAATACAGGCAATATAATGGCGCAGAATGGTTTGCAGGTTTTGATCATCGAAGGTCGTTTCACGGGACTCAAGCAATCGGGCCAGCAAGCTATCTGACCAGGACTCGCGGGCTCGAAAACGAAGCGGATTTAGCCCGACGTTGATCGCACCAGCCGGCACCGTTTTTCCGGATGACCGGATCACTGGATCCGGCTCGCCGTTGATCCATTCTAGGCTGACCGTACCCTCTGGGTCCAGAAGGTCGGCAGCGACTGGATTTATCTTACCCGGCGGCACGCTGTAGGTTAAATAGCGGGAGATCTCCTCAGCGGACAACTGTGAACCTTTATCATCAACGACATTACTTGGCCCGACCTGCCTTCGTTTTAACTGGCTCCGGTTTTTTTCAAGCGCATACTCCTGCAACCAGCGCCCACAAAGCATCAGGAAGACGAAGGCCGCGACAAAATCAAAGTAGATCAGCCGCTCGTATTTACCGAAAAGACCCACCAGCGAACCCGCATAAGCCGCTATCAGTCCGACTGCGATCGGCAGGTCGATGTGGAGCGTCTTCAGTTTTATCGCCTGCCAGGCGCGATGGATGAAGTAGCCACCGCCGACGATTAGACTCAGCGTGGCAAACAGAGCGCTCAGCAGCCTGAAGAGTGGTGTTAGAAAAAAGTCCTCAGCCATGCCCAGATATCCCGGCAGCGTAAAAAGCATGGTATTTAGCAGAAAAAAGCTGCAGAGTCCGATGCGATGCGCGAGCGGGCCGGAACCTTTGGAATCGTCTGAAAGTTGACTGTCAAAAGGATATATCCGGTAGCCAATGGATTGCAGCTCTTTTGAAAAAGTTTCCAGTGCGAAGGCGCCACGCTGCCAAGAGAGTTCGAGCGTGCCGTTTTGTGAGTTTACGAAAATGTCTCCGGCACCTGGCTGGCGCTTGTAGAGCGTCTCAATCAACCATACGCAGCCGATGCAACTAATGCCTTCGATGGATAGGCGCAGTGAGGGCGGGCTTGGATCGGATGCATCCTCTGCGCTGTCAACCGCTGCTATGAGCGGTGCAGAATCGGCTTCCTGGAAGACGGTTGATCCGACCGGTGGAATTGCCGAGTCACCCTTGAGATCGTAGAAGCGAGCCAAATCCTTTTCTTCAATAAGCTGAGCCACGTAGTAGCACCCATTGCAGCAATAGGTTTCCTCTGCCCTCGGAACAAACGGAGTGCCACAATGAGTACAGCATAGGGTTGTTTGAACAGAAGTCATAGAATTCCAACGAGTTTTTTGTAGAGACTCTATGTAACTGGTTCGCTTGCGAGCCAGCGATTTATGCTTCTGGCTATCGATTAGAAATCAGTTAATCAGTTAGCGTAAACATTCCTAATTCTACATTGTTCAACAAAACAAATGAACAAAGAAACATGCACTATAGCTAAGTATGTAATTATATGCACACATGATTCTTACCCAAAATGGTAGCGCAGGCGCGTCCCTGCGCCGCACGAAC
>CAWUII010000074.1:0-11494 GCA_963922575.1 uncultured Opitutia bacterium
AAATTTTTCACAATTTGCACTTGCAGACCTCCTCAGATGGCTAGATTCAGAAGTTAGGAGTTGGTTCTTAGCTATTTTTTGTGAAAGAATGATTCGTCGATCATACTGACTTCAATCAAAAAAGGTAGCGCGCAGCTTATAGCAAGCAACAAGCAGTTGGAGAGCGGTAGCGTGATGCCAAAAAAGACGGATAGTCAGCGATTCACTCCTCTTTAGCCTTCGGGGCACTGAAACGCTCGCTGAAGCGTCGCGCTACGTATGATGCATTCCAGTCTTATAAACCGGGAATCCCAAGAGCTTTTTTCACAATAAATCGCGAAGAACCTAGAAGTTAGTCTTTTATGATCAACTGTTTACAATTTAAAAGCCCATCGCCAAATGGCGAAATTAATCCAGATTTGGAACTTATTGCTAGTCAGTGCCTAACTACTAAATTCTAGCTTCTAACTCCTTTTTTAAGGTTTAATCGGGCGCTTCTTTTTTGGCTGATACTGTTGATCAAACGCTGTTTTGAAGTCATAACCATTGTCAAAATCTTCCGGGCAGTCGTCCTCCGTTTTGCCCAGTACTTGACACTCAACGAGGTTAAAAACGATGTTACCAAAGTCTCGACAGTTCTTAACTCCCCAGTGCTCCAGTACAGATCGAGCCATAGGACCGTACTGATGAAGTGCGAAAAGACGAATACTCTCCAACAATTGCTGACCTGTCAAGTGGCTGTTTTCATTCAGTTCCCCCTTCTTGCCCCTGTCACTGATACCGAAGTCCAAAGCTTGCCTTAAAAAGTAATAGGCTCCACGCGCATAACGTGAATCATCCTTACGTATCACGTTGATAATTTCGTTAAAGTTTCTGTTCGGATCATTCACTAATTTGCAAGAAAAGGAGCTTTTGGATAAGGTCAAATATATCGCCCAAACTTTGTACGTTGTTTTCTGATATTAAACCATCCGCAATCAGTCATCAAATGCCTTCCTGCGCTTATCTATCGCCCAGCGGTAAAGACTTTCGTAGGTCTTTGCGGAAGCATCCCAGCTAAAGTCATGCAGCATGGCGTTCTTCTGGAGCCTTTCATAGTCCGCACGTCGATCATAATAAGTCGAACAGGCCCAGCCGATCGCATAGTATAACGCATCCGCTGATGCATGCTCGAAGAGAAACCCCGTGCCGCTCGTACCGCCTTCAACATATTGTTCAACCGAATCTTTTAAGCCTCCCGTAGCATGAACAATCGGAAGCGTCCCATACTTCATCGCATACATCTGACTCAACCCGCACGGCTCATACCGGCTCGGCATTATCAGAAAATCACTACCTCCTGCAATAAGATGTGAGCGTTTGTGGCTAAATCCAAGATGTACTGCAAATCTGCCCGGATAGCGTTTGGCCAGATCAGCCAAAGCAGATTCCAGC
This sequence comes from uncultured Opitutia bacterium, assembly GCA_963922575.1. Classification (GTDB taxonomy): domain Bacteria; phylum Verrucomicrobiota; class Verrucomicrobiia; order Opitutales; family Coraliomargaritaceae; genus Lentimonas. The sequence continues at coordinate 1,414 of CAWUII010000074.1, forward strand.
CAGGCTTCACCGGTTCCCAGGATCGCTATCTGGATATGCATATCATTCATCAGTCGGTTTGCAATGGCAGCGAGCAAATCAATCCCCTTCTGAGAAAACAATCGGGAAACCACCGAAAAAACGGGAATCGCATTATCAACTTCCAACCCAAAGGTCTTCTGCAATTCAGCCTTGCAAACGGACTTACCAGCAAGATCTTTTGCTGAGTATTGGGCGGGCAGTAAAGGATCACTTGCAGGGTTCCATTCCGAATCATCAATCCCATTCAGTATCCCCATCAGATCAGCGGCCCGAAAACACAGTACATGATCCAGCCCACACCCATGTTCGGGCGCTTGTATCTCACGCGCGTAGGTTGGACTCACGGTTGAAAGCTTTGTTGCGTGGTAGATACCCCCCTTAAGTAAGTTCATCTGCCCCAGAGATTCGAGACCGTCCGGTCGAAAAACGGAATCCGGCAATCCGGCAAAATGAAGCAGCTCCGGTTGAAACCATCCCTGGTGCGCCATGTTATGCAAAGTCATCAATGTCGCTGCGCGCCCAACTGGCTGATTAAAATCAGTCGTGTTCAGATAGACGGGCGTCAGACCGGTTGGCCAGTCATGGCAATGCAGCAAATCCGGAGTCCAGCCCAGAAACGTGCATAGATCGATAGCCGCACGACTAAGAAAGGCAAACCGGTAACCATCCTGCCGCTCATCTCCGGATGGACCACCACCATAGACATCTTGATGATCGAAGTACTGGTTATACTCAAGAAGATAGCATGTAACGTTTGATCCGGGCAGGTTACATTCCCAGACACGTGTATGCACCTCATGTCCACCGAGTCTTACTGCCAGTGACCCAGGTAAAGGTTTTGCATTTTCAATCTGCTGCATTCCTTTATACTTAGGCACCACCAGTCGAACATCGTGTCCGCGTGCGTCGAGCACTTTCGACAAGGCACCGACCACATCAGCCAGGCCACCAACCTTAGCAAACGGTACCACTTCCGGCGTGACCATTAGAATTTTAAGCCGTTGACTCATATTATTTGTTTAAAGTTTCGTCGTGGTCCGTGGCATGCTCAAATGGTTTCAGCTTAAAATTAAAAATCGGCAGCAACAGTAGCAGGCAGATACTGGTAAGCCCTAAAACTGCAAAACCCATGACATCGTGCACAGTGCCAACATTACCAATCAAAGGAAGCGACCAGGAGTCATTGATTGCTCCCGGGCCGTACAGGTACGACCATGAAGTTAGAAATAAACTGCGAAACAGATTCATCAACAACGCGAGCACCATCGCTGCCATTACAAACAGCCCCTTCTTCCAGAAGCGATCCAGAAACACAGCAGCTAAAAATGAGCCGACAAAGATACAGGCGGTCAATGAATAGATACCCGAACAGGCTTCCTCGACGCCCACCCTTCCCTTGGGCAAAAACAGGATATTGCCTTCGCGATCAATCTCAAGGCCCATCAAATCAAACAGGTTAAACACAACAAACGTTACCTGGGTCAGTAAAAATACACGTATCTTCGTCTCTAAAGCAGATACAAGCGGCGCTGAAATCAGCCAGACGAGGGCTGGAAAAAGGAACAGTCCCGTTAGGCTCAAACGATGCTTCAAAGGCATCAACTCGCCACCTAGACACTCTCGGTTCATTATGAAAACGGTACTGGGTAACAATCCCGAAAACCCGACAGCAATCGCCAGCGAAGCAGGATTCTGAGGCCCGGTAACCGAACGCAAGATAGCACCCACTACAAACAGGCTGATCCCACCCAGAAAAACGGCATAGGCAGCCCACTCAAACCATCGAACCCGCCAGTTGACCTTCAACATCACGGGTCTATCATAAACTCCCGATAGATGGCTCTTGATGCGTGGCCAGCGATCGTAGATAACATAGATGGCGAACAGTGGTACCAAAAACCCAAAACTGTAATCATCCCGGCTACTCCACCAATGGTACTGATCCCAGATCATGTAAAACGAGAAGCCGAGTAGCATGAGTATGGCGAATACCTGCTCCCTGGCCATATCCTTCAAACTAGATCTCTGATTCGATAAGTTCACGATTGTTCGCTGCTAAAAGGTAGTTGTAAATCTTTCAAAAGTACTGATTAAATGTGTATCGTAGCTTGCAGATGCAACCATCAAAAATTGATTGATATTCCTGCAATTCTATCAAACAGTTATTGTCTGGTGGTTAAACTCAATCGTTTGGCCAACATTTGAATCCTACAAAAACAATCCTGCATCTTCGCTCGTAGTTTATGGTTGAACCAACTTCCGATGACCACTCTCCGCAGCCCACTCCTGCCATGGAACGTCTGCATGCCTATTGGCGGATGCCCTACATCCTTGCCCCCAAGAATCCGGATGCCGGTAATCCGTTTACAGAAATCCACCAGACCCAAAATGATAAAAAAGAGTATATCATCCATAGAGGCCAGTGGAACTACATCGTCATGAATCGCTACCCTTACAATGCAGGACACCTGCTTGTGCTTCCATTCCGTGAAGTCGCAGAGCTTGAAGGGCTGGAGCCGGAAGAACGACACGAGCTGATGGATCTTATCTTAAAGGCACAACAAATACTGACCCGCGCCCTGAAACCTAATGGCTTCAACGTCGGCTTTAACTTTGGCAAAGCAGCCGGTGCGGGCATACCTTGCCACTTACACTGCCATGTAGTTCCGCGCTGGCATGGAGATACCAATTTCATGCCTGTCATTGGTGATACACGTGTACTATCGGACTCAATGGATGCTATGTGGGAGCGCCTCCACGCATGCACTGGTGACAGTGAACAAAATTCGAACTAGCGCTTGAACAAACGCCTCACTCACTAAACCAAATTTAATATAAGCCTGTGACCTCAGAAACATTAACGTTCTCAAGTCCGCGTCTGCTCAGCCAGTTGTACATCGGTGACACACGCAACCTGGATCAGATAGAGCACTTGCTGGCTGTCAAACTGGTCACTCGTGATGACTGGATTCGCGTGGAAGGAACCCCTGAAGGCATTGAGCAAGTCAAATATCTTTTTGAATATCTGGAAAGTGCGCGAAATCAAGGCATACAAGTACAGGCCTCCGACTTCCATTACACACTCCGTTGCATTGCTGAGGACAAGGCCAATGAGCTGCGCAAGATTTATGAGAATCCGCTGGTTGTTAAACTGAAGCGGCGTAACATCATACCCAAAACACTCAATCAAAAACGTTACCTACAAAGCATCGGTCAAAATACGATCACCTTTGGCATTGGCCCGGCAGGCACCGGTAAAACCTACCTGGCCATGGCCATGGCCCTCAAGGAACTGCTCGCCGGAAACGTTGAACGCATTCTGCTCACCCGACCCGCAGTCGAAGCAGGTGAAGCGCTGGGGTTCCTACCCGGTGAACTGCAGGAAAAGGTGCTCCCCTACCTGACGCCGCTCTACGACGCCATGAATGATATGATGGGCAAAGAACTCATCGCACGTATGGTTGACAACGGTACCATTGAGATCGCACCACTGGCATACATGCGTGGCCGCACTCTCAGCGATGCCTTTATCATCCTCGACGAAGCACAAAACTCAACCCATGAACAAATGATGATGTTCCTTACCCGATTGGGAGACGGAAGCCGGATGGTCATCACTGGCGATGTCACGCAGATCGACCTGCCACGGTCCAAGCAATCCGGTTTAAAAGAGGCCGCGCGTATTCTCGAAAACATCAAAGGGGTAAAGATGTTCCACTTTGACAGTCAGGATGTCGTCCGCCACCCTCTGGTGCAAAGCATTATTAACGCCTACACAAACGCTGCCGAATAATCTCGACACAGGGCTAAAGTGCAGCAACCTCACTCGACTTCTACACTTCCCGTTCACTGTTCACCGTTCATTCTTCAATATCCCCAAAGTTATGGCTGTCTTATTCAAAAAAAAGACTTCGCGAAGAGGCAAAGAGTCTGCATCCAAAGGCAAGAAAGACCTTACAACAAACAACAACGGTGGCAACGCCAACCGCTACTTCAGCAATACAAAGCAAGTCCTTGAGATCACCCTATTCCTGCTGTTTATAGTACTGGTCACGGTCACCTGCTTTCTAGGACAAAAAACCAAGGGGCCCCAAGTCATCCTGAACCAGCCAGCACCCTTCCGGATTGTTGCCGAATTTGAATTTGAGTACGATAGTGAGTTACTGCTAAAAAAGGAAATCGTCTCTGCCAGTGCCCGAATACCTCCCGTTTTCAAACGCACCTTCGAGCCCTTTGAGGCATTTAGCGGATACATTAAAAACCTTAACAGCAGCATTGCAAAAACCCTGATCAAGAATGAATCGAGGGAAGAAGAAGACCTCTTGCTGGAATACGGAGTCAAGGGTGAAGCAGCCCTGGAAATGGCGCTCAAAAGGACAATCAACACCCTGACCGACGGAGCTGAGTTTGAGATAAAGCCAGAGACCCTTCTAAAATTTACCAAACTGACCAATCCGAAAGAACGCCTGTCCCTGACCAGTAATGCTTTGCGCATTCTCGAATCTATCTACGAAGACGGCATTCACTCCGACCTGAACACCAAAAGCAATCTCCCCCAGATTGCGGTTGTTCAACTCATGGACGAATCAGGCAACCAAAGTCTACCCTATGCGCGCTCACTGGAAGATGCACTGGTCGCATTGCGCATCCGCCTCGATGCCCTTTCGGGGAAACGCGAGATCTCCCGCACCCTGTTCGACATCTTCCGCTATGGCATCAGGGAAAACCTGGTTTACAGCGAAACAGCCACCAAGGAGGCAAAAGCAAACGCGATCAAACAGATACCCCCGCAGACCATTCACTTTAAAGAAGGTGAAACGCTCATCGAACCCGGACAAATCGCCACCGAAGAAGTCATTGAATCGTTGACTGCATATCGGCAGGAAGAACAAAATCGAGGCAATGATTCATTGATATACAATTCCCTTTTTCTAGAGCGCATCGTACTCACACTACTACTCTTTGCTGCGATTGTTACCTGCATTAAGTATGGACTGCCGGACTTCTACAGAGACAAACGGGCCATCACCATAACAGCCATAGGTGTACTCCTGAACCTGCTGATCATACGACTGATCATGGAGCTGGGCTATGGAGCATTTCCCGAAAACAGTTCCTTTCTGGCGCTCTTACCCTTTATAACGCCTTACACCTTCGCTCCGATTATCACGGCAGCCCTGATTGGCATCAGTCCGGCCATTGTTAGCACACTTGCTATTTCCGTCCTTTTTGGCATTCTTCAGGACAACTCTATCGAGTTCTTTCTGATCGCCCTTATCGCCGGCGTTGTTAGCAGCTTGATTGCATCCAATATCACCAAGCGCGCTATGCTTGTAAAAGCCGGTACGATCGCAGGTATCACTGCCGGCATTGCAGTTCTACTTGTAGGGCTGGTCGAGAGGGTACCGCTGTCAATTGTCAGTCAGCAAGCCTTGATCTCGATTGTCATAAGCACGCTCACCGGTGTTATCGCCGTCGGCGTGCTCCCTGTCTTTGAACAGCTGTTCAAGATCACTACTGACATTACACTACTCGAACTCACCGACTTCAATCACCCCCTGTTGCGCCGCATGCAAATGGAATCTCCGGGCACCTATCACCATAGCCTCATGGTTGCTAACCTCTCGGAAAACGCCGCCGCTGAGATCGGTGCCAGCCCCTTGCTCTGCAGGGTCTGCTGTCTCTTCCACGACATTGGCAAGCTGGTAAAGCCGGAGTACTTCACCGAGAATCAGAATGAAGGCATCAACCCACATGAAGCACAAAACCCTTCAATGAGCGCTCTGGTTATCAAGGCACATGTTAAAGAAGGCGTCGAGCTGGCGCACCAGCATAAGCTGCCTAAAGTCATCATCGACGTCATACGTCAGCATCACGGAACCGGGTTGATTCAGTACTTCTACCATCAGGCTCAGCAGAAACAAAATAAGCAGACTGACACAGAAGCCTGTAACGAACCAGCCAAACCACAGAATGCGAAAAAAGTCGACGAAAGTACGTACCGCTATGATGGCCCACGCCCAGCCTTTAAGGAGAGTGCAATCATCTTCTTTGCAGACAGTGTTGAAGCAGCCAGTAGATGCCTAAAAAAAGTCACGCAACCTGCAATCGAAGAACTCATCGACAGCATCATCTCCAACCGTGTCGCAGACGGACAGCTCGACGAATGTCCACTTACGTTTCAGGAACTCTACGCAATCAAGTCAAGCTTCACTTACACTCTGCTCAACATGCTTCACTCACGTGTTGAGTATCCAAAAGACAACAAGGAAGAAAAAGCAAACCCGGCAACCAATGGCAAGCCCAGTCAAGACAATGAACCCGCTACAACTGGAAATCAGCAACCAGTATGATTCACTTGCCTGCCCGATTGAAGTGACCCGGAACTTACTTCACTCAATTGCAGCTTCCAGCGCATTCCCTATAACGGAAGGAGAATTATCTATCGCTTTCGTTACCGACGCAGTCATTGCCGAAGTCCACCAGGCATTTATGGACGACCCCAGCCCCACCGATGTCATTACCTTCCCAGCTGATCCGACGATGCACTTTGCCGGTGAAATCATCGTTTCCGTAGACCACGCACTGGAACAGTCAAAGGCGTTAAATGAACCGTTTAGCCGCGAACTCAGCCTGTATCTAATACACGGCTGGCTTCATCTGGCTGGTTATGACGACCGTACGGAAGAGGATCGCACTGCCATGCGCGAAGCAGAACAAAGAGCCCTGACAATCGCCGATCAGGCGTCCGCCACCAACGGATTTAGAATAGTGAATGGTGAGGAGTGAATGACTTATCAATTCGAACTACAGTTTGGGAAACTCGATAATCCGGGTTTAAAAAAGAAAGATGTTTTGCCATCTATCCTCAAATACCAAACATTCCCACTAAATGCCAAGCATACAAGAATTAGACCGATGGGACCAGCAACATTCCTGGCATCCGTTCAGCCAGATGCAGGAGTACTGCACATGGCCTCGACTCCAAATCGAACGTGGTGAAGGATGCTGGCTTTGGGACAATCAGGGCAACCGCTATCTGGACACCATCGCCTCTGTATGGACGAATACTTTTGGGCACAATGATCCGGAACTCAATGCCGCGATTGAAACCCAGCTGCACAAAGTCGCGCATAGCACTTACCTCGGTCTCAGTCATCCAGTCGCAGCCGAACTGAGCTACCGACTGTGCAACGCAGCACCGGATGGGCTGGATCGTGTTTACTACTCGGACAATGGCTCCAATGCAATTGAGATAGCGCTCAAACTTTCCTACCAGTACTGGCAACTCAACGGTCAGCCGCAACGCAAACGCATCATCGGCATGCAAGGTGGTTACCACGGTGATACGATCGCCACCATGGCAGCCGGTAACTCGGGCCGCTTTCATGAACGCTTCAAATCATGGTTCCCCGACAGTTGGCACTTCCCTGCACCTAAGTGCCACCGTTTTAATGGTAAAACCCTGATGGCAGATGCAGATCACAGCCTGAAAACCCTTGAAGACTATCTGAAAAAAGAAGCCAGTCAGGTCGCCTGCCTCATCATCGAACCTTTTGTTCAGGGTGCCGCCGGTATGATGCAGCAACCGGACGGATTCCTGAAATCCATCGAAACACTCTGCCGGAAATACAAGATACATCTGATCCTTGATGAAGTCTTCGTCGCCTTCGGACGGCTTGGGACGCTGTTTGCCTGCAAACAGGAAGCCATAAAGCCGGACTTTCTCTGTCTGGCAAAGGGTCTTAGCGGCGGCTATCTTCCTCTGGCAGCCACGATGACTCAATCGGAGATCTACGACACCTTTCTCGGTGACTGGAAAGAGGGTCGGACGTTTTTTCACGGACACACCTTTACGGCAAATCCATTAGCCTGTGCAGTTGCCTTGAAGAATTTTGAAAAGATTAGTGCTCTGTTTGCCTCCGGCAAGCTGACAAAGACGATTGAATCATTCGGGCAACAACTCGCCGACAGACTGGCACCACATCCGAACATCGGCCACATTCGGCAACGAGGGCTGACTGCATACATCGAACTGAAACCTGCTGAGGGCGAGAAATGGGCCGTAGAAGAACGCATGGGCTGGCAGGTTTGTCTCGCTGCGCGTGCGCATGAACTCATAATACGACCCCTTGGAGACAGCCTACTGCTGGTCCCCCCACTAGTCATTTCAGATGAGGAGATCACCTTTATGTGTGACCGAATCGTGGATACGCTGGATGAAGTTTGTTAGCTTTGAACATCGAACGCTGCACGTTAAGCATTGGATTGTTTACCCGGGTTCTTGAGAATATTTGCTGGATGACACTATCATTGTAAAACCGCTAAAGTCTTTTTTGTGAACAAGTAGTTGCAATTTAAAATTTACACTCTCTACGGCTCTATCAATTCTACTTTGTTAAATTCGATAAGAATACAATCGTAGCGCGACGCTTCAGCGAGCGTTGCGTTGCCTCTCAGCAGGATTCACAGAAACGCTCGTTGAAGCGTCGCGCTACGTCATTTGAAAGACCCTTAAATTCAACTTTAGCTTATAAACACTAAGGCTTGCTATCTCCAAAGCGTACCTGTGAGATAGCGATAACAACCATTGCAAAACCTTTTATATGAAGAACACTTTTTACAATGAGTTTGATCTGGAGCGCTTCCCGGATTCACCGATAGCAAAACCGGATTATCGCAATGCGTTTCAGATTGAACGCGACCGGATTATCTTTTCATACCCCTTTCGGAGACTTCAGTCCAAGACACAGGTATTTCAGTCCGGGGAATACGATTTTTACCGAACTCGCCTGACCCACTCCATCGAAGTCGCAAAGATATGTCGCTCCATCTGCGAATATCTGCGCGGTAGTTCAGACTATCTAAGTGATACGTTCTACATTGATGCAGATCTCACCGAAGCAATCGGCCTTGCGCATGATCTGGGACATCCTCCTTTCGGACATATTGGTGAGCGTAAGTTAAATGAATTGATGAAGCCACAGGGTGGTTTTGAGGGTAATGCGCAGACCTTACGCATTTTAACTGAATTGCTCTATGAACGCCCGGGTAAAACCAAGGGCATCGCACCAACGCGTGCCTTTCTGGACGGGGTGATGAAATACAAAGCCTTGTTTAGCGAATGTACGGATTCATCTGCTGATGGTTCCGTACGGTATCCTGAAAACCACTTTATCTACAGCGAACAGGCGCTGTGGCGCGACCGGTTATTTGGCAGTAACGATTTTTCGAAAACATTGAAAACACCAGAGGCACTGAATTCGTTTAAGAGCATTGAGTGTCAGATTATGGATTGGGCAGATGATGCTGCTTATTCGATAAACGATATTGTAGATGGTATTCATGCGCGTTACATCAGCATCGGACGGCTCACAGAATGGGCGACTAGTCAGGAACTAACGCCTGCGGAAATTGCGCTTCTGGACAAACTCTGTCAGGTGATTCGCGAAGACCGTTACGAGTCTTATTTTGGGGCGCGTATTGGTCTGTTTGTACATGGCTGCACGCTTGTAAAACACGAGCGATTTCTCAGTGAGATAACCAATCGCCATGCATTTAAGTTGGAAGTCGATGCCGATGTTGAAGCCGAAAGCAAACTTTACAAACGCATTGCGCTCGACCTGATCTTTTGCTCCCCACAACTTCAGCAAGTCGAGTTCAAGCGCGGGTATATTTTGAAAAAGTTGTTTGAAGCACTTTGCGAACACTGTATCGAGGAAAATGAGAAGCCCCTTCGCATCCTGCCGGTTTATGAACACGAACTGATACAACAGGAAACGACCGATGAGGGACGCTTTAGGCGTCTTTGCGATTTTATCGCCGGCCTTACTGACAGTCTGGCAGTCCGCACTTACAAGCGTCTCTACGATCCGGATTTTAGCTTGATTACCGAATTGCTCTAGTGTGAAAGGACAGGAAGAATAGTGAAGATTAGGCTGTGATTTTCTTCTGCCGGGTAAAACGGTTGCGTTAAGTAGCGCAGCACCTGCGTCGCGTGAGCCAGGGCGTTAGAACGTTCTATGCGGTGCCGGAGGCACCTGCGCTACCTGCCTCGCAG
>CAWUII010000075.1:0-10798 GCA_963922575.1 uncultured Opitutia bacterium
TTCTTAGAACGAAATGTCCCACTGAACTCTAAATCGACCATCATCAACATCACGATTCAGCACTCTATCATCCAAATATAATCTTGAGTAATCGACTGTAATTTTGTTGTTATGACCAGCGATAAACCAATTTGCGCCTATCGTAAACTCTCTACGTTTGTTGTCAACCAGTCTATCGCTCAGGCTGGGTCCCTCGTTGGGTTCATCAAGAAATGCATAGCGTACGGCGAGCTCAAGCTGTTTTGGAACGGAAGGTAACAAATAGTGGAAGAAATAGCCCGCCTGAGCATAAGCGCCTTTCATATCAAAGGTCGCGTTGTTTACTCTGTCCCTGATTTTCTTCCAGTGGTATTCCTGCTGCCATGAGAAGCCACGGTATTTGAAGGCCGATCCTACTTGATATTGTTCAACTTCATACTGACCGGTCTCAGTAGCAGTAAATCCATCAAGATTACCACCACCGCTCGATGACCAGCGAGTGCTTACACTGGTGTTGGTTGCAGCACCAAACGAAATCGAGCCAGTAGGCTTCTCGGTAAATTCAACGTCAGTCTGCTTTGTTTCCAGATCGCGACCAAGAAAGTTCCACTGAAGACGACCTGCATACATCAATTTGTCATCATCGTTTTGAACGCCTCTGCCTTGACCAGTAAAGGCACCCACACAGTAACGAAGATCTGCCGGCGTACCCTTGAACAGACGACCACGCATCTGCGCACCCATTTGTCGGTCAATCGTAAATTGTCTGTTAACAATCGAGCGCTCTACGAATTGCTGACGACCTGAAGAATCCACACGTTCTCTGTTGTAATCAATCTTCCACTGTCCGATTCGAAAACCCAACTCCTCATACGGTTGAGCAGTGATACGCCAGTCAATGAGTCGAGAACTTGCTCTTTCGGAATCGTTACTTTCACTGCGAGTCGGTTGCAAATCAACCTCAAAATAGTAATCAAGCCAGGATTCATAAGCATGACCACCGATCTTCATACGAACTCGACGCAATTCGAACGTATTCTCAGGATTAGTGTCGAAGTCATCGACTTGGCGAGGGTCGCTTCTGTAGGGAGAAGTAAAACGCATCTGCGCACGCCAATTCAGCTTTGTTGACCACATGCCATCGGTCGACTCGACTTTAAAGCCTGTTTTGTCGTGAGAGACTTTGACTGCACCCTTTTCAGCAGCTCTCTTTTCCAGCGCTTCATCAACCTTCTTTTCAACAAATTGTTCAGTTACAGGCTTTGCAGAAACGGGCTGTTCTTGCACAGGCGGCGTTTTCTTCAAATCAGCAGCAACCGCGACAGCTTCTGTTTCTGTTAGGACACCTTTCTCAACCAGAAGATCGAGGAGCGCGTCGTCGGAGGCCATCAGGCCCGAGGCAGTGCATAATGTGACTGCAAGAACAGTCAGTCGTTTCAATTTAGTTATGTTCATAATTTGTTGTTAAATTAGAGAATTTTGAAAAATAAAAACGGAGCTTAATTTAAAAATGTTACAGATTGATCGCTTTAATGTTACAGAACGGTAAAATCATCGGATAATGTAAAATTGGGCCATTCAACCTACATTAATTACCAAAAAGACGCTTTTTAACATTTACGTAACATAACGAACATGTTCCTGAAACAATTGGCATGTAGAATTCTCTACATAGTTTACGAAATGTTCCTCGTAGACCTAAGAAACATACTTCAAAACTAATCCGACACACAAAATGAAACTATTCCGTCTTATATACATGCTCCTGAGTGCAACGGCTCTTATCTTTGCAAGCCAGGCAACTGCCACCGAAACCATTGTGATCAAAGGCTCCGATACACTCGGCGCAAAAATGGTTCCTCAGTTAGCTGAAGCCTTTAAAGCGAAAATGACAGCAAAAGGAGTCGCTGTCGCTTTTGAAATCGCCGCAGAGGGTTCTTCGACCGGGGTTGCATCTGTTATTGATGGCACTGCCGACATCGGCATGTCTTCACGCGATGTTAAGGAAAAAGAAATTACAAAAGCACAGTCCAAGGGAGTCGAAATAAATAAAATAACCATCGCTAAAGACGGTATTGCTATAATCGTGAATGAAGCCAATCCGATGGATTCAATTACCCTTGAAGAAGTTGAACTTATTTTCTCGGGTGATGTAGTGGACTGGTCCGCCATTTCTGTGCAAACCGGAAGCATTTCTGCCTACACACGAAATACTTCATCCGGAACGTATGCAGTCTTTCAACAAATGGCGATGTCTTCGCGTGATTACGGCAGCGAAACGCAGAAGATGGCCGGCAATGAGCAGATTGCTTCAGAAGTCGCCAAAAATGTGAACGGCATCGGTTATGTTGGTCTCGCGTATATCAACACACCGGGAATTAAAGTGATCCCTGTAGATGGCGCTCAGCCCGATTCCAAAGATTACCCACTGGCTCGTCCACTTTATTATCTAACAAACAAAAGCGAGCCTCTAAACCCGCTTGCAAAACAATTTATCGATTTTAGCCTTAGCCAGGCTGGCCAGAAAATTGTTAAAAGTGTACATTTTCTGCCGGTGAAGTAATTAGCAGGAATCATTTTGACTCCCAAAAAAGGTCGTTGCATTGAAACAACGACCTTTTTCATCTTTACGGAGGTAGTTACGTTCACGAAAAACTAAATTTTGTAAGCTTGCCCAGATGACTTTCGTTTTCATTCTGCAGTGTTTTAATGACCGATCAAGACAACAGACCCAAAGAAAGTAAGCCAGCATTCCACAAGAGGCGCAGGTTGCTGTTTGGCAAAGATACTGACAGCATCATCAAGGCTTTTTTTGGCAGCCATGCCATGATTGCGATCGTTGTGCTCGCACTGATTACACTGTTTCTGTTTAAAGAAGGAGCTGGGTTTATTGGTCTTTACCATAAGAGCATTCAGGATTACCGTCTTTCCGGGCTCGAATACGTTGATATTTTAAAGGAAAAGAGAGATGACTATGTTTCACTCACGCGCTACCTGAACGATATCAAAGCAGAGTGGATCGACGACCTGAAAGCTCAGGGACTTTCACAGAATGAAATATCCAAAATCGTCTTTGGTCCCGAAGCCAAAGCGGTCTTTATGGGTTACATGCGAGTAGGCTCAGACCTGCGCAAGTTTGTGAAAGAGAAGATGGATGCCGCCATCGAAATACGCGACCAGTACCTCACAAACAAAAATCTAAAGGAAACACTGGCCAACCTGATAAAAGAGATCCAAAAAGTCGAAAAAGCTGGCTATCAGTTAATCGATGAAGACTTGATAAGGTTGAATCACTTATCGCGCAAATTCAACCTCCCTGAAAGCCTGAGTGAAGAAGCTGGAACGCGCTCTACAGATGCGTTGCAGGCTACCTATCTGAGTTTGCTTCAGAGAGAACGCGATCAACTGGAAGAAAGTATCAAACCCATTGATTTTGATCAGGCAATTATTGAAGTGACCAGAGACCAGGATCAATATGCCAATGTACTGCATGAATTAGTTCTCGCTATCAACCAAGTGCTCGTAAAAACCGACTCAATTGAATTTGGTTCGGAAAACTTGGACAAACGCATCGAAACGTTTCAGGAGCTAAACGCACAATACATTAGCCAGATCCCAACGCATCTTAAAAAAATTGACGCTTGGGATCAGAATAAACCAGTCTCTTTCTGGTTTGCCTTCGGGTCCTTTATTACCGGCAAAGACTGGATCACTGCCAGTGACCAGCAAGACTGGTACGGTCTGTTACCATTGCTCACCGGATCGCTGCTTATCTCGTCGATTGCACTCTTTTTCGCCATTCCTCTGGGTGTTGGTGCAGCCATCTACGTCAATCAGATTGCAGGACCAACCGAGCGCAATCTGATCAAACCCTATATAGAATTCATCTCCGCTATCCCCTCGGTCGTTATCGGGTTCTTTGGCGTGGTGGTGTTTGGTCAAGCCATCCGCCTGTTTTCGCAGATAGATGCTCTACAGTGGGTGCCATTCTTCCCCATCCAGGAACGGCTCAACGCCTTTACTGCAGGATGTCTACTCGCCTTAATGGCAATCCCGACAATTTTCACCCTTGCAGAAGATGCGATCAATAACATCCCGGGCAGTTTTACTGCAGCATCACTTGCAATGGGAGCTTCCAAATTGCAGACCACTTTCAGAGTCATAGTACCTTCTGCGCTTTCCGGCATCATCTCCGCCATCATGCTCGGGTTCGGACGGGTTATCGGTGAAACCATGGTGGTGCTCCTCTGTGCGGGAAACCGGATAAAGATTCCCGATTTTACCGAAGGTCTTGGTGTGCTTTTTGAACCGGTACATACAATGACCGGTATCATCGCGCAGGAAATGGGCGAAGTTGTGAAAAACAGCTTACACTATCGAGCGCTCTTTATGATCGGTATCGTACTGTTCTTTATTTCGCTACTAATTAACTACGGCGCTCAGTGGATTGTTAAAAAATACGATCGCTCCAATTATTGATCAACCTTGTAGCCAAGAAATAGCATCCATGGACACTTCGGGTAATAAGCATATTTTTTCCAAGCGCTCTTCGCACAGAAGAATTCTTGAATCCGCTACGTCCATAGCACTAAAGGCTGTTACTTACCTTGTAATCCTGTTTGCCGGATACATTTTCGCAGATATTACAATCAAAGGCTCCCAAACAGTCTTCACTAAGAAGGCTCCCTTTATCAACATTGCTTTCCTGACCCAGAAGCCACAGACGCTGCATGTTTATGAGCCCAGGGATACTTACGAGGCAATGCAGACACTTAATTCCGAGCGCTTAAAACTAAGCAGAGCGTACAATGATCTGGGCAATCTTCAAAAAGAAACCAAAAGCCAAATCCAAGAACGTCTTGACGAAATCAATGATCAATACAAAGCGCTCGACAAACAGCGTAAAGAGAAACGCCTGATGTATAGTGATAAAGAGCATCGCCTTCTGGAATCAATGCCCTCAGATGAAATGTATGCGTACAGCAACTACTCCTATAGCGGCGGCGGGATCGGTCCCGCAATTGTCGGTACATTTTTACTAGTCACTGGCTCAATCGCAATTGCCCTTGTGCTGGGCATCTTGTGTGCCGTTTATCTAAGCGAGTACAGCAAACCCGGAAAGATGTTGAGGATCATCCGACTCTCCATACTCAATTTGTCAGGGGTGCCTTCAATCGTATTCGGGCTTTTTGGCTTTGGAATGTTCGTACTTTTTCTAAATTGTGGCGTGTCCATGATAGCTGGATGGTTCACCCTGGCAATCATGTCGCTCCCGGTGATCATAACTGCGAGCGAAGAATCACTTCGGTCTATTCCCAAAGGATTTCGTGAAGGTTCACTTGCACTGGGTGCATCCCGGTGGACCAGCATTCGCACCAATGTTCTGCCCTACGCGCTTCCTGGCATTCTAACCTCCTCCATCATGGGAATTGCCCGGGTTGCCGGTGAAACAGCACCGATTATGTTTACCGCTGCATTTGCACTGCGCGATCAACTACCCTGGCAAGGTCTGGAAAATCCGAGTGATTTCCTCTTTCAGGGGGTTATGGCATTGCCTTACCACATTTATGTTGTCAGTTCAAAGATACCTCAAAATGAATATACACAGGCCATGCAATACGGCACCGCATTTGTTTTCTTACTGATCGTTGGATTTTTTGCACTAAGCAGTATCTTGCTTCGCATTCGGATCCGTAAACGTTACAAGTGGTAAGCACATGTAATTCTTGATAATAACAATGCCAGATGAGTAAATCCGTCCCAAAAGAAACTTCCGACGCTCCAGCAAAGAACAGTCCGATCATTAAGATCCGCAACTTCGACTTTGCCTATGGAGACGCGCAGGCCCTGTTCGATATCAATATGGATATCTACGAAAAGGAAGTGACTGCCTTCATCGGACCGTCCGGCTGTGGAAAATCTACCTTTCTTCGCTGTTTTAATCGTATGAATGACCTGATTGACATTGCTAGCATCAAAAACGGTGAAATTGGAATCAGTGGTGTAAATATCTACGAGAAAGAGATCGACGTGATCGAACTCCGCAAACATGTCGGTATGGTCTTTCAGAAGTCGAATCCGTTTCCAAAATCGATTTATGAAAATGTTGCTTACGGATTGCGGATTCAGAACATCAAGAAGAAAAGCGAGATTGACGCCGTCGTTGAAGAGTGTCTCCGCAGTGCAGCGCTCTGGGATGAGGTAAAAGATCGGCTCAATGAAAGTGCATTGGGAATGTCAGGTGGTCAGCAACAACGCCTCTGCATCGCCCGCGCACTGGCCGTACGCCCCAGGATTTTGCTCATGGATGAGCCATGCTCCGCGCTGGACCCGATCGCTACTGCTAAAATCGAAGAACTCATTTACGAACTAAAAAAGCAATATACTATCATAATCGTTACCCATAGCATGCAACAGGCTGCTCGTGTCTCAGACCGGACAGCATTTTTTTACCTGGGTAAGCTAATTGAGTATGGACAAACTGACCAAATATTTATGAATCCTAATGACGAAAAAACAGAAGCTTACATTTCAGGTCGTTTTGGGTGATTAATATTTTACAAAAACTATAAAACTAGGCTTATACAAACCACATGAAACGCTTTTACCAACAGGAACTTGAAGATATTCGCACTAAACTTGTTCTCATTGGTGAAAAAGCCAAAGAGGCTGCAAACATTGCCACCGAAGGATTTCTTGAGAATGATCTCGAAAAGCTCAAACGGGCAATCGAAATGGATAAGGCCATTGATCAACTGGAAGCAGAAATCGACCAGGAATCCGTGCGCTACATCACACTCCGGTCACCGGTTTCCATCGACGTTCGTTACATACTTGTTGCAATAAAAGCGAGCCATGACCTTGAAAGGGCTGGAGATGAAGCTGAAAAGATTGCTCTTCAGGCAAAGAAAATCCTCAGCAAAGATGGCGTTTCGGGCGAAACAGCAGCTATCGGCACGATGAACACACTTGCCAGCTCAATGATGCAGGACGCCATTACGGCATTCATTGAAGAAGATATTGAGCTCGCAAGAGATGTGATTGCGAGGGACAAAGAGGTGAACAAGCTTAACAAGGAAAACTTCAAATTTTTCTCACAAGGCCCCGAGAGTGATCGAACGGAAAATGCTACTCACTTTCAAAAAATATTTATTTCAAAATCAATCGAGCGTATTGCGGATCATGCCAAAAATTTAGCAGAAGAAGTGATTTATCTTTTAACTGGGCCCTAAAATTCACTTTTGAAATTAATTTCTAATCTACAATCCAATAACTGTTTTCAATTTTCTTAACCTAAACTTAATATGGCGAAAGAACCCACCAAGAAAACGACTGTTCAAAAAAAGACTGCTGTAAAAAAAACAACCGCAGCCAAAAAAAGCACCTCACCACAAAAAGCGCTCAAGACAAGTATTGTCGCCTACACCGACGTCGGCTTTGGCAACACACTCTACATCCGTGGCGAAGGCGCCGGTCTCAGTTGGGAAAAGGGCATGCCGCTAAAGAACATTTCCTCAGCCGAATGGGGATTGGATACAAATAATGCAACCGGCAAAATTAACTTTAAATTCCTAATTAATGATCAGATCTGGGCTGAAGGTGATAACATCACAATCCAGGCAGGCAGCAAATCAATCAGTTCGCCTGAGTTTATCTGGTAAGACCAACGTGTAACTTTAAAAAGTAGTCATTTATTGTACCGATTGGTTGATTCGGTGCCCGAGAGGGCCAATCTCTGAATTCGTAGCGCGAAGCTTCAGCGAGCGATCTGCAGAGCATAAAAAAACACGGCAAACGCTCGCTGAAGCTTCGCGCTACGATGTGCGATTCCGAGTTAAACCACATAATAAATTGTTCACTACAAAATGAAAATTGCATGGCGTTGAAAATTGAATATTTCCAAACGCACTTGCGCAATTTTTGTAAAAAAGTCTGTGCTTAACATGCACGAATTTTATTATTAAGGTACTAAAAAACGTAGTTGGAACCACTTTCGAACTTTTTTTCGTCAGGCCTCAGACTACCTCGGAAAAGAAATCGTCATCCTCGACATCTTCAGTCATCGCGTCCAAATGGACCTTAAGTATACTTGCAGCTTTTTCCAAGTCTTCACCCAGTAGCTCTTTCGCGTCTTCAATTAGTTCCATCTTCACTTCAATGCAACTGAACGGCCAAGGTACATAAAACCGGTCCCAGCTTTTTAGACGAAGTGCATTTTGGTAATTGTACGATAACAGAACAATCGGAGCTTTTGTGCGCAGTGCCAGACTTACAGCACCCGCCTTCATCTCATAAATAGGACCTCGAGAACCATCCGGAGTGACACCTACATCATACCCATCCTTGTTTGCTTTTAACATTTCACGAAATGCCTGTATGCCTCTTCGATTCCTCGATCCGCGTATGGGGTGTATATCCATCTGTTCGAATAGGCCCGACAACCACGCACCTGCACTGCTGGCACTTATAACCGTGGCCAGTTTGCGACCGTGAACATACCGCCGATAAAATTCCGGCACTGCAAACAAACGATTGTGCCACATTACTACGACCAGTGGGCGCGATGAACTTGCAAGTATTGCCTTTGCCCCTTCACTTAACTGAAATCGCAATGTCCGCGTCCACAACTGCATTAGTGAGCTCACAATCTTAAGTAAAAGAAAGTCATGCCCGCGCAGTTGCCTCGTTTTCTTGCCTCTTACACTACTCGGTGTTACCCGAGTCTGTATATTTTGTTGATTCATCTTCAGTAAAAATGGGTATTCTAATGAATACTTTTGTATTTATTAAAAATATCCAACAAAAACTTTAAGTACTTTCAAAATTCAACTTTTCAACGGACAACGTTCACAGATTTCCAACCTTGACGCCCTATTCAAAGCCTCATTTTGTCACGGATTATGGCAAATCAAACATCCAATAACGGACTTATGGAAGAAATTGTCGGTCTCTGCAAACGCCGTGGCTTCATCTTCCCCTCTTCCGAAATTTACGGCGGATATAATGGATTCTATGATTACGGCCCCCTGGGTGTAGAACTGCGCAACAATATCAAACAAGCCTGGTGGCGCGACATGGTTCAACGTCGTGATGACATCGAGGGCCTTGACTCCAGTATCATCATGCACCCCAGCATCTGGAAAGCGTCCGGACATGTCGATGGGTTTTCCGATCCCATGGTAGACTGCAAGGAATCCAAATTGCGCTATCGTGCAGACCAGTTATTTTTCGCACCAGTCACCGTCGAAGGTGAAAACATCGGCTATGTATCCGTTCTTGAATCTCCGGATCAGCAGGAACAAGCTGAAAAAGCTGCGAACGCACTTAAACGCAAGGCTTCCAAACAAGGGACCCTCGCTCCCGTCGTCCTCAAAGACTACACTGAAGCAACCCCTGAAGAATACGATTTAATCCCTTCACCAGCAACCGGCAAACCGGGTTCATTAACGCCGCCACGTGAATTCAAGCTCATGTTTGAGACCAAAGTCGGTCCACTTGCTGATCAGTCTGCGACGGCTTATCTGCGGCCGGAAACGGCTCAGGGCATCTTTGCCAATTACAAAAATATCGTCGATACCGGTCGCGTAAAAATTCCTTTTGGCATTGCTCAAATTGGGAAGGCCTTCCGCAACGAGATCACTCCGCGCAATTTCATCTTCCGCTCTAGAGAATTTGAACAAATGGAAATCGAATATTTCATCGCGCCGGATGCGGACTGGAAAACACTGCATCGAGAATGGCTCGAGACCTGCATCAATTGGCTGGTATCCATAGGGTTGCCGCGTGAATCCATCTCCGAAGACATTCACCCCCAAGAAAAACTGGCCTTTTACTCAAAGGCGACGACCGATCTGATGTTTGACTTCCCACACGGTAGACAAGAACTCTGGGGAATCGCCTGTCGTGGTGATTACGATCTTATGCAACACCAGGAACACTCTGGCAAATCGATGGCGATCTTTGATGAAACCAAAAAAGAAAAGTATGTCCCGAACGTTATCGAACCCTCTCTTGGTGTCGACCGCACACTGCTTGCAGTCCTCACCGCAGCCTACTGTGAAGATGAAGTTCCTAATGATAAGGGAACCATGGAAAAACGTACCGTACTTAAATTCAGCCCGAAGATAGCACCCGTAAAAGCCGCAATCTTTCCACTGCTGAAAAACAAGCCCGAACTGGTAGAACGCGCGCAGGCACTCTACAAAAAACTGCAACGGCGCTGGAATGTCTTCTACGACGCCTCGGGAGCAATCGGAAGACGCTACCGTCGACAGGACGAAATTGGTACGCCCTTTGGCATAACCATCGACTTCGATACGATTGAAAAGGACGGAGCCGTCACTCTGCGCGATCGCGACACCTGTAAGCAGAGACGCATCAGCGAAGACGAATTAATTGCATTTCTGGAAGAGCAGATCGACGGCTAATTACACAACACAACTCCGTCAGTTTGCTCGGGTTGTACTTTATAGCTAAGTATGTAATCATCTGAACACATGATTCTTATCCAAAATGGTAGCGCAGGCGCGTCCCTGCGCCGCACGAACGTTTGAATGCTCAGGCTTACGCGACGCGGATGCGCACAGGGGATGGTGCTGCTCTACCTGAATGCGATCCGTACAAGTAATTATAGGCTTAGCTATAGAAACCCACAACTTACCCTGTGGAACCTATATACAGTTTCCATAAAGGTGTGCGGGTACCCAATCGAAATTGATATCTCCATGGGTGTGCTTTTTTCTGCAAGGTACAACGGTTGCATTGGGATAGGGGTAGGAATGAGGGTTTGAACCTCACCCCTCCCTCCGAACCGGACTTG
>CAWUII010000076.1:0-10758 GCA_963922575.1 uncultured Opitutia bacterium
CAGTGAAAAAAACACCATTCAAAGTTCGACGTTCGACGTTCGACGTTCAATGTTCACCAGATGCCTAAAACGCTTTATTTACTGGACGGTATGGCGCTTGCTTACCGCGCGCATTTCGCACTCATCCGCAATCCAATCATCACTTCCAAAGGATTCAATACATCCGCCATTTTCGGTTTTACCGGTACGCTGATTCAGTTGATTACAAAACAGCAACCGACGCATCTCGCAGTCGTCTTCGACACTTCTGCACCGACCGAACGCCACAAACTTCATCCTGAATATAAGGCTCAGCGCGAAGAAATGCCAGAGGATCTTGCCGAGGCCCTGCCACATCTGAGTCGAATGGCCGAGGGATTTGGAATTCCTGCGCTCACTCTAGATGGCTACGAGGCCGACGACATTATCGGTACTCTTGCACACCGAGCTGAGAAAGACGGATTTGATGAAATCTTCATGGTGACTCCGGACAAAGATTTCGGTCAGTTGGTGACGGAAAAAATCAAGATGTACCGTCCTTCACGTCAGGGTGACGGGGTGGAAATTCTCGACATCGAAGCGATCAAAAAGAAATGGGACATCCGTCGTGTCGATCAGGTCATCGATATGCTCGGGCTTTGTGGCGATACTTCAGATAATATACCCGGAATACCCGGCATCGGCCCGAAAACAGCTGCAAAACTGCTGGCTGAATATGATACAGTCGAGAATCTCATTGATCACGTCGATTCTCTCAAAGGCAAACAACAGGAACGTGTACGTGACCATGCCGACCAGGCGCGTCTGTCCAAAAAGCTGGCCACGATCCTTTTGGACGTCCCGATAAGTGTCGACTGGGAAGACCTGCAACTCGAACCTCCCAGTAAGGAAACACTCCTGCCGCTGTTTACCGAATTCGAATTTCGCGCCTTTGCCAAGCGCCTGTTTGAAAGCGAGCAAGCTCTTTCGCAAAGCCCTGCGAACCTTGTCCTCATGAGCGAAGACGATGAAAAAGCACTGACAGCTCAGCAAAAATTCACCACCACGGAACAACTTGATCTGTTGCCAGAGGTTACTTTAAAACGATTTGACGATGTTAAAACCGATTACCACATCGTTGACTCGGAAGCAGCCCTGAAACAACTGGTTGATGCGCTCACTGCTGCCGAGACCTTTGCTTTTGATACAGAAACCACCAGCCTCAATCCACGCAGCGCGCATCTGGTAGGCATCTCTTTTTCCACAAAAGCGCACAGTGGCTGGTTTGTGCCCATACCGGACGATATAAAAGCCGCTGAATCTATCCTAGAACACATTCGTCCGATCTTTACGAACGAGTCCCTGATCAAAATCGGTCATAATCTGAAGTTTGATCTGTCCATTCTAGCAGAACAGAGCATCGAAGTATCCGGCCTATGCTATGACACGATGTTGGCGCATTCATTGATCGACCCGGAACGGCGTCACAATCTAGACGCACTCGCAGAGGAATTTCTCCAGTACAGCCCGATCCGCTTTAGCGAGTTGATTCCAGACATTAAAAAAGGCCAAACCATTGACTATTCCAACGTCAGCAGGGGCGATCTGGCAAATTATGCAATCGAAGATGCTGATGTGACTTTGCAGTTATGGCAGCTCTTTGTGAAAAAACTTGAAGCGTGTGGACAGCATAAAGTCTTCTACGAAATTGAAACGCCACTATTGCCGGTTCTGGTCGCAATGGAACGTGAAGGCATTCTTATAGACGAAGCTACCCTAAAAGATATTGGTCGATCCATGGACGATCATATTGTTCAGTTAAGCAACTCCATTCACAAGACCGCCGGTCGTGAGTTTAATCTTAATTCACCCAAACAGCTCGGAGAAGTCCTCTTTGATGAGCTCAAACTCGTTGAAAAGCCAAAAAAAACCCGCACCGGTCAGTATGCAACCAATGAACAGGTACTTAACTCGCTGGCGTCCAAGCACTCGATCATTGCTGAAATCCTCGAATATCGTCAACTGACCAAGCTTAAAAGCACCTACATCGATGCATTGCCCCAGGCCATCGATCCAGTAAGCGGACGCGTACATACGCACTACGGTCAGGTGCAGACGACTACGGGAAGACTTTCCTCCAATGATCCCAACCTGCAAAACATACCTATACGCAGCGCTCAGGGACGAGAAGTCCGCAAGGCATTTGTCCCCCGGTCCGGATGGAAGTTGCTGTCTGCGGACTACTCACAGATAGAGCTCCGCATTCTCGCTGCGCTCACTGAGGACGAGGGACTGCTCACCGCATTCAGGGAAGGTCGCGACATTCATGCAGCCACCGCGGCAAAAATATTCGACATTACGTTGGATGCCGTTAACCGCGAGCAACGCAGCACTGCAAAAATGGTCAACTTCGGCATCCCTTACGGCATCTCTGCCTTTGGGCTGGCACAGCGTCTTGGCACAGTTTCCCGCACGGAAGCACAGGCGATCATTGACAGCTATTTCAAGCAATTTCCCGGCATTCCCGACTATATGAATCAGATACAGGAATTTGCCAGAGCCAAAGGTTATGTCGAAACCATCACTGGCCGACGTCGCTACCTGCGCGACATCAACTCCAGCAATGCTACGGTTCGCTCAGGCGCCGAGCGCAATGCAATCAATATGCCGATCCAGGGGACTGCCGCCGACATGATCAAGATTGCCATGTTTGGCATTCAAAAATCGCTGACTAAACAATCTCTGAAGACTCGGATGTTACTGCAAGTCCATGATGAACTGGTCTTTGATCTCGCGCCCGGTGAGGAATCTGCAGTGCGCTCAGTATTAAACGACAAGATGAGATCTGCCCTAGACCTTAAATGCCCGATCGAGATTGAAATCGGAATCGGCGACAACTGGCTGGAAGCGCATTGATACTGAATTGAAACGGTTCAACCATTTCGACCTTCAGACATCTCACGAAAGAAAATGCCGACTTTACCAACGCTGCCGACAAATTCACAGCTGAGTTTTTCAGAAATTTCAGTGACGTAGCCTTGAATCGCTTCACGATCGGCTTCGAAGCGCACTTTGATCAATCCGTTTTTCATAAGCGCCGTATCAATTTCAGCAATAACCGATTCGGTTAAGCCCTGTTTGCCAAGATACACGTGCGGCTTGAGCCGCTGAGCGATTCCGCGGAGTTCTTTCTTTTCGGCGCTGGTGAGTGGTGGGCTGGTTTCCATGGTTTTGCTGAATACTGCTAACTATAAATTCTGAATTTCTACTGTTTTAGTTAATAGTGGTAGAGACATTGTATGATTATAATTTCATTGGAATGTTCGCTAATCTTGTAAACCAACCGATGATCCTGATTAATGCGTCTGGACCAGTACCCACTTAAATCAAATCTTAAGGGCTCGGGTTTTCCAATGCCATCGAACGGACTTTTCCTGATTTCTTTTATAAGTTCATTAATTTTTCGTAAAACTTTTTTATCTGCTTTTTGCCAGTACAAGTATTCTTCCCAAGCACCTTTTTCAAAAGATAATTTCATTCTTCAAGAAGCTTGTGCTCTTTATAGTTTCCTTTATCGACATTTTCAATCGCATCACGCAAACGCTTTGCATTTTTTGGACTACGTAATAAATAATTGGACTCTTCTATTGATTCGTAATCTTCAAGAGAAATCATGACTACCGAGCGTTTCTTGCTTCGAGTGATAATCAAAGGCTCGTGATTATCACAAACTTTTTCCATGACTGTTGCGAAGTTACTTCTTACGTCGGTGTAGTTTAATGCATTCATAATTCGTACTGTAAGCCCTATAAGTACTTGTTCAAGTACTTATAGGGTGAATAGAGTAGTTTACGGCAGCTTAGTCGAACCCATCAGGAAGCGGTCGCATTCGCGGGCGACGGCACGGCCTTCGTTGATGGCCCATACGATCAGGGACTGACCACGGCGCATATCACCTGCAGCGAATACTTTGTCTATACTAGTGGCAAATTTGCCATACTCTGCCTTTACATTAGAACGACCGTCGAGTTCCAGACCTAGTTCTTCGGCAATCGTTGCCTCCGGCCCGAGGAAACCCATTGCCAGCAGCACGAGATCCGCGTCGATTACGCGCTCACTGCCCTCAACCTTTTTGGGCATATAACGACCATTTTCACTAACCCATTCGATATTGTGGACATGCATTGCTTTGACGTTACCCTTGTCATCACCGACGAATTTGCTGGAGCTGACCAGATACTGGCGCGGGTCTTCGCCCTGCACGGCAGCAGCTTCTTCCTGACCATAGTCCATCTTGTAGACCTTGGGCCATTCGGGCCAGGGATTGTCCGGTGAGCGCTCCATTGGCGGCTTTGGCATGATTTCCAATTGAGTCACGCTCTTGCAACCGTGGCGTAGCGAGGTTCCAACACAGTCAGTGCCGGTATCACCGCCGCCGATGATGACGACATTTTTGCCCTTGGCCAGTTCGCTGAACTGCTTGGATTTACCTTCCTTGATATCCCAAAGTTCCTTGGTGTTCGGCCCTAGAAACTCCATTGCGTAATGAATGTTTTTAAGTTCTCGGCCCTCAATCGGCAGATCACGTGGCTTGGTTGCTCCGCAGCACAATACTACGGAATCAAAGTCGTTTAACAGTTCTTTGGCACTGATGTTTTTGCCGATTTCGACACCACATTTAACAGTAACACCCTCGTCTTCCATGAGCTTAACGCGACGCGTTACGATATCTTTTTCCAACTTCATGTTGGGAATGCCGTACATAAGCAGGCCGCCCGGACGGTCTGCACGTTCAAATAGAGTAACTAGGTGGCCTGCCTTATTCAGTTGATCCGCAGCAGCAAGACCAGCAGGTCCGGAACCAACAACCGCGACTTTTTTGCCCGTGCGGGTTTCCGGGATTTCAGGCTTCACCCAGCCTTCGGCCCATGCTTTATCGATGATAGAGCACTCTATGTTTTTGATAGTTACCGGTGGCTCAATGACGCCGAGCACACAGGAACCTTCGCAGGGAGCCGGGCAAACGCGCCCGGTAAATTCCGGGAAGTTATTGGTTTTTGCAAGGCGAAGGTAGGCATCGTGCCATTTGCCACGATAAACCAGATCGTTGAATTCAGGAATGAGATTGTTGATCGGACAACCACTTGCCATGTTGGACAAGGTAATGCCCGTATGGCAGTAAGGTGTGCCGCAGTCCATGCATCGCGAGCCCTGCTTCTGTACCAGCTTGATATTGAAATCCTCATGGATTTCGTCCCAGTCTTTGATACGTGCGATCGGATCGCGGTTAGCGATCGTCTTGCGTTCGGTTTCTAAAAATCCAGTTGGTTTGCCCATAATTATGAAAAGGAGTTAAAGGTTAATGTCCTGCTTTTACGTTTTCTTCGAATGCGGCATTGATGGCGTCATCGCCTTCGAGACCGCTTTGTTCAGCGCGTTTTAGAGCTTGTAAGACGCGTTCGTAATCCTGAGGCATGATCTTGAGGAAATTGCCGAGTGCATTATCCCAGTTTTTCAGAATTTGCTGACCACGTGCAGATGCGGTATATTCGACGTGCTTTTCGATCTTACCTTTAACCAAGGCAATTTCTGCGTCGTCACATTCGACGAGTTGATAGACGTTAACCATGTCAGGGTTAAGACTCTTTTGAGTGAAATCGCCGTTTTCATCGTAGATATAAGCAATACCGCCGGACATGCCTGCACCCAAGTTACGCCCGGTTACACCGAGGTTGATAACCATGCCACCGGTCATGTACTCCAATGCGTGATCGCCAAGGCCCTCAATAACCGCTTCGACCCCGGAGTTGCGAACGCAGAAACGTTCCCCGGCCATACCCGCGATATAGGCTTCACCCTTGGTCGCCCCGTAGAAGCAAACATTGCCGGTGATAATATTCTCGTGGGCAACAAATGGAGATTCCGGACTCGGGCGAACAATTATTTTGGCACCGGAAAGGCCTTTGCCCAGATAATCATTGGTATCGCCGATGACGGTAAAAGTCATTCCCTTGGGGCAGAATGCGCCCAGACTTTGTCCGGCTGAACCGGTTAGATTCAGC
Source organism: uncultured Opitutia bacterium (assembly GCA_963922575.1). GTDB lineage: Bacteria > Verrucomicrobiota > Verrucomicrobiia > Opitutales > Coraliomargaritaceae > Lentimonas. The sequence continues at coordinate 6,021 of CAWUII010000076.1, forward strand.
TTTATGGTATCTTCCGGCAGACCTGCGGCACCGTATTTACGAGAAATTTCCGAACCGGTGATTGTACCGACGACACGATTGACGTTGACGACTGGCAGATTGATTTCGACCGGCGTTCTATTGTCGATCGCAGGTTGAGCCTGCTTGAGAATTTCAGACATATCGAGCGATTTTTCAAGCAGATGATCCTGCTGCATCGTGCAGTATGTCCCCACCTCAGGGTCAACATTAGGTCGGTAGAGGATTTTGGTGTAATCGAGACCTTTGGCCTTCCAGTGTCCTATTGCGTGACGCATTTCGAGCCGGTCGACGCGACCGACCATTTCCGGAACTGTACGGAATCCAAGTATAGCCATCAGCTCACGCATCTCCTCTGCAACGTAATTCATAAAATTCACAACGGCTTCAGCGCCACCATGGAATTTCTTACGGAGTTCTGGATTTTGTGTAGCGATACCGACCGGGCAGGTGTTTTTGTGGCACACGCGCATCATCAAGCAGCCCAGGGTGACCAGCGGTGCGGTTGCAAAACCATATTCCTCAGCGCCAAGCAGACAGGCAATGGCGACATCGCGACCCGTTTTTAACTGACCGTCCGTTTCAATTACCACTCGTGAGCGCAAGTCGTTGAGCAGAAGGGTTTGATTTGTTTCAGCAAGGCCGAGTTCCCAGGGTGCTCCAGCGTGCTGTATTGAAGAGCGTGGCGAAGCGCCGGTACCACCGTCGTAACCGGAAATCAGAATCACATCTGCCTTTGCTTTAGCAACACCTGCAGCAATCGTACCCACACCAACCTCAGAGACGAGCTTGACATTGATTCGAGCATAGTGATTTGCGTTTTTCAAGTCATGGATCAACTCAGCAAGATCCTCGATCGAGTATATATCGTGGTGTGGCGGTGGTGATATCAGTCCGACCCCGGGGGTTGTGCCACGGGTTTTTGCAATGGGTGGCAAAACTTTGAAACCGGGTAACTCACCGCCTTCTCCAGGCTTGGCGCCCTGGACGATCTTAATCTGAATTTCATCGGAATTGACTAAATAGTGGCTGGTCACACCGAAACGACCTGAAGCGACCTGCTTGATTGCAGAGCGACGGCTATCGCCATTTTTTTCGGGTTCGAAACGTTCGGGATCTTCACCACCTTCACCAGTGTTGGACTTGCCGCCGATCCGGTTCATTGCCACCGCAAGTGCCTCGTGTGCTTCTTTTGAGATGGAGCCGTAGGACATGGCCCCAGTCTTGAAGCGTTTGACAATTGCTTCAGCAGGTTCGACTTCTTCGAGAGGAATGGACTTGGAGGGATCGATTTTAAAATCCATCAATCCGCGCAGTGTAAACATTTCCTTCGACTGGTTATTGATAGCCTCCGAGTATTCCTTGAACATAGCGCGATCACCTTTGCGTGTTGCAAGCTGCAACTTATGGATTGTTATGGGATTAAAGAGGTGACGCTCACCATCGGCACGCCATTGGTAGATACCACCTGTGTCCAGAGGTGTTGCTTTTTCATCGTTGCGTGTACCGTAGGCATTGTTGTGGCGCAGGGCGACCTCTTCAGCAATTGTATCGATGTCGATACCTTCAACGCGAGATGCTGTTTTTGTAAAATACTTGTCAATAACACTATGATTGAGCCCAATTGCTTCAAAAATCTGAGCGCCGCGATAGGATGCAACTGTTGAGATGCCCATCTTGGACATGGTTTTGATCACGCCGCCCAGGTTTGCCTTAAGGAAATTACTACAGGCTTTTTCGGGTGAAATTTCCAGATCTTCGCGATCAACCATGTGGCGCACTGACTCCAGTGCCAAATAAGGATTGATTGCATCGGTTCCATAACCCAGCAGGAGCGCAAAATGATGAACTTCACGGGGTTCACCTGACTCAAGAACAATTGAAACACGTTTGCGCGTGCCGCTGCGGATTAAGTGATGGTGTAACCCCGCAACTGCAAGAAGTGCCGGAATCGGGGCTTTTCTAGAGTCAATTTTGCGATCCGACAGTATCAGAATATTGACTCCGTCATTGATGGCTGCGTCTGCGTTCTCGAAAAGATGCTCCAGCGCTGCCTCGAGTCCTCTTCCTGAAATTTTTGGTTCAGCGATGCCGTTGTGTCCTTCTGCCAGACCTCCAAATTCAGTTTCAAAAGTGATTGGTAGTTTCGCCGACTTAAATCCGTCGAGCTTAATCGATTTTAGCTGTTCAAGCTCCTGTCTGTCGATCAGGGGCGATTCAAACTTGATCATGCGGCAGCTGTTTGGTCCAGGACGTGTAAGATCGCTTTCGGAACCAATAAAGGTCACACTGGCAGTCACCAGTTCTTCACGTATAGGATCAATGGGTGGATTGGTTACCTGTGCAAAGAGTTGCTTAAAATAATTGTACAGACTCTGCGATTTGTCCGAGAGGACGGCCAGAGGCGCATCATTGCCCATTGAGCCAAGTGGTTGCTTGCCGGTTTCAGCGCTTGGACCGAGAATGAAGCGAACATCTTCAAACGTGTAGCCAAAAGCCTTCTGACGTGTTTCAATGTCCTCGAAATTGTCAGATGGGAGATTTTCTGGCTCAGGAAGGTTTTCTGATGGAACAAGGTTTTGCTTCAGCCAATCTCCGTAGGGGGCACTCTTGGCGACTTCTTCTTTTACCTTCTCGTCCTCAATGATGCAGCCGGCTTTCATATCGATCAGGAACATGCGACCTGGCTCCAGGCGACCTTTTTTGACAACGTTTTTAGGCTCAATGCCAGCGAGAACACCGACTTCCGAGGCAAGGATCACTTTGTCATCCGCAGTGACGTAGTAACGTGAGGGACGCAGACCATTACGGTCAAGCGTGGCTCCCACCTGTACACCATCGGAGAATGCCATGGAGGCAGGCCCATCCCACGGCTCCATCATGCAGGCGTGAAACTCGTAAAAGTCGCGCTTGTAGTCAGGCATGTGTTTGTGGCGTTCCCATGGCTCGGGAATCATCATCATCATTGCATGTGCGAGGCTTCTTCCCGAAAGAACTAAAAATTCCAGACAGTTATCAAATTTCTGCGAGTCTGAGCCGTCTTCACTGATGATCGGTAACAACTTTTTCATGTCGTCACCAAACACTTCGCCTGCCAACTGCATCTGCCGCGCGTGCAGAGCATTTTCGTTGCCGCGAATGGTATTGATTTCACCATTATGGCACAGATAGCGAAAGGGTTGAGCCCGAGGCCAACTTGGAAAGGTATTGGTCGAGAAACGTGAGTGCGTCAATGCGAGCGCGGAGTCCATTGCCTCGTTGGAGAGATCGGGAAAATACGCTTCAAGTTGCCCTGTCGTAAGCATGCCTTTGTAGGTCATCGTACGGCTGGAGAGTGAAGAGATGTAGAAAAGAGCGTCTTCGTCACCACCATTGTAATGAATACGATGAGTCGCCATTCGGCGAACGAGATAGAGCTTGCGCTCAAAAGGAAGTCCGGCCTCGACCTCTTTTCTGCCAACAAAGAACTGCCGCATGAACGGTTCACATGCTCTGGAAGCCTTGCCCAGTATTTCACTGTTTACGGGCACATCGCGCCAGCCGATCATTTGCAGACCTTCTTCGGTGATGATTTCTTCAATTAAGGTTTCTTCGTTCTGACGTTCTTCCTCATCATGTGACAGAAAGACAAAACCGACACCGTAGTCACCTTCATCGGGTACATCGAACCCGCACTCATCCTTGCAGACATTCTTGAAAAAGTTATGCGGCAATTGGATAAAGATACCTGCGCCGTCACCGGTAATAGGGTCACAGCCGCACCCGCCACGATGGTCGAGATTGACACAAATTTCCAAAGCACCCTTTACAATATCGTGAGACTTGCGCCCCTTCATGTCGACAATGAGACCGATACCGCAGTTTTCGTGTTCGTTCTGAGGATCGTATAAACCTTGTGCTTTGGGCTGTGTGTATCTTTTTTCCATTACGTTTTACTGAAATTGTGAGTTTGAACTAGCTTGAGTAGTCCTTGTTGAGTAGTCCTTGTTGAGTAGTCCTTGTTTTTTCGGACTCAAGTTTACTTATTGTAGAAATTTATAAGGATATTTGAAAATGTAGATAATTGCAGTTCTGTCTAGTGAAAATTAATGACAAGCAGACAGAATGCACAAAAAAATGGGCATTTGTACTGTAATTGATAATGCTTATTAGCCAGATCAAAAACAGACGATTGTCTCGATGAACAATACTTCAGAAGAAACGAGTTATTTTAGATCGTATTGCCTCCTGCTCTTCATCCACAGGAAAAGTCGCTTCAGACTTTTTGTCAACCGATTCGACGATTCCCTTTGACAACAAATATTTCTCAATAGCCTTTCCACTGACATCGGCCAATGTCGAGCCATCTATCTCGACACATATTGAAGCTGCCCGGGGGTCAGAAGTCTCGAAATTCTCGTATTCTTCGTAATAAAGATTGTACTTGTTCATGACCGTCCGAACATCGTTGCTGCGCTGACAATTTGATTTCAAGTATGCGATAATTTTCATCTCAGATGCTAAATGTGATCAAATACATTACATGTCAAACCAGCGGGTATTTTTACCGTGATGCTTGGTCAATCACCGGCGGAATAAATCTCATCTGGCAATAACCGTTAGGGGCTGGCTCGTAGGAGCCTGAAAAAGAATAACGTTTTCACTGATCTTTTTCATCTGCGGACGCTATAGCTAAGCCTATAATTACTTGTACGGATCGCATTCAGGTAGAGCAGCACCA
>CAWUII010000077.1:0-10701 GCA_963922575.1 uncultured Opitutia bacterium
CCGCACGAACGTTTGAATGCTCAGGCTTACGCGACGCCATTTCGACAAGCTCAAGCCCCCCCAGGCAGGTGCGCACCGGGGAATGGTGCTGCGCTATCTGAATGCGCTCTGTACAAGTAATTATAGGCTTAGCTATATACCCTCGTTATGAGCTTCGCTCTTTCGAAGCTCTTTGTGCGAGCGTTTCCAGCAATGTCGACAGAGCGTCGAAGTCCCCCGTCAGCACGCCCGGCTTTCCGTCAAATTTACTTGTTTAAAAAGTGTAAAATAGTATCAACTTTGTCGCGCTAAGTCCTATTTCACGACATATTTCCATGTTTTGTACTTATAATATGAGGTTCCTGTTTTTAATGATTTACTGCTCTCTTTTGCTCGGTTGCGGAAGGGAGTTGGCCTTGTCTGACTTCAGGAGCGATGGCTGTTCGCTGTTTCCTGATTCCTCGCTCATAACAAACGATGATTGGTGTGCATGTTGCTACGAGCACGATTTAGCCTACTGGAAGGGCGGAACCAAAGCAGAGCGCCTTGCAGCGGATGAAGCGCTTAAGGAATGCATTCTGAGGAAGACCGGCAATCAGGAGCTGGCTGAGATCATGTTTCAAGGTGTTCGGTTTGGCGGTAGTCCATATTTCTTCAACTGGTATCGTTGGGGTTATGGTTGGGGGTACAATCGGATGTACGGGCCACTGACAGAGCCGGAGCAGTCTCAGGTAGCGGAAAAGCTGTCGCTATTGAAAAAAGAGGGTTCAGTATCTCCGTGCTTGTAGGTTTTGTTGTGCCAGGCAAATTATGAAAGTGATTACTTTGTCTTGCCTCTCCTTAATAGCGCTTGCTACACCTTGAAATTAAATCCCATTAAACGGTTACCAATACTCACTTCATGCCAAAGAAAAAAATAAAAGAGCTAGAGGACGAAGGGCCTGCGTCCAAAAAGATCTACACGATCAAACTGGATGACGCACAGCTGGAGCAGTTGGGTGACCGTCTGGAAAATGATCCTTCAAGTGTCTGGAAGTTCTACGACGTGCCTTACTCCCAATTTGCCTACAAAGGTGAAGCTGTGAATGTGGTCGGTTACCAGAGCGGAAAGGTCGTTGTGCAGGGAAAAGGAACCGAGGATTTTGTCCGTGACGTTCTGGAAGCTGAGATTACCGGCGAAGCGCGGCTTGGATATGACGAAGTACACAATCCGGAATGGTTCACGCTGCATGCCGGTTGTGATGAGAGCGGCAAGGGCGATTTGTTCGGGCCTCTGGTGACGGCCTGTGTCGTAGCCGATGAAAAAATGGTGCGTGAGTGGGTAGCAGCAGGCGTCTGTGATAGCAAAAAGATAACCGATCGCACGATTCTCAAACTGGATAAACTGATTCGTAATACCAAAGGCGTTGTGATTGCGACTGGGTTTGCGCGGATGGCAAAGTATAACCACCTGTACCGAAAGTCCGGAGAGAATTTAAACAAGCTGCTGGCCTGGTATCACGGACGTTGTCTGAATGAAGCGCTGGACAAGCGGCCTGCTCCCTGGGGATTGCTGGATCAGTTCACCAAGAAAAAGCTCGTGGATGCCTACGTAAGCGATCGCAAAGACTTTAAGCTAGTCAGTCGTACCAAAGCAGAGTCAGATCCGGTGGTGGCGGCTGCTTCGATTGTTGCAAGATCAATCTACGTACGCGAAATGAATCGACTTTCCAATGAACTCAGAGACGTTTTGGGTGAGGACGAAGTGCTGCAAAAAGGAGCAGGGGCTAAGGTTCTGGAACAGGCCAAAAAGATAGTTGCCGTTCGGGGGCCGGGCGAGCTGTCCGGCTATGCCAAAATGCACTTCAAAACAGCTTACGAAGCGCAGGGGCTGGAGCCGCCCAAAAAACCAGCCTGGTCAAAGTACTGACTTCGAACATTGAACGTCGAACATTGAACTTTGAGCGTCGGATGTTTTGGATTTCGGATGTATTCTCCATAGTAGATCAGTCATTCACTCTTCAAAATGAATCCATTGCAACTACACGACTATGAGCAATTTGCTGAGTTCGACTGGCTGATCGGTATTGATGAAGCCGGTCGTGGTTGTCTGGCTGGGCCGGTCGTTGCGGGCGCCTGTTTGCTGGGACGTGATTTTTTTGAGTCTTCGGAAGCGATTGAGCTAAGCGCTGCGATCAATGACTCGAAGCAGTTGAGCGAAAAAGCCCGAACTGCTCAGTTTGCAATTATTGAAGGCCTGCGCGAACAGAACCTGCTTGATTTCGAAGTGGCCTCCGGTTCGGTCGAAGAGATTGAAGCGTTTAATATACTGGGAGCAACTCGTCTGGCAATGAAACGCGCGCTGGAAGGCCTGGCTGCGCGCTCCGTCGGATGGGAGCTGCCGGATGTAACAACGGAGGGCTCTCTGTTTCAGTCGACAAGCACTGTTGGGATTCTGGTAGACGGGCGACCGCTTAAGCCTTTTCCATATGCACATTCAGGACTGGTAAAAGGTGACGGTAAGTCACTGGCGATTGCGACTGCAAGCATTGCAGCAAAGGTGACACGCGACCGCGAGATGCTTCAGTTGGCGAAGCAATATCCCCAGTATTTCTTTGCAAAGCACAAGGGCTATGGCACTGCTAAACATCGATCTGCACTAAAGAAATACGGTGCGCTGGCAATTCATCGGAAGCTATTCTTACAGAAAATATTGGGCGGTAAGCAAAATTAGAATATGTCGCTAAATAAATATGAAACGTCCTATCACAGGGGACGCCGACGTCCTCGTCGGCATCAGCATAGCCCATGGCAAGAGCCGGCGGGGACTCCGGCGCTCCCAGTAGCCGATGGAGTTTCGCAGAAGACAGTTTTTATGGGATAATAAGGTAACCTATTCTTATTAAGCTATACTGATCTGTGAGTTTGCATCTAATCCGATAGTTTCCAAATGTAAGGATATGAAAATATCCTTTTTTAGCAGCAAGTCCTACGATGAAGAATCTTTCGAGAGCGAAAACAAGTTGGGTGAGCACGAACTGGTATTTTACGAATTTAAGCTGACATCGACATCGGCTTCGTTGGCCGCCGGATCGAAAGCAGTGTGCGCATTTGTCAACGATCAACTAAATCGCGAAACCCTGAAAGTCTTGAAAGAGGCAGGTACTGATTGCGTCGCGCTGCGCTGCGCCGGTTTTAATAACGTAGACTTGCAGGCTGCCCGGGAGATGGGTATCACGATTGTGCGAGTTCCTGCGTATTCGCCAAACGCGGTTGCAGAGCACACAATGGGGCTTCTGCTGGCACTGAATCGTCGTTTGTATCGCGCCTATAATCGTGTCCGGGAAGGCAACTTTTCGTTGCAGGGTCTGGTGGGTTTTGACATACATGGATTGACTGCCGGAATTATTGGCACCGGTACGATTGGTGAGAGGGTGGTTGGATTGTTTAAAGGCTTTGGTTGCAAGGTTCTCTGTTATGATGTCAGTGAGAATGAACGGGTGAAGTCCTTGGGCGGTCAGTATGTTACGCGAGAAGAGTTGTTTGCAGCATCGGACATCATCAGTCTGCATTGTCCCTTGCTCGAGTCTACGTATCATATGATTGATTCAGCTGCGCTGGAACAAATGAAGCAGGGCGTTACGTTGCTCAATACCAGCCGCGGTGCGTTAATTGACACCAGTGCCGTGATTAATGCTCTAAAGTCAGGGCATATTGGTAATCTGGGCATTGATGTCTATGAGGAAGAGGACAACTTATTTTTCGAAGACCAGTCGGGGAAGGTTATGCAGGATGATGTCTTTGCGCGGTTGCTTACCTTTCCAAATGTCCTTATCACCGGGCATCAGGCATTCTTTACACAAAATGCGCTAAGGCAGATTGCCCGTACTACTTTGCAAAATATCACCGACCTTGAAGCGGCAGGATCGTGTGTAAACGAAGTAAAAGTGAATCCATAACCTGCTTTTGAGCCAGAGGGAAATACACCGTGGATATGCCTTGAAACGTCCGTAATGTAAGGTGGTCTTCAAATGCTTTTTTTGTGATGATGATTGGTTTCGCAATATAAAATGTCTTTTTTTACTTGCCCGAAATTATCGTGAGTGACTGATTGTAGTTTCGAAAAATACCGATCTATTCTTTCAAATATGCTCAGATCCAATAATAAAGGCCTGTTTGTCGACATTTCTGAATTTTCGATTTTAGCGGCACGCACTTCTGGCTATAAAGCTCCCGTTACTATCGAAGCAGTTTCCGACTTTCCTGTGGAGGGTGATTACACCGCGAAGGATATGCGTGCCTTTTTAGGAGAACTAGTCGATGTAAAGAAAGGCAATTACGCGGCATATTGTGGAGTGTATCCTGAGAATCGTTTTGTACGTTACCATGAAGTAGAGTCAGGTGTGCGGCTTAAAAATAAAGGTGTATTGAGGAAACTGCTTCAATCAGATCTAGAGATCGATGCAGAGACAAATAGCATATCGATTTTAAACGCGCATGATGGCTCTTTGTTTGATCCTACCAGAAACTCTGCGAACCAGCTTATTTTCTGTGGCGCGCCAACAGCAGTATTACAGGAGTCACAAGACCAGATTGTGTCATTCGGTCTACTGCCGAAACGCTTGGAAATATCATCAATCGCAACGCTTGGCGGGTTGTGTAATTACATGCAGTTGAGTGGATTCAAATCGTCAGTCATGTATGTTGAACTTACATCGCATGTAATGCACATTTTTGTCCTTAACAAAGGTAAAATCGATATGATCCGTTCTCTTAAGTTTGGCTTGGATAGCCTTTTCCCAATACTTCAGAATGAACTCGGGTTAAAAGATGAAGCTTCGGCAAAGAAGCTGTTTCAGTCCAACACATTTGATGTTGCCGAGATTGGCCGCAAGTTACTCCGGGAAGTCATTAAGGAACTGCAGGCAGTCTCCGGCTATTACGAAGTCCAAACTGGATTGAACATTGATCAGATTTTTATGAGTATGCTACCGACCAAATTGTCCTGGATCCCTAGTACAATTGAAAATGCACTGGGTATTGATCCGATAAAGATCGAGTTTGATCCATGGTTGGAAAATCTTGGAATACAAATAGGTAACCGTGTAGATCTGTCGACGCTCGGTCCGAAGTGGCTTAGCATTTTTAGTCTGATCGCTGAATTCAGTCCAAAAGAGGAGGAGGTCGTATATGAGTAATCAAGGTGACCTTCAGCCCAACTGGCATCCGAATTTCAGGATTGAATCTACGTTGCCAGACACGCGTGCGATCCATATGACCTTTATAATAAAGGCTTTTTTGTACACGGCTGTTCTGATCTTAGCTGCGTTTGTTTTACAGCGAGAGTACCAGGCTTATCTTCTGCGAAAAACGATCAGTGACCTTGAGTTGCAGGTTGAAAAGGTATCTTCAGCGGATCGTTCAAGACTGCAAAAAAGTGAACAGTTTCGTAAGTATGCGCTCAACATCAAAGAACTACAGAAATTCTTTAGCGTCCCGTTGATTGCTCACGAATCTGTCGTTGAACTGTCATCTGTAAAACCTGAAGACCTCATATTCACAAGCATTGCTCTGTCGGAGTTAGCTGTTGAGATTAAACGAAGTCCAAAATCGAGGCCGGAAGACATAGTGCTTTTTAAACTGAAGATATCCGGAAATGTTCAGGATCTGCCAGTGCTGACTCAGTTTAAACGTGAATTAGAGAATTCCCAGTTGCTAAAACCGTCCGGTTATACAGTGGTTATCGATGAAAATATTGAACAACGGGATGTGGATACTGGAATTATTCCCTTCACGTTGATCATATCTTTGGAAAAGACTGGAAAGGGTTCCAAATGAATCAGGTCATCGACAATATTAAAAAAAGCTCAGCTATAATAGTAGGTTTCATTGCGCTGCTTATTTGCATTGGTTTTGGACTGCTTCGTTCAAATCAAATCACAAAGTTGTCGGCTCTGGAATCTGAACTAAATACAAAGCTGGATAAAATTAGTTTAAATGTAAAAAACTCTGAAAATATAGACGCTGACATTCAAACGCTGAAAAGTCATGTAAGTGCTGTCGACGAACGATTGTTTGTAAGAGAAGAACGTTCGACCAATATTGATTTCTTTTATTCGTTTGAAGAAAAACTCGATATTGCAATTTCTGAGGTAATGCAGCTGGAAAGAAACAATGCGAGATATTCACTGGAAGGTCCAGATGAACTGAAGCTATATTCTGTCATTGATTACAGAATAACAGTGAACGGTGCTTTTCATGAGATCTTACGCTTTTTATACGAAATCTATCAGATCGATACTATTGCACGCGTGACAGGATTTCAGATAGATACTACTTACGATAGTGATAGCGATTCTGGTGAGCTTTCCGCCCAAATCAATGTCGCGGTGCTCGCCACTAAATAATTATTCATCTATGAAAAAGTTGCTAAAGATCATATTGCTAGCTACTGTCCCTGCTCTCTTGAGTGCAGCAATCAGCAACCACCCTGAAATCAAGCTGACAGCAGCCAAAGATATTGTTTTGCCCATAAAACAACGTACTACTGTTCTGGAAACCGCAGAGACTTATCTGAATCGTTCGGACGAAGTCTTTTCTGCTGGAATAGACGCAGTGAATAACCCTTACTCAACGGGTGTGGTTGCAGACTCGGCTGAAAAAGCTGTAACTACTAATGTTATCGTTTATGACAATACATCTATTCTCGAGCTGATTCAAGCCAACCTTGAACCGCAAATTCGAGGAACTATTGCCAAGGGCGACGTATACTATTTGCAGCTGAATGGCGGTGGAATGTTAGGAGAGGGTGACAGCTTTCCAGCTCAGGTGCCTCAAGTTGAAGGTGAGTTTTTTATGGTTATGATTCAGGAAATCACGCACGATGGGTACGTTCTAAAGATGAATGACATTGCTCGAGAAGTAACTTTTGAAAAAACATCAGGAATAATTAAAGATTCCGCAAAATAGTTGTGGACATTTACTTCTTTCCAGTATTACTTCCTTTAATTGTATATATCATAAAATCATAAAGTATAATATCATGAAAACTCGTAACACAATTGTTTTACTACTCACAGTGCCCCTGGCACTTTATGCGCAATTAAGCGCTAGTTCTGTCGATGGAAAATCGCTCAATGTAAAGACTCCTGAAATTTCAACGGTCAAGTCAGGTGTTTTATCCAATGAAACCAAAGTTGTTTTGGATTTACCCGGGCAGGGTAAAAACTCCGGTGAAGTATCTATGGAAGATGAAGAGACAATCTCAGTCGACTTTCCCGACGAAGATGTCCGTACCATTTTACGCAGTGTCGCCGATCTGTACGATCTGAATCTTGTAATACCAGATGGTCTTCAGGGACGTACTTCGGTAAAGTTAAATAACATTACCTGGGATCAGGTGTTTGAAGTAGTCTTGGAACCTCTAGGTTATACCTTCATTGAAGACCGCAACATTATCCGTGTAAAAAGCATATTAGAACTTACAGCTGAGCCTGTAGACACACGTATCTTCATTGCCAATTACGCTCGTGCCGAAGAATTGAAAATATCAGTCGAGCCTCTTGTAGACCCAGCAGCTGGAGGAAATATCCAAGTTGACGTGCGCAGTAATGCATTGGTGATCAAGGAACGTCCTTCTCGCATGGGCAAGATCGAAGAAGTTATTAGAGGTCTCGACCAGCCAACAGAGCAGGTGATGATCGAGTCTAAGTTTATTGAGGTGACTAATACTGATATTGAAAATATTGGTATCAACTGGACTTCCCTCGATGGGTATGGTGTTTCCGCGGGTCCTTTTAGTAGAGAATATGAGAGCACTAGTGTTGGAACACCTGACACAACAACAATAGCTGCTGGTGGAGCAACAGTTACAACACCTGGAGTCGGCGCCCTTACCTCAAGGTTAGACTCAGCGCTATTCTCAGCAGATGAATTTAGTATTTTGTTAAGTGCCCTTGAAACTAAGAACGATATTGAATTAGTTTCAAATCCAACTGTTGTTACACTCAATAACACCACTGCAAAAATTGCTATCGGTGAGCGCTATCCTTTACCTGAGTATGCTTTTAATGCGCAAACAGGCGAGCGCCAGCTTACTGGATTTGACTACATAGATATTGGTATTAATTTAGATGTAACTCCTTCAGTTAATGACGCCGGGTTTATCAATCTGGATATAATTCCTGAAGTTTCATCAATAGGAGAAGCTGTAGTTGTCGAAGGCACTGAAATACCAAGAATTAATAGCCGCCGCACCGAAGCGAACGTAACTCTTAAAGACGGACATACGCTTGCGATTGGTGGGCTAAGTTCTGAAGACACGACGAACGTTTCAACTAAAGTGCCCGTACTAGGTGATATCCCTGGAATCGGTAGACTATTCAGAAGCAAATCCGATACGACAACGACTCGTAATCTGATTATCTTTATTACGGCAAAGACACTCAATCCAGATGGAAGTAACTATCGCGATGTCGTCGATCCACGTCTTCTCCATGAAATGAATATCGTACCTAGCGACCTGCCTGGTTACGAGGTTCCAGCAGAAGATGTTGAAGCTCTCAAAGAACTGGAAGATCTTCGCGCTGCATCCGAACATAAAGATGAAATCGAGTCCGTTAAAAATGAGATCGATTTGATTGAAAATGCCAACCTTAAGAAAAAGCTTAAGGAAGAAAAGAAGGCTGCAAAGAAAGCAAAAAAAGAAGCAGCAGAGTAACCAGTAAAGAAATTTTAATACGCTGACTTTAATGAACTAAGGCGGTGTGAGGACGATACTCACGCCGCCTTTTCGATTTCCAATGAAATTCATCCAGTTTGTTGAGGATTAGCGCTTGACAATTAACTAGCAAAAGCAAGTTTCTCCCCTCCAATTAGTTTTTAATCATGGCTAACACCAAATCAGCACTCAAATACATCCGCAAAACCAAGTTGCGCACTTTGCTCAACCGTAGGGTAACGTCACGCCTCAAAACACTTTACAAAAAAGTAGTGGCTGCTTCTGCCGCAGAAAGCAAAGAAGATTTAGTTCCTGCGGCCAACGCCTACATCTCTGCGCTTGAAAAAGCCGGAAAGAGAGGCTTAGTGCACGCCAACAAAATAGCTCGCCACAAATCGCGCTGTGCATTGCTGGTAAATTCTAAGAGCTAGCATTTTACAAAACCCTTGATCTATTGAATTACTCAAGGGTTTTTTATTTGCAAAGAAACTTTCAGTTCATCCGTGGGTAGTCAGAAATTCATTGGTTTTCCTTCGGGCATTTTAAGTGGGCACCCTCTGCGGTTTCCGGTAATTGATGAAACGAAGGACTGGATCGCAATTGATAAACCAGAGGGTGTAGCGATTCGTCAGCATCCATGGAATGCCGATACGCACGACATGGATAATGCTTTGAACCAGCAGTTACAGGCAAAAAAGCCTGAACTCGTAACGAGTGGAGCGACATTGTTTGGCTCTGTCTTCATTATGGATCCGGAAATATCGGGTGTTTCTCTGTTTGCAAAGCACAGAGCAAGCTTGGCTGAACTTCGTAATTGGGTCGGTTCTCATAAGCTTCAGTTTAAATTTCTGCTAGTTACACAATCCAGGGTATCCGAGGAATTGGATGAAATCATCGCGGATGCGCCTCTTCTCGCTCACAATGTAAAACCCAAGATGATTCCTTCGACTGCCAAAGGAAAAAAAGCGCAGACACAATTTAAACGTCTTGATAAGCCTGCTTCAGGCTGGGCTTTATGGGAGGCGGAAACGTTCTTCCCCCGATTTCATCAGATACGTGCACATGCAAGTGTAGCAGGAATTCCGGTTCTGGGTGATTCATTGTATTCAGGGGCGGACATTCCATTACTAGGCGAATTCATAACGGGAAAATCTGCGGGTACGGAGAAACGTCGGCCAATATTTGATGGTATTGCGCTTCATCTAAGCGAAGTAGTTTTACCGGATTCAGGCGATACCGGCACCCAGTCGAAGCGTTTGACTGCCGAACTGTCAAAGCACTTTAAATTATTGCTAAAGCGGCTAAAGCTGAAACATCCAGCAGAATCATAATTACTTGGAACGCTATGCCCACCTGGCTCATAGCTTGCTAAAGCGGTGCATTACGTGAGTGGGCATCAATCACAATCACATGTTTTTAAGCAATAAATATCAAATTAGGACTTTACATACTGTTAAATACTAGTCTTTGTTATTTCCTTTTCTCAAATACAAACGTCCAGACAAAATAGATGGGTAACCTAAAAAAGAAACGTCGTCTCAAGATGAACAACCACAAACGCCGCAAGCGTTCACGTGCTAATCGTCATAAGAAGCGTACTTGGTAGTCGTGTAGCTCCATTGTGAGTTATTCTTTTGCTGCAACCGCTGGTCGGGCCGACAGGATTTGAACCTGCGACCCCTTCACCCCCAGCGAAGTGCGCTACCAAACTGCGCTACGGCCCGACTTAAAGAAGCATAGATGCTCTTAAATTTTGATTCGTCAAGACTTTACGCAAAGTCATTTCGATAAGTGCTCTCCCGTCAGAAGCAGTTGGCTAGCTTTTTGCAATATTAGTTTTTACACCCTGTTGCTTACTTGTTCGGGGGTGCAATTTCAAAAAGTAGTAAAAGGTTTGTAATGCAGCCGACCCGGGATCGCCAGAATCCTGTCTGGCATCGCTTAGGATGGGCCGCAATTGTATCGTCGGGTAAACCACATCACCCCGAGAGCTAACTCTGACACTGCCAATGCGGAGATTGGCG